>JACPVT010000378.1 GCA_016191685.1 Rhodospirillales bacterium | reverse complement strand
TGAAATCCGAAGAGGCCCAGCAGGAAGGAATGGCGGCCTTCATGCTCGCCTGCGTGGCGAATGAGATGCCAAGCGACTGGCCCAGCAGGGATCTCTTTCGATCCGAGGCCGCCAAGCATGCGATTGCCGCGAGGCGAGCCGATCCAACCATTCCGGATGGCCTCCTGTCGGGAAGCCTCATGCCGAAGAGGTAGGAACGCATCGGGCTCTTGGTGGGCAAAGGCGAAGCGTACGGCTAAACTCCCGCCCATGAACTCCGACCAGCTCAAGACCTTCATCGGCACCTTCTGGGACGACCAGATCCTCCCCTCCCTCACCGAGTACATCCGCATTCCCAACAAGTCGCCGGCCTTCGACCCGAAATGGGAGGAGCACGGCTACATGGAGGATGCGGTCACGCTGATGGTGGACTGGGCGCGTCCGCACCTGGCAGCCTTCCCCGGTGCCACGCTGGACGTCGTCCGCCTGCCCGGCCGCACGCCGTTGATCTTTATCGACATCCCCGGCGACGGCGACGACACGGTGCTGCTGTACGGCCATCTCGACAAGCAGCCGGAGATGGTGGGCTGGGCCGAGGGCACGGGGCCCTGGGTTCCCATCCTGAAGGACGACAAGCTCTACGGGCGCGGCGGCGCCGACGACGGCTACGCGATGTATGCCTGTTTCGCCGCCCTCCTGGGGTTGCAGCAACAGAACATCCCACGCGCCCGCTGCGTCATCATGATCGAGGGCTGCGAGGAGTCCGGCAGCTACGATCTTCCCTTCTACGTCGACCATCTGATCGACCGCATCGGCGACCCGTCGCTGGTGGTTTGTCTCGATTCGGGCTGCGGCGACTGGGACCGGCTCTGGCTCACCACGTCGTTGCGCGGCATCGCGGCCGGCACCTTGAAGGTGCGCGTGTTGAACGAGGGCGTGCACTCCGGCGACGCGTCGGGGATCGTGCCCTCCTCCTTCCGCATCGTGCGCAGCCTGCTGACGCGGCTGGAAGACGAGGCGACGGGCGAGATGAAGCTGCCCGACCTTTTCGTGCAGATCCCGCCGCAGCGCCAGCAGCAGGCCGAGGAAGCCGCGCGCGTGCTGGGCAAGGAGGTCTACCGGAAGTTCCCCTTTGCCGGCACGACCAAGCCGATGGTCGAGGATCTGGGCCAGATGGTGCTGAACCGGACCTGGCGCCCGCAACTCGCAACGGTCGGCATGGCGGGCTATCCCGAGCCGATCGATGCCGGCAACGTGCTCCTGCCATACACCGAGGCCAAGCTCAGCATCCGCACGCCGCCGACGCTCGACGCCAAGGAGGCCGTGAAGGCCATCAAGAAGGCCCTGGAAGCCGATCCGCCCTATGGCGCGACCGTCGAGTTCGATGCCGGCGAAGGCGGCCAGAGCGGCTGGCACGCGCCGCCGCTGGCGCCCTGGCTGGAGAAGGCGGTGACGGAAGCCTCGCAGGAAGCCTTCGGCAAGCCGGTGGCCTACATGGGCGAAGGCGGCACGATTCCCTTCATGGGCATGCTGGGCGAGAAGTTCCCCAACACGCAGTTCGTCATCACCGGCGTGCTCGGCCCGCACTCCAACGCCCACGGCCCCAACGAATTCCTGCACATCCCGACGGGCAAACGCGTCACGGTGGCAACGGCGCGGCTGATCGCGACGCACTACGTGCGGAAGGGAAGGTAGCGGGCAGGCAGCACCGGGCAGAGTGCTAGCACTGCGTCTCCACCACACGCCGAATAACGACGTGGGAACAGACACTTAACGACGCCTGAAAAACACGGCGCGGCGGGGCACGTGCAAAGAAGATAACGAGAGATGCGTAAAAGCCAATGGAATAAGGCTTATCTCGGAATCCCGGACACCGGGCCGGACAACACGCGTTACATTTGGGTGTCCAGAATTAACGGGCGAAAAGCCCACCGTTATTGGCTTTCCGGCGTGCGGGAGCCGAAACTCGGCTGTGGGACTTGGGCTTGGACTTGGAGGAGGACTTGGAGGGGGAGTTGGGCTCTAGCCGCCCAGCTCCTCCTTCAGCATCTCCAGCTCCAGCCACTCGCTCTCGGCCGCGTCGATCTCGGCCTGGGCGGCGCCCAGGCGGGCGCTTTTGGCGGCGAAGCCTTTGGGATCGCGGCTGTAGAGGGTGGGATCGGCCATTGATTCGTGGATTGCCGCCATCTCGGCCCGGAGCGCATCGATCTTCTTGGGCAGCTCGATCAGGGCCCGCTCGCGTTTATAACCGAGGCGCGCCTTGGTCTCGCGCGCCGGAGAAGCCGGCTTCGCCTTGGCGCGCGAGGGCGTCACGCCGGTGGCCTCTACGCGCGGGCCGCGCTGGCTCACATAGTCGCTATAACCGCCGGCGTACTCGACCGCCGTGCCGTCGCCTTCCAGTGCGATGGTCGAGGTCACGAGCCGGTCGAGGAAATCGCGGTCGTGGCTCACCAGCAGGACGGTGCCGTCGTAATCGGCGAGCGCCTCCTGCAGGAGATCGAGCGTGTCGGCGTCGAGATCGTTGGTCGGCTCGTCGAGCACGATCATGTTGGAGGGTGCGGCCAGCGCCTTGGCCAGCAGCAGGCGGTTGCGCTCGCCGCCCGACAGCGTGCGCACGGGCTGGCGCGCCTGCTCGTCGCGGAAGAGATACTCGCGAAGATAGGTCATCACATGCGTGGGATGGCCACGCACCAGCACATGGTCGTTGCGGTCGGCCAGGATCTCCCACGGCGTCTTGTCGGGGTCGAGGCCGATGCGGCGCTGGTCGATCACCACCGGGATCAGATTGGCGCCGAGCTTCACGGTCCCTGAATCGGGTGCGAGCTCGCCCATCAGCATCTTCAAGAGCGTCGTCTTGCCGGCGCCGTTGGGGCCGATCAGGCCGATGCGGTTCTTGCGGAAGATGCGGGTCGAGAAATCCTCGGCGATCACCTTGTCGCCCCAGCGCTTGGAGATGTTGCGCGCGGTCACGACCAGAGCGCCCGAAGCCTCCGCCTGGCCGGCCTCGATGGTGGCGCGGCCGACCGGGCCGATCTGCTCGCGACGCTGCTGGCGAAGGGCATTCAGGGCCCGGAGGCGGCCCTCGTTGCGGGTGCGCCGGGCGCGGATGCTCTTGCCCGCCCATTCGGTCTCGCGCTCGATCAGCCGGTCGAGCTTGTGCCGCTCCGTCGCCTCGCGTTCGACGATGTCGGTCGACCAGGCCTCGAACTCGCCGTAGCCGCGATCGAGACGGCGGACGATGCCGCGGTCGAGCCACAGCACGGCACGCGACAGCGTCGTCAGGAACCGCCGGTCGTGGCTCACCAGCACGTAGGCGCCGCGCCATTTCGAGAGCTTGTCCTCCAACCACTCGATGGTGGGCAGGTCGAGATGGTTGGTGGGCTCGTCGAGCAGCATCACGTCGGGCTCGCCGACCAGTACCCGCGCCAGCGCCGCGCGCCTGGCCTCGCCGCCCGACAGCTCGCCCGGCTGCCGGTCGCCGTCGAGCTTCATCTCCTCGAGAATGGCGGCGACGCGGTAGTCGGACGGTCCCTGCGAATCGGGGAGCGCGGAGGCGACATAGTCGGCCACGGTCGCGTGCCCGGCAAAGTCCGGCTCCTGCGGCAGAGTGGCGATGGTGGCACCGGGTTGGGCGAAGCGCGTGCCGCCGTCGAAGATCGGCTGGCCGGCCAGGATGCGCAGCAGGGTCGACTTGCCGGCGCCGTTGCGGCCGACCAGCGACAGGCGCTCGCCGGGCGCGATGCCGAGGTCGACGCCGTCCAGGATCGTCTGATCGCCGAGGTGGAAGCGGATGCCGCTCAGCGCGAGAAGGGGTGGGTCAGCCATGGAAGGCGGGTGTCATGGCTGAAGCTGTCCCGATGGGCAAGCGCCGCAGGGAGCGGTAGGATCGCGCATGCTGCGGGCCGTGGGGGAACCAAGGCGGATCGACCGTGCCATCAGACGCCTGCAGGGTGCGCTGAAGGGCGTTCCCGCGCGACGCGTGCGGCTGACCTGGCGCGGCGGCGAACTCAGCACCACCATCCACTGGGCGCGCGACGATCACTTCTGGTGGGCCTTCGAGCCGCGCGCCGCGAAGACGGGCGGCGACGGCAGATCGACGGGCGCGCGCCACGCCCTGCTGCTGGGCCATGCCGCCCATGCGCCGACCCGGCGCGAAAGCATCACCTGCGAGATCAACCTTCCGCGCAGCGGCGCCGACCGCAAAGTGGCCGGCATCATCGCGGCCGATGCCCAGGGCGCGCTCTATCTCGCCCATTCCGGCCGCATGGGCGGGGCGCGGACGGGCCAGCGCAAGGCGGGCTTCCGCGACTTCCTGGCCGACGGTGTCTGGCGGCCCCTGGTCTGGCCCGACGGCGAGGAGTCGGAGGTGTTGATCGTGGCGCCGCTCGACAGTCCCCGCCTCACCCGACTGCTCGGCCAGTTCGTCGATACGGTGCGTCGCTACAAGTCGGGCGATGCGCCGGTCGCCGCGACGGGACTCTGCATCGAGGCGACGCCGGTCGATTCGGCCGCCGCCGCCTGCGACCGGCGCCTGGTCGACGGCGCGCTGCACGAGGAGCTGGTCAAACGCGGCCTGTTCGGCGGCGCGACCGATCTCTTCTCGCTGCGCGGCGAGCGTCCGCAACCGCTGTTCGCCCTGGTGGCCGACGGCCGGCCGGACGAACTGGCGCTCGCCGTGGGTTCGCTGTCGCTCGCCCAGGCGCGCGGCGGCCGCGACGTCCGGCCGATTCTGATCGCGCCGGCATCGCTGGTGGCGCGCGACGATGCCACGCTGCAGGCGCTGCCCTTCGCCTGCGTGAGCTTCCGCTGGCGCGGCGCACGCGCCATCTTCGATGGTCTCGACGACGCATTGGCGTAGAGTTGCCCGATGGTGATGGGTCTGACGACGGGTTTGTGGGTGAGCGCGCAGGTGCGGCTTTGCGATCGCGCCTTCATTCCCGCCACCGTGGTGCGGCGCGGCGATCCCGATGCCGGCACGGTGTTGCTGAAGATCAACCGCTTCGAGGACGGCGTCACCGTCTTCACCCAGGCGAGCACGCTCGACGACGAGCCGGCATTGAGCCGCGGGACCGGGCCCAAGCCGGTGCCGGAAGCCGAGGCCGACGCCTACATCGCCCGCCAGGTCGCACGCGATCCCGATCTCTGGGTGCTCGAGATCGAGGACCGCAGGAGCGTCTATAAACTCGACGGCAAGATCGTCTGAGCCTTCCCGTCTAGCGAGCTATTGCGCCGGCAGTACCGTCGTCGGGTCGAGCGTCTTGTTGCTGCGCCGGACCTCGAAGTGCAGTTTCGTGTCGGCCTTGGCGATCGCCTGGCCCTTCTTCACGGCATCGCCTTTCTTCACCAGCAGAGACTCGTTGTTGGCGTAGGCGGTGATCCAGCCGCCGGGGTGGCTCACCAGCACGAGGTTGCCCATGTTGCGGACTTCATTGCCGGCATAGACGACGGTGCCGCCGTCGGCGGCTTTCACCGGCGCGCCCTTCTCGGTCTGGATGTCGATGCCGTCGTTCTTCTGGCCGCCCGTGGTCGTGCCGTAGTTGCCCACCACCTTGCCCTGGACCGGCCAGACGAAGCGCGGCGGCGGCGTGGCCGGGACGGTGACCGATTGCGAGGCCGGGCTGAGCGGGGTCGGCTGGCCGGCGGGCGCAGCCGACCGCGGCGCCTCGCCCTGGGCGGGCGGCGCCAGGCCTTCACGCTTGACCGGGCCCGGCGTGGACGCGGCAGCGGTGTCGGTGCCCGGCACCGAGTCCGGAACGTACTTGGCCCCCGGCATCTCGAGGGTTTGGCCGGCGCGGAGCCGGTTCGGCGGCTGCAGCTTGTTGCGCTCGACGATGGTCTGGATCGGCACGCCGTACTTGAACGACAGGGCTTCGACCGTGTCCTTGTCCTTCACGACATAGACCGGCACAGCGTTGGGACCGGCACCGGAACCGGGATACTCCATGGTGCCTTCACGGGCACCCATGACGGTGTTGCAAGCGCCGAGCGCGACCAAAAGCACCGCCATTGTACCCAGCGTGCGCATCCGGCCGGCCCATCGCGAGGGGAAGCGAGGGGCTCTTTTCATTGCACCAGTTTACTGCATCGCGATTCCAGCGGAAAGGGGCGCGGGCGGGCCATTCCTGGCGCCGCCGGCCTGGCGTAGTCTGGCTCCAGCAGGCCTGCCGGCAGAACTATTCACATTGGGAGCTGCGCCAAGTGCCGCCAGCCATCGCATCCTTGGAAGACCTCATCGCCCCGCTGACGGAACCCGAGTTTCTCGAGCTTCTGCGCACCCGCTCGATCAGGTTCCACCGGGGCTGCGACGAGAACAGGTACGACGGCCTGCTCACCTGGCGGTCACTCCACGGCATGATCGAAACCGGCGCCGTTCCTCCCGAAGCTCTGCGCATCACGAAGGAGGCAGCGGTCGTTCCTCCACTCTTCTACCTGGAAAATGGCAGGGTGAATGGGGACAAGCTCGAGAGACTGCTGGCCAGCGGAGCAAGCCTGATCATAGAAGCGCTCAGTCCTCACGTGCCGGCCCTGAATGCCTTGTGCGCAAGCATCGAGGGCCGCACGGCGGAGACGATCGTGGTCGGCGCCATCGCCACCCGCGGCGATGGTGGCGCGCTCGCCTATCACTATGACGAGGACGACCTGCTCATCGCCCAGGTGGAAGGCAGCAAGCGCTGGCGAATTTACGGCCCGCCCGTCCGGAATCCCGTGTCAGGGATGAGCGCATCTTCCGAACAGCAGGGCGAACCTGTCTTCGACGAGGTCCTGCGGCCGGGGGATTTTCTCTTCCTGCCCGCGGGTTACTGGCACCAATGCGCGAACGAACGGGACCTGTCCCTTCACCTCGGCATCTTCTTCAAGCCCCACACGGCCTACTACGCCGTCAAGTCGCTTCTGACGAAACTCGTGACCGAAGAGATTTTCAGGCGACCACTCGCGCGGCTCGAAAATCCGACGGAAAGATTGGCGCTGGAAGCCGAGATCAAGGCCCGACTGATCGGACAATTCGAGAGCCTGCTGTCGCAAAAGCCGCCGACTGGTTGAGCATCTCCCGGGAAACGCCGCCCGCGCTCACCCCTGGCCGAGGACCGGCAGGGGGCCGGTGACCAGCGGCACGAAGCGGACCGGCATCAGGGTGTCGCGCTGCAGCCCGCTCTCGCTCTTGACGATGCGCTCGACGACCTGGGCGGTGGGGTCGCGACCGACCGGCACGATCAGAATCCCGCCCATGGCGAGTTGGTCGATCAAGGCCTGCGGCCGCTCGTCGGCGGCGGCCGTCACGATGATGCGGTCGAATGGCGCCTGGCCCGGCCAGCCCTTGCTGCCGTCGCCGATGTCGAACACGACGTTGTGGATGCGAAGGTCGATCAGCAGGCGCTCGGCTTCCTTGGACAGCGGCTTGTAGCGCTCGATCGAGTAGACGCGGCGCGCCAGCTTGGCCAGCACCGCAGCCTGGTAGCCCGAGCCGGTGCCGATCTCGAGCACCTTCATGCGCGGGCCGACGCGCAGCGCCTCGGTCATGGCGGCGACGACCAGCGGCTGGCTGATGGTCTGGCCGAAGGCGATCGGGAGCGCGGTGTTCTCCCAAGCGCGCTCTACGAAGGGTGCCGACACGAAGCGCTCGCGGTCGACGGCAGCAATCGCCGCCAGCACGTTTTCGTCCACGATGCCCGAGTTGCGCAACTCGGCGATCAGGCGCTGCATGGCCGCGACGTTCACGGCGCCCGCCCGGCGTCAGCCCGCCGCAAACAACGAGCCGAACTTGCGGCGCGTGGCCTCGTGGGTGAGGTCGAGATGCAGCGGCGTCACCGAGACGTAGCCCGAGCGCACGGCGGTGATGTCGCTCTCCTCATCGCGCTCGTGCTCGCCGGGCGCGTAGGCGATCCAGTAGTAGGTGCCGCCGCGCGGGTCTGTGCGCTCGACGATGTGGCCGCCGAAGCCACGTACGCCCTGACGCGTCACGCGCGTGCCCTTGACCTCCGACGCGGCGACGTCGGGGAAGTTCACGTTGACCAGGATGTTGCGCGGGATGCCGCCCGCCAGCACGCGACGCGCCACGTCGGCACCATATTGCGTCGCGGTCTCCCACTTCAGCGGATGCGGATGGGTGTAGGCCTGGCTGAAGGCAATCGAGGGAATGCCGAGAAGGCAGCCTTCCATGGCGCCCGCGATGGTCCCGGAATAGGTCACGTCGTCGGCCATGTTGGAGCCGCGGTTGACGCCCGACAGCACGATGGCGGGCTTGCGGTCCTTCAGCAGGTGCTTGACCGCGAACAGCACGCAGTCGGTCGGAGTGCCTTCGAGCGCGAACCGCTTCTCGGTGATCTGCCGCGCGCGCACCGGATGAGTGAGCGAGAGCGAATGGCCGGCGCCGCTCTGGTTGTACTCCGGCGCCACGATCCATACGTCCTGCGAGATCTGGCTCGCGATGTCGATCATGGCGTCGAGGCCGGGCGCGTTGATGCCGTCGTCGTTGGTGACGAGGATGCGCGACTTGGCGAGTTCCGCAGGCGTCATTTCACGGGCCCCGGGATGGCGGTCATCCCTCCCATGTAGGAACGCAGCGCCTCGGGGACAGTCACCGAACCATCCTCGTTCTGGTAGTTCTCCAGCACCGCGACCAGGGTGCGGCCGACGGCCAGCGCCGAGCCGTTCAGCGTATGCAGGAAGCGCGTGCCTTTCCCGCCCTGTGGCCGAAAGCGCGCCCCCATGCGGCGGGCCTGGTAGTCGCCGCAGTTCGAGCAGCTCGAGATCTCGCGATAGGCGCCCTGGCCGGGCAGCCAGACCTCTATGTCGTAGGTCTTGCGCGAGGCCGGCCCCATGTCGCCACCGCACAGCACGATGGTGCGGAAGGCAAGCCCCAGCCGCTTCAGCACTTCCTCGGCGCAACCCGTCATGCGCTCGTGCTCGGCTGCCGACTGCTCGGGCGTTGTGATGCTGACCAGCTCGACCTTGGGGAACTGGTGCAGGCGGATCAGCCCGCGCGTGTCCTTGCCGGCGGCGCCCGCTTCGGAGCGGAAGCAGGGCGTGAAGGCAGTGAAGCGCAACGGCAAAACCGACTCGTCCAGCACAGTGTCGTTCACCAGGTTGGTGAGCGGTACCTCTGCAGTCGGCACCAGCCAGTAGCCATTGTCGGTATGGAACATGTCCTCGGCAAACTTCGGCAGCTGGCCGACGCCGTAGGCTGCATTGTCGCGTACCAGCAGCGGCGGATTGACCTCGGTGTAGTCGCCCTCGGTCGTGTGCAGGTCGAGCATGAACTGCGCCAGTGCGCGCTCCAGGCGGGCGAGATGGGCCTTCAAGAACACGAAGCGCGAGCCCGAGATCTTCACCGCCTGGGCGAAGTCCATCTCGCCGGTCGCCTCGCCCAGCGCCACGTGATCCTTGGGCGTGAAGCTGAAGTTGCGCTGGTTGCCGTGGCGGCGGACTTCGACGTTGCCGTGCTCGTCAGTGCCCTCGGGCACGTCGTCAAACGGCAGGTTGGGCAGCACTTCGAGCCGGTGCGTCAGCTCCTCGTCGAGGCGGGCCGCTTCGGCCGCGCCCTTCTTGAGCGACTCTTCCAGCGCCGCGACCTCGGCCATCAGCGCCTCGGCCGGCTCGCCCTTGCGCCTGGCGGTGCCGATCTGCTGGCTGAGCGCCTTGCGCCGGGCCTGCAGCCCCTCACTCTCGGAAATGGCGGCGCGCCGGCGTTTGTCGATCTCCAGAAGCTGGGCCGACAGCGGCGCCAGGTTGCGCTTCTTCAGGCCGGCATCGAAGGCCTCGGGGCTGTCGCGGATGAAACGTATGTCATGCATGGCCTAGCTCGCAGGATCCTTCGCCGCGTCCTCCGCCGCATCCTTGGCCTTCTTCTCTTCCTCGGCCTTCAGCTCCTCCGCCTCGGCTTTCTTGTCCGCGGCGTCGCGCTTCCGCTCGATCACACGGCCGATCATGATGCTGAGTTCGTAGAACAGCAGCAACGGTATGGCGAGCGCCAGCTGGCTCACGACGTCGGGCGGCGTCAGCACCGCGGCCACGATGAAGGCCACGACGATGGCGTAGCGGCGTTTGGATCGCAGCCCCTCGGTGGTGACGATGCCGACCTGGACCAGGAGCGTCAGCAGCACTGGTACCTCGAAGGCGAAGCCGAAGGCGAACACGAGTTGCAGGATGCGCTCGAGATAGTCCGACGAGCGCAGCGTCTTTTCGATGTCGGGCGGCGCGTAGACCGTGAGCATGAAATTGATCACGTAGGGCAGCACGACGTAGTACATCACCAGGCAGCCGGCATAGAACATGAACGGCGTGGCTACCAGAAACGGCACGAAGGCACGCTTCTCGTGGCGATAGAGGCCGGGCGCCACGAACAGCCAGATCTGCACCGCAATCAGCGGAAAGCCCACGATCAGCGCCACGAAACCCGACAGCTTCACCGTGACGAAGAAGAACTCGAAGATGTCGAGGACGATGACCTTGTAGCCGTCGGACAGCGCCGGCTGGATCAGGAACGAGAAGATCGGCTTGGCAAAGTAGAAGGTGATGAAAAAGACCAGGAAGAAGCCGACCAGGGCATAGATCAGCCGTTTGCGCAGCTCGATCAGGTGATCGAGCAGCGGCATCGGCTTGTCGTCTTCGGGTCCGTCGTGCGCTTGGGTCAAGGTCTACGTCGCGGCATGGCTGGCGCGTTATGCCGCCCTTTGCGCCTCAATTCAAAGTGCTAATTGGCACTCTAGCCGACGGCCGCGGCCTTGACCGGCTTCTCGTCGACCGGCGCCGGTGCACCGGGATCCGCCGGAGCAGCGACTTCAGCCACCGCGGGGGACGGCTCGGGCGCCGGTTCCGCCACAGCTGGCAAAGGGTCGGCCGCGACCTCCGCGGCGATCTGGGACGTCTCAAGTCCTGTCTGCGGCGCAGACTCCGGCTCGACCAGGGGATTGTCGATCGCGCTCTTGGCGTCGGCCAAGGCCTTCTCGCCCTCGGTCACGCCTTCCTGGATCATGCTCTTGATCTGTTTGGTCGGATCGAGCGACTGCAGATCGAGGCCGGAAGTTCCGCCCTCGAGCTGCTTCTTCACGTCATCGAGTTCGGACTGGCGAACCATCTCATCGACATGGCCGCGGAATTCCGACGCCATGCCGCGCATCTTGGCCATCCACTTGCCCCAACTGCGCAACATGCCGGGCAGCTCTTTGGGGCCAATGACGACCAGCGCCACGATGGCGATGACAAGAAGCTCAGGACTATCGATACCGAACATCGGCGTTCAGACCCGGACGCGAAGTGCCGCGACCGCCAGCCCCGTCAGACCTTGGCGGCGCTGTCCTGGTGGACCTGGCCGCCCGCCGCGGTTCCCGGGGGTGTCGTCGTGGCCTGTGCCGAGATCGGCTTGGCGGCATCGCCCGGCTGCTGGCCTGGCTGGGCCTGCGGCGTTTCCTCGGAACTCGCTCCGACGCCCTTTTTGAAGGCGTTGAGGCCCTTTCCGAAGTCGCCCATAAGCTGCGAGATCTTGCCGCGACCGCCGAACAGCAGCAGCACCACGGCCAGCACGATGAGCCAGTGCCATACGCTGAAGCTACCCATGTGAAAATGCTCCCAAAAACGATTTCGATCGGCGTATCGAATTCATGAGGGGTGATTATGGCACCCCGGTTGAAGCCCCGGCAACCTGCTGAATGCGGCAGGATCTAGGCTGAACGGACCGTTTCGTCGGTGGCAAGGGGCTCGTCGGCCTCGTCGTCGGCCGGCTCGAGTGGCAGATCGGGTTCGTCTGGACGGAATATGGGGGGCTGCGAACGCGGGTCCAAGAGGCCGGCGGCCTTCAATTCCTCCTGCCCCGGCAGATCGTCGAGGCTGGGCAGGCCGAAATGCTCGAGGAAGAATTCGGTCGTGCCCCAGGTCACCGGCTTGCCGGGCGCCCGGCGCCGACCCATCGGCTTGATCCAGTTCTGCTCGAACAACAGGTCGAGCGTGCCCTTGCTCAGCCCGACGCCGCGCACCTGCTCGATCTCCGCGCGCGTCACCGGCTGGTGATAGGCGATGATGGCCAGCGTTTCGACCGAGGCCCGCGACAACTTGCGTGTCACCGGCCGCTCGATCTTGAGCTTCTCCGACAGATCGGGCGCGGTGCGGAAGGCATAGCCGCCGGCCACCGTCACCAGGTTCACACCACGCCCGGCATAGAGTTCGGCGAGATCGGCCAGAAGCCGCTTGACGTCGGCGTCGTTGGGCAGCCGTTCGGCAAGTTCCTTCTCGTCAAGTGCCTGCGTGCCGGCGAAGACCAGCGCCTCCAGGAGCCGAAGATGCTGCGCATGATCGGGAGAGACGACGTCGGTCACGTTCTCTGGGGTGTTCTCTGACATGGGTTTGACCGTCACCGTTGCTCGGTACGCTTGCGAAGATGGATGGGGCCGAAACGCTCGGCCTGGCGCAGTTCGAGTTGACCGTCCTTGGCGAGCTGCAGGCCGGCCACGAAGGTCGAGGCAAGCGCCGAGCGTCGCCGCGCCGGATCGGTGAGACCGGCCGGCAGGAATGCCTCGAGCGACTGCCATTCGATGGCGATGCCCAGCATGCGGCCGAGTCGCTCGGCCGCTTCCTCGACCGAGAAGAACTGCATGGGCGCAATCTGATAGGTGTCGGCGTCCTTCGGCCGCACTTGGGCGCCATAGGCATGCAGCAGGTCGTAGAGCTTCACGTCCCAGATCGCGCGGCGCACCACGACCACGCCCTCGGGCTGGCCGCGCACGAAGATGTCGCGGCCGAGCTGGGGACGGGCCATCAGGCGGACGCCCGCCTCCTGCATCGCCTCCAGGCGCCGGAGCTGCCACTGCAGCGCATCGGCCATTTCCTGGCCCGACGGCTCTTCACCGGCCGGCGGCTCGGGCAGCAGCAGGCGCGACTTCAGGTAGGCGAGCCACGCCGCCATCACCAGGTAGTCGGCGGCGAGTTCCAGTCTGAGCCGGCGCGCCTGGGCCACATGCGCCAGATACTGGTCGACCAGGGCCACCATCGAGATGCGGCGAAGATCGACCTTCTGGTCGCGCGCCAGGGCCAGCAACAGGTCGAGCGGGCCTTCGAAACCCTCGAGATTGACGATCAGCTCGCCTTCGCCCGGCGCAATAACATCGGGCCCGGCAGCGTTGAAGCTGTCGTTCGCACTTGCCTCGTCGGCGGGCGGGCTTGCGGGTTCGGTCATGCAGTCCCGGTTTAGTCCAGTGGCAGCGCACACCGCCACATGATTTGGGCCGGCCTTATCCCCATTCCGGCAAAAGCGACGCGAGCCGGCGGCCCGCCTCGGCCAGGCCGGCCTTGCCGGCGGGGTCGCGGTGACGGGCCAGAAAGCCACGCCCGGCGTCGAAACGCCGCCCTGCCGCCTCGGTCATCGGGCCGGTTTGGGTCGCGATCTCGACCATCTCTTTCATCTGGCCATTGCAATGGAGCGCCACGTCGCAGCCGGCCGCCAGCGCCCGCCGCGCACGCTCGCCCAGCGAGCCGCCCAGCGCGTGCATGGACAGATCGTCGTCGTCGGAATTTTCAAACGTCGCCGGGCAGATCGGCCAGGAGCCTGAACGGCAGGAAATCGGTGCGCTCCAGCAGGTCGAGCGTCGCGCTCACCGTCGGCAGGGCGTGGTGGCTGTCGACCATCGCGCGTCCGTGCCCGGGGATGTGCTTGATCACCGGCATGACGCCTTCGGCCAGAAGGCCCTCGGCCGCGGCGCGGCCCAGCGCCGCCACCGGCTCCGGCCGGTCGGCATAGGCGCGATCGCCGATCACGGCATGGGTCTCTGGAAAGGCGATGTCGAGCACGGGCAGGCAATCGACGTCACAGCCGACGGACGCGACATCGGCCGCCAACAGCCGCGAGTTGAGCCGCGTCGCCTCAAGCCCGCGTTCGGGATCACGGGCATAGAGTTCGCCCAGCAGACGGGCCGGCGGGGCCTTGCGCCAGTGCGGCTGCCTCAAGCGGGCAACGCGACCGCCTTCCTGATCGATCAGCACCGGCGCGTCGGCCCGCGCCACCGAGGACCGCAGATCCTCAACCAGCCGGCGCGTGCGCTCGGGCGTGTCGACGTTGCGGGCAAAAAGAATGAAGCCCAGCGGATCGATGTCGCGGAAGAACGCCCGCTCCTCGGGCGCGAGATCGGGCCCGGCGCAGCCGAATATCGCCGCATGCGGACGGCTCACCGGCAAGACTTCACCGCGCCGGCGGGACCGTAACGCAGTCGGCCTTGCGCCCTTTCAGGGTGCCGCAAACGCTTTGTGCCTGCTTCTCGTCGAGCGGCCCGGCCTGGACGCGATACCACACGCCCTTGTCGCCGAGATCGACGCGGACCGCCTGCATGCGCAGGTTGGCCAACACGTCGCCGTGGGCGCTTTGCAGGCGGGCCCAGGTCGACTTGGCCACATCCTCGCTCTTGACCGCGGCGATCTGTACCCGCCATCCGCCGGTGGGGCCGGACATGTTTTCGATCAGACTGGCGATGCTGGGGCCGGCCTCGGTAGGCACGAGGGTCGTGGCGGTAGCGGTAGCAGCAGCGGGTTGGGTGCCCGAAGGCGGTGTCGCGGCCGCTTGGGCAGGCGCCGGCGTCGGACCGGCCCCGGGCGTCGCCGGCTGCAGCGGCGTCGGCGCCTTGGCAGCGGCTTCCGTCGGCTTTGGCGCCGCGGGTGTCGGCAATCCGGCGGCCGGCAGCTTGGGCGTCTCTACACCCGGCAGCAGCTTCTCCGGCTGGCTCGGCACCGCGCCGGGCGCGATGCGGTTGAAGACTTCCTTGTCCTGGTTGGGCGGCACCAGGCCACCTGCGTTCTCGGGCTTTACCCGCGACGGCGTCGCCGGCGCCTGGACGACCAGAGGCTCCAGTCCGCGGCCACCCGCCTTCACGTCCTGATTATGCGCCCACCACACGACCGAGCCGAAGCTCGCGATGGCCGCTATCGAGACCATGACGGTCAGGATCTGGCCGCGACGGCGGTTGACCAGAGTCAACAAAGAGTCCCGCGGTGGCGGCGGGATGGAATCGGGCTCGTATGCGACGGGCCGAGGCGGCGGATCGAGCCGCACGGCAACCGACTCGTTGGGTCGGTAAATCGTTGGACCGTCGCCGGAGGGGGACCGGCGCATGTGCATTTCTTATCTCATTTCATCGACGGGTGTGACGCCGAAGACCTTTAGACCTGATCCTATCACAAATCCGACCGCTTGTACCAATGCGAGACGCGCCCGGGTGAGATCGGCATCGCCCTCGACGACGAATCTGAGTCCGGGCTCCTCGCGGCCGCGATTCCAGTGGGCGTGGAAGGTGGCGGCAAGATCGTTGAGGTAGAAGGCGATGCGATGCGGCTCATGCGCGGCCGCCGCCGCTTCGACCTGCCGAGGCCACTGGGCGATCAGCCGCACGAGCGCCAGTTCGCCGGCGTCGCCCAGTCGGTCGAGCGGCGCGCTGTCCAGGCCGTCGACCACGACGCCGGCGGCGGCTGCTTGCCGCATCACGGAGCGCGTGCGTGCATGACCGTATTGGACGTACCAGACCGGATTGTCGCGTGACTGTTCTGTGGCCTTGACCAGGTCAAAGTCGAACGCCGCGTCGTTCTTGCGCGTCAGCATGGTGAAACGCACGACGTCGGGACCGACCTCGTCGAGCAGGTCGCGCAGGGTGACGAACGTCCCGGCGCGCTTGGACATGCGCACCAGCTCGCCGTTCTTCAGCACGCGCACGAGCTGGCAGAGCTTGACGTCGAGTTCACCCTTCTTGTCGGTGATGGCGCTCACCGCGGCCTTCAAGCGCTTGACGTAGCCGCCGTGATCGGCGCCCCAGATATCGATCATGTCGGCAAAGCCACGCACGAACTTGTCGTGATGGTAGGCGATGTCGTTGGCGAAATAGGTCCAGCTGCCATCCGACTTCTTGAGCGGCCGGTCGACGTCGTCGCCAAACTGTGTGGAACGGAACAACGTCTGTTCGCGGTCCTCCCAGTCGTCGGGCTTCTGGCCCTTGGGCGGCTCGAGCCGGCCCTGGTAGATCAGGCCCTGCCTGGTGAGCGCCTCGAAGGCGCGACCAACCGCGCCGCTCTCGACCAGGGCACGCTCCGACGAAAAGACGTCGATATGGACGCCGAGGGTCTCCAGATCGGTCCGTATCTCGGCCATCAGCGCGGCAATTGCGAAGCTGCGCATCTCGGGCAGCCAATCGGTCTCGGGCCTGTCGACCCAGCGCGCGCCGTCGCGTCGGGCGATCCCGGCGCCGACGTCCTTGAGATATTCGCCGGGATAGAGGCCCTCGGGGATCGCGCCGATGGTCTCGCCCAGCGCCTCCCGGTAGCGGAGGTAGGTCGACTGGCCCAGCTTGTCGACCTGGGCGCCGGCATCGTTGATGTAATACTCCTTGGTCACCGCGTAGCCCGCCTTGGCGAGCAGGTTGGCCAGCGCATCGCCCACGACGGCGCCGCGCGCATGCGCGACATGCAACGGGCCGGTCGGATTGGCGGAAACATACTCGACGTTGACCCTGCGGCCCTCGCCCATCTGCGAATCGCCGTAGGCGACGCCCTCCTGCAGGCATTCGCCCAGTCGCGCCCGCCAGAAGGCGTCGGCGAGCTTGAGGTTGATGAAGCCCGGCCCCGCGACAGCGCCGTCGACCACGTCAGGGTCGGCTTTCAGCCGCAGCAGCAGCGGCTCGGCGATGTCTCGCGGCTTCTTGCCCGCACCCTTGGCCAGCACCATGGCGGCATTGGTAGCGATGTCGCCGTGTGCCGGATCGCGCGGCGGCTCGGCAGTGATGGCGGAGAAGTCGAGCGACGGCGGCAACTCGCCAGAGGCCTGCATGGCTTCGAGGGCGGCCACGATCACGCCGATGAAATGACGATAGGGGTTCATGGCCCGGGGTATTACCTAATCACGCCGGTTTGTCATCCCAAGCGCTGACAACCCGATCGCCCCTACTCGTACAGGTCGAAGAGCCGCCGATGCTCGTCCAGGGCATAGCGGTCGGTCATGCCGGCGATGTAGTCGGCCACCAGGCGGGCCCGGGCCTGGGGTTCGGCCTGCTCCGCGCGCTCGCGCCATGGCGAGGGCAGGCAGTTGGGCTCGGCGAACAGCAGGCCGAACAGGTCGGCCACGACGCGGCGCGCCTTGGAGTGCGAGCGGTTGAGCCGCCAATGCTCGTACATGCGCTTGTAGAGGAACGCCTTTACGGTGCGGTCGGTCGCGGCCATGTGCTCGGAGAAAGCCACTACCGGCCGACCGAGGGTACGGATGTCGGCCACCGACTTCGGTGCCGCATCCTTCAGGCGCCGCCGCGTTTCGGCCAGCACGTCCTCGACCATGGCGTTGATGACGCGGCGCACCGCCTCGTGGATCAGCCGGGCCTGGTCGATGCCGGGATACTTCTGCGTCACGATCGAGAACATCTCGCCGACCAGCGGCAGGTCCATGAGATCGGCGATCTCGAACAGGCCGGCGCGCAGGCCGTCGTCGATGTCGTGGTTGTTGTAGGCGATGTCGTCGCTCAGTGCCGCGACCTGGGCCTCGGGACCGGCATGCCCGCCCAGTTCGAGATCGTGGTCCTGGCAATATTCGACGATGGCGGCAGGCAGTTGCTGCAACGTGCGGCCCTGCTTGAGCAGCGGACCGTTGTGCTTGACCGCGCCCTCCAGCGTCTCCCAGGTGAGGTTCAGGCCGTTGAATTCGGCGTAGCGCTCCTCGAGCTTGGTCAGGATGCGCAGCGTCTGGGCATTGTGGTCGAAGCCGCCGTGGCCCGTCATCGCGGCATGCAGCGCCTCCTCGCCGGCATGGCCGAACGGGGTGTGGCCGAGATCGTGGGCGAGCGCCACCGCTTCGCCGAGATCCTCGTCGAGGCGCAGCACGCGGCAGATCGTGCGCGCGATCTGCGCCACCTCGAGCGAATGGGTCAGCCGCGTCCGATAGTGATCGCCCTCATGATAGACGAAGACCTGCGTCTTGTGCTTCAGCCGGCGAAACGCCGTCGAATGGATGATGCGGTCGCGGTCGCGCTGGAACGGGCTGCGGCTGGGCGAACCCGGCTCGACGTGCAGGCGGCCCCTGGTCTGCCACGGCAAGGTGGCAAAGGGCGCCAGCGCCTGGTTTCGCCACGTCTCCTCGCCCACGCTCCGCGCCCTCCAGGTTGCGGCGCGGTTTTACGCCTTCCCGGCCGCGCCAACAACCGCGCGGCCCCAGCCAATGTTCCTGGGCGACGTTCCTACTTGATCAGGACGACCGGCACATCGACATGGGCGATCACGTCCTGCGCGACCGAGCCCAACAGGACACCGGCCAGACCGGTGTGGCCGCGGGTTCCCAACACTACCGTGCCCGCACCCAGTTTGCGGACGTAGTCGCTCACCACCTCGCCGTGGCGGCCGACCCCGATGTGCACCTTGGCGGGCACGGACGCCTTGGCCGCCAACGCCACCGCCGACGCGAGCGCAGTGTTGCCTTCCTCGCGGTGATGGGCCTCGATCTGATCCTTGGCGATGAAGGTGGAGATCGCGCCGCCGAGATTGGGTTGCACGTTTACGAAGTGCAACTCGGCCGCCAGGCCGGCAGCAATGAGGTCCAGCGCGTGGCGCACGGCACGGTCGGAATGATCCGAGCCGTCGACTGCCACCAGGATTGCCTTGAGCTTGGCCATGGCGCTCACTCCTTGCCTTTGCCGCCCGACGCCAGGTCGACCGGGTCGGCATGCTCGCGCTTGGCGCGGCGTTGCAGAAAATACCCAATGGCAACCGTGATCACCGCGCAGCCGACCTCGATGATGGTCTTGGCGTGGGGAATGACCGCCGCGAGCCGCTCGGCATAGGCCGGATCGGTCGCGATGACCTCTCCCGCGATGTAGCCCAGCAGGGCACCGCCGGCGACGACGATGATCGGGAAGCGGTTGAGCAGCAGCATGATGATCGTGGCGCCGAAGATGATCAGCGGGATGCTGATCAGCAGGCCGATGACGATCAGCGCGGTGTCGCCGTGGGCAGCCGCGGCGATGGCGATGGCGTTGTCGAGGCTCATCACCGCGTCGGCGATGATGATGGTGCGGATGGCGCCCCACAGGGATCCCTCCGCCTTCACGCCATCCCCGTGCTCTTCCTCGCCCTGGACCAGCTTGATGCCGATCCACAGAAGGAGGAGGCCGCCGATCAGCTTCAGATACGGGACCTGGAGCAGCAGATCGACGATCAGGACGAAGATGATGCGCAATACAATGGCGCCGGCACTGCCGGCGAGGATGGCCGGTTTCTGGTGGCGCTTCTCCAGGTTCCGGCAGGCAAGGGCAATGACCAGCGCATTGTCGCCGGACAGCAGAATATTGACCAAAATGATCTGAGTCAGGCCGCTCCAGAAAGCGGGTGTAAGCTCAATTCCCATATTCCCGCAGTCTCCGTCCCTGATATCTCTGCTGGGCGACCTTCATTGCGTCGTTCGAAGCTGTTAATGCAGCCTCCGTCGGGGAGCAAGCCAAACCGGACAGGCCGAGGGAGAAGACCGCATGGCGAGCAGTGCCGG
The DNA here is from genome assembly GCA_016191685.1 of Rhodospirillales bacterium. Taxonomy (GTDB): domain Bacteria; phylum Pseudomonadota; class Alphaproteobacteria; order Reyranellales; family Reyranellaceae; genus Reyranella. The sequence goes on along the minus strand of JACPVT010000378.1, from coordinate 831 downwards.
TTACAACAAGATGTTTCCCGTGTCGTGGACGGAACTGCACCGCGACGCCCGGGCGCTGGCATGGCGGCTGGCCGATCTCGGACCGTTCAAGGGCCTGGTCGCGATCACGCGGGGCGGGCTCGTCCCCGCCGCCATCGTGGCCCGTGAACTCAATCTCCGCCTGATCGACACGGTCTGCTGCTCGACCTACGACCGCATGGCGCGCGGCGGCAAGGTCGAGCTGCTGAAGGGCACGACCGCCGAGCAGGAAAAGGGCAAGGGCTGGCTGATCGTCGACGATCTGGTCGACACCGGCGTCACCGCTCGGGCGGTACGGGCAATGCTGCCGGAGGCGCATTTCGCCACGGTCTACGCCAAGCCCGCCGGGCGGCCGACCGTCGACAGCTATATAACGGAAGTGAGCCAGGACACCTGGATCCTGTTTCCCTGGGACCAGGAGGCGGTGATGGCCAAGACGGTGCTCGAATTGAAAGGCAGCCAGTGATGAAATGCTATGTCATCCCTTCGCCCAAGGGCATCGACTCGCTCGCCCTGGTCGAACGGCCGAACCCGACCCCCGGCCCGCGCCAGGTGCTGGTGCGTGTGCGCGCCACATCACTCAACTACCGCGACCTGCTGACCATCGAGGCGCAGTACGCCCGCGCCGCACCCAAGCCCGACTTGATCCCGCTGTCGGACGGCGCAGGTGAAGTGGTGGCGGTCGGACCCGGTGTCGACCGGGTCAAGGTGGGCGACCGGGTCGCGGGCTGCTTCATGCAGAAATGGATCGGTGGCGCCATCGACGAGGGGGCGCAGGCCTCGGCGATGGGCGGCGCGATCGACGGCATGCTG
>JACPVT010000377.1 GCA_016191685.1 Rhodospirillales bacterium | reverse complement strand
GGGCAGGTTGGATCCAGTTGTAGGAACCGCCCATGACCGACGCCTCGCCGCCGGGATCGGTCGAGCCCGATTTGACGCCGATATCGACCACACCCGCGGTCCGCAGGCCGTACTGCGCCGGAAGGGCGCCGGTGATGAGCGAGATCTCATTGGCAAAGCGCGGCGACAGGATGTTGCTGAACAGCGAGAGGCCCTCCGGGAGCTGAACGCCGTCGAGCCTGTACTGCAGGCTGCCGTGGTCGCCGCGGACGTGGATCTGGCCGAAGCCGTCCTGCACGACGCCGGGCGCGCGCAGCAGGACCTGGTTGAGCGGCGCGTTCTCGCCCTGGGGAGTGTTCTGGATGGCGGTCTTGCTGAAATCATAGCGGGTGGCGCCGAGGCTCGGCAGGATCGAGCTACGCTCGCGATCGAACCGCTTGGCCGTGACGTCGAGGTCGATGATGGACTCGTCCGGCTTGGTCTGGGCTCCAACCGGGCCGGTCGCCGCAAGTACTGCCCCTACAAACAAAGCTGATCCGCCAATTCGCCGCATCCGACTTCCCCTTGCCGCCAGTAATTCGGTTTCGTACTCTCTCAAGAGATAATGTTACAGTATAACATTCTAAATAATCAACCCGGGCGGCCGATCGGGATCGCCCCTGCCTCGGGCTGGAGCCTCGGTGCTGCGATCGTCGCGTCGCTCGGCCTGCATGCGATCGTGATCGCGGCGGCGTTGGTAGCCTTCGGACCACAGCGACTTGGCATGGATGACGCGGCGGCCATCACGGTCTTCGTCGAACCTGATCGGGCGCCAGTCGCCACGGCGAGCGAGATCGCGCCGCCCGCCGCGCCGACGCGGGCTCCGGAACCTGAACCAGAATCACCTGAGGCGCCGGCAGTCGCCGCACTCGACCCTCCGAAGGAACCGGCGCTGCCCGACTTCCTGCCGCCGCCGCCGCCGGAAGCGCTGGCACCGCCCGATTTTTCAGCGCCTCCGCCTCCACCGCCAAAGCCGGCGAAAGCCGCGCCGCAGGCCGCTCAGGCCAAGCCGGAGGCCAAGCGTACGGCACCGACCGTCGCGCAGCCGGTGCCGGCGCGTCCGGCCTCGAAGGCGCCGGTGGAATCAGGGTCCCCGGCGCCTGCCGCAGCGGCGGTCGCGGCTGCTCCGGCGACTGTCGCGCCGGGATGGAACGCGCTACTCGCGGCCTGGCTCGCCGCCAATCGACGCTACCCCGACGAGGCGCGGCGGCGGAGCGAGGAGGGTGAGGTTACCGTTCGCTTCACCGTCATGCCTGGCGGCCAGGTTTCAGCGGCGGCCATCGTGAAGGGCAGTGGATTTGCAGCCCTCGATGCCGCCGCCCTCCGCTTGTTGCAGGGCGCGAATTTGCCCGCGCCCGGGATCGAGGCGACGCGCACGGTACGCATTCGCTTCCGCCTCAACGACTGACATCATCGAATCGGCAGAAACGGCCGCGCCGGCTGTGCTATGAACAGCCTCAATGAAAACAGGTAGCGAAACGCTCGGCGGAATTTCCGTGCGGGCCGATCTCGACAATCTGATCGCCGTCGGCTGCTTCGGCATTGCCTGCGCGATCGGACTGGTTGGCGCGTTTGTCGGACTCGACGTCAGCAGTTTCTGGCTGGACGAGCTCTTCGAGGCATGGATCAACGAAAACGGGATCAGCGTCACCGAGTTCATCGCCCGCCTGGTGACGGATCTCCATCCGCCGGCCTACCACGTTCTGGTTTTTCTCTATTCCCGGGTGTTCGGGGATTCGGAAGTCGGTCTGCGCAGCTTCAGCGCGCTCTGCGCGACCGGCGCCATCGCGCTGTTCATCGTGGCGACAAAGGCCTTCTTCAGCCTGCCCGCCCGCCTGTTCGGCGCCGCCATGGCGACAGGATCGTTCTTCTGGTTCTATCACGCGCAAAACGCGCGCGGCTATTCGCTGTCATTCGTTATCGGCGTCGGCATCCTCGCCATCAGCCTGTCGATCCTGGCCAGGCGATCGCAGCCGAGCGCGCGAATGCTGCCTCATCTGGCCGGCCTGGCTGTGCTGATGCTGGTTGGCTCCTTCGTCCATTTCTATCTCATGTACGAATGCCTGGCCGTCCTGATCGTTCTCGGCTTCTTCTGTCCGCGCCAGCGCATCGTCCTCATTGCGTTGGCCGCCGTTCTGCTCGCTGTCACCGGCCTCTACGTGAAATACGTCATCGAGGTGTTCTCGCAGTATTCGACGACGACCAACTGGATTCACGGCGATCCCGCCTGGTACGCCTCGCAACTGCGCACCGTGGTGATCTACTCGTTCACCAAGAAGGCGCTGCTTGCACTCGCGATCTGCGCCGGCGCATTTGCCGTACAGCGGCTGCTCGTGGTGCGCCAAATTCGATTTGGATGGACCGTGTCCCTTCCGCCCACCGCCGTGGCGCCGAGGCCGGGCTTCCTTGCCCTCGGCCGGTTCCCGCTGGATCCCGAGACCGCCCTGTTCGCCGGCGTGCCGCTCATCGTCCTTGCCGGGGGCGTCGCCAGTTCGCTCCTCCTGTCGCCGAACTTCACCGACCGGAACCTGCTCGTCTGCTCGCCCTTCCTCTGGGCGTTCAGCGCCAAGCTCTACGACGGCGGTGTTCCCGGCGCCGGACGGCCGGTCCGGACCGTGGCGAACCTGGCGCTCTCGGCGATCATGCTGTGGATGGCCGTCACGATGGTGGCCGGCCGTGCCAAGCCCTGGAACGAGCCGTTCCGCGAGTCGGCCGACTGGATACGGTCATTCCCGGCATGCCGGGACCGGCCGATCCTGGTCATCAACGCCCAGCCGCGCACCTGGTTCAAGCCTGGCTACTCGGAGGTCCTGTACGCCGATTTCTACGGCAACTATCTCGGCGATTTCGCGCACCCCGAAGTCATCTTCATCGAGGACATTTACGCCGGCAAGATTCCCGAGGACGTCAGGGAATACCTGCGGTGGCGCATCGACGGCAACGGCTGTCC
>JACPVT010000221.1 GCA_016191685.1 Rhodospirillales bacterium | reverse complement strand
GAGAAAGATCCTTCGCTGCGCTCAGGATGACACTATTGCTGGGATTTACGCACTGCGCCCATGCAAAGGATGGATGTCATCCTGAGCGCAGCGAAGGATCCTTGATTCATATGCGATTGCCCTACCCGCTAGGGGGAGAGGAACATGAGTCACCTCGGTTGGCATGAGGCTTGCGGAGCGGACATCATGACCAACGCCCCCTTCGACCTGATCCTGCGCGGCGGCCACGTCATCGATCCGGCCACCGGCCTCGACGGCATCGCTGACGTCGCGATCACGGACGGTCGCATCGCGGCCGTCCAAAAGGATCTGCCCGGCACGGCGCGCGAGACCCTCGACGTCCGCGGTCGGATCGTGCTGCCGGGCATGATCGACACCCACGCACATATATATACGTACGTCTCCGGCCGCTTCGGCCTGCCGGCCGACATGGTGGGCGTGGAAAGCGGCGTCACGACGCTGGTCGATCAGGGCGGCGCCTCCTGCATGACCTTCCCCGGATTCCGGAAGTTCATCGCCGAGCCGGCGAAAAGCCGCGTGCTCTCCTTCCTTTCGGCCTATGTCGTGGGCGGCCTCGAAGGCCATTTCTATCCCGGCCTCTACGGACCGGAGGGCGTCGATGTCGCCGCCACGGTGAAGACGGCGCTCGCCAACCGCGATTTGATTCGCGGCATCAAGGTTCATGCCGAGGTCGGCGGCATCACGCGCTGGGGTTACGAGGTGCTGCGCAAGGCGGCCGAGATCGGACGCGAAGCCGATCTTCCCGTCTATATGCACTTCGGCCAGATGTGGGCACTCCCTGATGGCAGCAACGGCGTCGACCCCGACGGCATCCTGCCCGAGGTCGTAAAACTGATGCAGCCGGGCGACATCCTGGCCCATCCCTTCACCCGCCATCCCGGCGGCTTCGTCGACAAGCACGGCAAGCTTCATCCCGTCGTTCGGGTGGCGCTCGAGCGCGGCCTGAAGGTCGATGTCGGCCACGGCAGCCACTTCTCGTTCCGTATGGCCCGCCTCGCGCTCGACGCCGGCGTGCTGCCCGACACGCTGGGCGCCGACATGCACGGCTACAACACGCGCATGACGCCGCCGCCCGGCACGCCCGCCAAACATCCCGACGACGAGGAGGCACACCCCTTCGCCGGCGCCGCGCGCTTCAGCCTGTCCTATGCGATGACCGAACTGCTGACCCTCGGCCTGACGCTGCCGCAGATCGTGCCCATGGTGACGACCAACGCGGCCAACATGCTCGGCCTGAAGGACGAGATCGGCACGCTGCGACCGGGCGCGGTCGCCGACGTCTCGGTGCTGGCCGACGACCGCGGCCGCTTCAGGCTGGGCGACAACGAAGGCACCGAAGTGATCGCCGACCGCCTGCTGACGCCGCTGTTCTGCCTGCGCGCCGGCACGCGCCATGACGCTGCGGCGCCGATCCTGCCGGAAGTGCTGGCAGCCTAGGATTCGTTCCAATTAGACAAGGGCATCTTCGCTGGGAGCGCGCCACTGCGGGCGGGGTAACCCCCGCCCTGAAGTGGCGCTCATACTCTTGAGAAGATGCGCCACTTCGGGCGAAGTAGCCTTCGCCCTTGAGTGGCGCGCTCCCAGCAAGACATGAGTGGATGAACACCTTACCCAGTGACATCCAATCGGAACGTGTCCTAGTCTTCCCGCCATGACCACCTACCAACGCATCACGGTTTCACCGATTGCCGGCGCGCTGGGCGCCGAGATCGGCGGCGTCGACATCGCGGCGGGCCTCGACGATGCCACGATCGCCGAGATCCGCCGCGCGCTGCTGGAACACCTGGTCGTCTTCTTCCGCGACCAGAGGCTCGACGACCGCAGCCACAAGGAATTCTCGCGCCGCTTTGGCCGGCTCTTCATTCATCCCAACTTCGACCTCGGCCAGGCCGATCCCGAGATCGTGCGCGTCGTGCGCCAGCCGGGCGACGAGCGCATCATCGGCGAGGACTGGCATTCCGACACGACGATGATGGCCGAGCCGCCGATGGGCGCCATCCTCTATGCGCTGGAGGTGCCGCCCTACGGCGGCGACACGCTATTCGCCAACCAGTACCTCGCCTGGGAGACCCTGTCGGACGGCATGAAGGCGATGCTGGCCAACCTCAAGGTGCTGCACAGCGACATCAAGGTGGCGGGCCCGCACAACAAGCTCAACGCGCGGCGCTCCAGCAAGATCCGCGAGGACGCCAACTGGCAGCCGACCGAGAGCGTGCATCCGGCGGTGCGCACCCATCCCGAGACCGGCCGCAAGTGCCTGTTCGTCAACCGATCCTACTCGATGCGCTTCGACGGCATGACCGAGCGCGAGAGCGCGCCCTTGCTGGAGTTCCTGATGGAACACGGCCACCGGCCCGAGTTCACCTGCCGCTTCCGCTGGCAGGCGGGTTCGATCGCCTTCTGGGACAACCGCTGCACCAAGCACCTGGCCGTGCACGACGCCGGCCCCTTCCATCGCCGCCTGCAGCGCACGCAGATCGCGGGCGACGCCGTGGTCTGAGCCGCGGCCGGCCGGGAGGAGGACATCGCGATGACGGGCCGACGCTACATCAAGCGTGTCGATGCCTTGCGCGCGGTCTACGAAGTCGTGGGCCGCCGCAACGAGGCAGGCAGCGAGCCGGTGTGGGTCCTGCGGGCAACCGACGGGTCGCACCGCGAGGAATACGCCACCGACGACGCCCTGCGCCAGGAATGTATGCGGGTCTAGGTTCGCGAGGGATGGCCGGCGAAAGCAGCGCGGCAGCAAGCCGCGCCGCCATCCTGCTGGATGGGCGGACATGGCACCGATCCATATGAGCAGAAGACGCAGCAATCACCCGGCTTGGGCTTGAGCAGCGTCCTGCAGCCCGTACACTCGTAGAAGTAGCGGCAGGCGTCGGTCGGCATGGTTTCGGCCTTGGCCATGCCGCAGCTCGGGCAGGTCAGGGTCGATTGGAGAATCGGGGTCATATCGGCGGTTCGATCCAGAAGGTGAGGCCGAGCAGGGCGACGGCCAGCAGCAGGGCAATTTTGCTGCCCCAGTCGACCGTCGGACGCGCGCACGCTGTCCCGGGGCTGCATAGCCGCGCCCGTCGCTGCCGCCACATGACGTAGGCCGCGGCGGCAAGGCAGATCACGGCGCCGATGAACAGTTCCCGCTGATACTGCGCGGCGAGATATCCTATGCCGACAAGGGATGCGGCGCTTATTCCCAGCAGCGACAGGGCGACAGGCAGCGCACAGCACGAGGCGACGCCGAATGCCGCGAGCAGGCCGCCGGCGGCAAGGACGGTCTTTGCCGCATCATGCGTCGATTCCAGCGTCGACTCCGGCGGCGGCGGTGAGGTTTTGCTTTTCATCATACCCAAAGAGCTACACCCTGTAGCCGCTACAGGCTCAATCCCTGGCACGATCAAAGGAATGTGATGACCATGTCGGCGCCCGAAGCCTTTCCGATCGGCGTTCTGTCCAAACGTTCCGGCGTGAATATCGAGACCATCCGCTACTACGAGCGCGCCCGCCTGCTGCCTCATCCGGCCCGCAGCAGTGGCGGCTACCGGCTCTATCAACCCGGCGACGCCGACCGCCTTTGCTTCATTCGTCGGGCGCGCGACCTCGGCTTCTCCCTCGACGAGGTTCGCCGCCTGCTCGATCTGGCCGACGAGAAATCCCGTTCATGCCGCCGCGTGCACAACATTGCAGCGGAGCATCTGGCGCAGGTCCGGGTGAAGATTGCCGATCTGAGACGCATGGAGCGCGTTCTTGGCGCCATGGTGAAGACATGCGCCCAAGGTACGATGCCGACATGTCCACTTCTGGAGACTTTGGGAGCGTCGCTTCCTGCAAGCCGGTTCGGCTCGCCCACACCCGATCGGTAAGGCGGGCAAGTCCGCAGGCTGGGATCGCGGCGATGCGCCGAACGGCGGCGGCCTAGGCGGCCTTGGCCGCCGGTGTCTGACTGCGGACGAACGCCACGAGATCGCCCACCGTGAGGATCCGCTCGGCGGCACTGTCGGAGATTTCTATGCCGAAGGCGTCCTCGATCGCCATGATCAGTTCCACCAGATCGAGGCTGCTGGCGCCGAGGTCGGCGACGAAGTCGGCCTTGTCGGCCACCCTGTCGGGCGCGATGCCGAGCACCCGCGCGGTGGTCTCGCGTACCCGGTTTGCGATGCCCGTGTTTGTGATGCCAGTCCGGGCGTCTGGCGTGGTCGGCTGTGGTTGGGCCATGTCACGCTTCCCCCTTTCCGAGGCGGCCGACGTTAACGCTCCGCGCCGCGGACGGCTATAGGCCCCCGTCCGCGCCCTTGTGACGCTGCGTGGCGTTCGATCGCCTCTTGACTCCTATCCTATCCTCCCCTATATATCCTGCCGCAAGGGTTTCCGGCCCCGCAGGGCCGGGGGATAGGAGGAAGGGATGTCATTTTACGATCAAAACCGTCCGTTCGGGGCGCCCGTCGGAACTCGCGCCGCGCCCGGCGAGGCGCCGCCGGCGGGCGGCCTCAGCTGGGCCGATGCGGTCTACTACAAGCGGATCAACAAGGATGGGTTTCACCCGCCGCCGCACATGCGCGGCATGAGCCTGGCCGAGCTCGAGGCCAAGGCGCGCGAGGAGACGCGCGAGCAGCGCGAAGCCCAGGAGGCGAAGGAGCGCGCGGCGCGCATCGAGAATGCGCCCAAGGCGATCGAGCGGGCGCTGCTGGATGGTCCTTCGGCGAAGAAGGCCGCGGCCCAGCGCGGCTGGCGGCTGCGGGTCCGCTTCCTCAACAATTTCCGTCGCTGCCGCACTTATCGCGAGGCGGCGGCCAGGATCGGTGTCGACGAAAGCACGGTTCGGCGCTGGCGGGCCAAATTCGAAGGCTTCCGCAATCGCTGCGACGAGATCGTCGAGGAGCGCTATCGCGAGAGCAGCCACGACCTCAAGCTGCGCGTGGGCGAACCCAGGTCACGGCCCTACTTCTTTCGCGGCAAGCAGATCGGCGAGCAGGTGATCCACGACGACCGGGCGCTGATGTTCCTGATGAAGCTCGACGACGCGGCCCGGGCTCGCGCCGAAGCGCGCGAGGAGCGTAAGGAGCAGCGGGCGCACGAGATCCGGCTGAAGGAGATGGAGATCGAGGCGCGGCGGGAAGAGCGCGAGGCGGCGAAACCGATTCCCAAAACGCCCGCTTCTGCCGCGCACCCGGCATCCCCGGCCACCGCCGAATCGCCCACGCCGATCAACGACTTGCCCGCCGTTCCGGCGGACATCGCACCTCCACGGGTCGTCGAGGTTTCGATGACCCCCTCCGCCCCCTGCGGGGGCACCTCCCCCGCGCTATGCGCGAGGGAGGAGTATGATTCTCCTCCTCCCCCGCGTGCGGGGGAGGAGGCCGCGAAGCGGACGGAGGGGGTCGAAGCCTGGGAGGATAAGAATTCGGGGGGACTATGCTAGAACGCGTCAAATCCGTTCGGAGGAAATCATGGTCGCGAGCATCGGGCATTTCGTCGGCAACAAGAATGTAGCCGGCCGCAGCGGCCGCACCGGCGACGTCACCAACCCGGCGACCGGCGAGGTGACGGGCAAGGTGGCCTTCGCGACCGCGGCCGAGGTCGACGAGGCGGTGGCGATCGCCAAGAAGGCCCAGGCGGCGTGGGCCGCGACGCCGCCGCTCCGCCGCCAGCGCGTGATGTTCAATCTCAAGACCCTGGTCGAGAAGCGCACCGACGATCTGGCGCGGCTGATGTCGCTGGAACACGGCAAGACCTTCGACGACGCCAAGGGCGAGGTCGGCCGCGGGCTCGAGGTGATCGAGTTCTCCTGCGGCATCGCCCATCACATGAAGGGCGACTTCACCGAGCAGGTCGCCTCCGACATGGATTCGTGGTCGATCCGCCAGCCGCTGGGCGTGGTGGCGGGCCTCACGCCGTTCAACTTCCCGATCATGATCCCGGGCTGGCTGG
>JACPVT010000220.1 GCA_016191685.1 Rhodospirillales bacterium | reverse complement strand
GTGCGATCGCCGATGTTGATGAAGGTCGCTAGAGGACCTGTCGTCTGATCCGTCACTTGATCGTCGGCCATCAGAAGAAACTCTCCGATTCCATGCCACTGAGGCGCAGCGCCGGCGGCAGCGCATGCCACTGCCGGGGTTTTACGCCCTTCACCGCCTCGGCGATCGCCTTGATATGGGCGGGCGTGGTGCCGCAGCAGCCGCCGACCACGTTCAACCAGCCGTTCTCGGCCCAGCCCTTGACCAGCTTGGCGGTCATGGCGGGCGGTTCGTCGTAGGCGCCGAGCTCGTTGGGCAGGCCGGCATTGGGATAGACGCAGAGCATGCCTTCGACCTGCGGGTTGAGCGCGTTCACGTAGGGATGCAGTTCGGTGGCGCCGAAGCTGCAGTTGAGTCCCATGGTGAGGGGCTTGGCGTGCCGCACTGAATGCCAGAAGGCCTCGACGGTCTGGCCCGAGAGATTGCGGCCGGCGATGTCGGTCAGGGTCATCGACACCATCACCGGCAGCTCCTCGTCGCGCACTTCGGCGGCCTCGTCGGCGGCGACGAGGGCGGCCTTGGCATTCAGCGTGTCGAACACCGTCTCGATCAGGATGAAGTCGACGCCGCCGTCGAGCAGCCCGTCGATCTGCTCGCGATAGATCCCTTTCATCTCGTCGAAGCTGACCGCGCGGTAACCGGGATCATTGACGTTGGGCGACACCGACAGGGTCTTGTTGGTCGGGCCGAGCGCGCCCACGACGAAACGCGGCTTGGCGGGATCGCGCGCCGTGGCGGCATCGGCGCAGGCGCGCGTCAGCTTGGCCGCGGCCATGTTGATCTCGCGCGCCATGCCGGCGATGCCGTAGTCGGCGAGGCTGATGGCGTTGGAATTGAAGGTGTTGGTGGCCAGGATGTCGGCGCCGGCGTCGATGTAGGCGTTGCAGATCTCGCCCACGATGTCAGGTCGCGTCAGGTTGAGCAGGTCGTTGTTGCCCTTCTGGTCGTGGTCGAAGCTGCGTCCGGCGCGGAAGCCGTCCTCGTCGAGCCGGTAGCTCTGGATCATCGAGCCGTAGGGCCCGTCCTTCACCAGGATGCGTTCGGCGCCGATCTCGCGCAGCTGGTCGGCTCTTTCAGCGCGGGTCATTGCGGG
>JACPVT010000219.1 GCA_016191685.1 Rhodospirillales bacterium | reverse complement strand
GTGATCACGACCCGCATGGCATCCCCCCGGCTTTCAGGCCGATGGTGGCACGGTTCCGGGCCTGGGGTCGATGGGCAGCAGGCGATCGAGCCCGACCAGCTTTTCGTAGAGGGCGGCGGCTTGCAGCAGCGCCGCCTCGCCCCGGGGCCTGCCAACCAGCTGCAGGCCCACGGGCCGGCCATGCTGGTCGAAGCCGCAGGGCACGGCCACGGCTGGGCTGCCCGCCACGGTGATGGCCGAGTTGAGGGTCGAGCCCGCCATGTAGTTCTCGAGCTTCTTGCCGGCGATGGTCGCGGGCGCACGCAGATTGACGTCGAAGGCGGCAGTGGGCGCGCCCGGCGTAACCAACAGGTCGTACGTCTGGAAGAATTCGACCATGCGCCGGAACAGCGCCGCCCGCCCGCGCTCGGCCCAGGCCAGGCGGCTGGTGGTCTGCTGGAGGCCAAGCTCGGTGTTCCAGATGATGTCGGGCTTGATCTTGTCGCGGTGCTGCTCGATCTGCAGCTCGCGGTCGACGACGAACTGCTGGCTGCGCAGCGCCATGAACACGTTGTCGACCGGCCCGAAATCGGGCGAGATCTCCTCGACGATGCAGCCCAGCTCCTCGAAACGTCGCGCCATCCTGGCGCAGATCTCGCGGATCTCGTGGTCGAGCTCGAACCTGCCGCCGAAGTCGACACTGAAGGCCACCCGCTTCGGCGCCACCGGGTTGGCAACGGCTGTGCTGAACGACACGGCAGGCGCATCGAACGTCATGGGGTCCTGCGGGCAGAACCCGGCCATCGTGTCGAGGAACAGCGCGAGGTCGGGCACGTTGCGCGCCATCGGCCCCTGGACCGACTGTGGCGACCAGAGATTGTTGGAGGTGCCGCGCGTCACCCGGCCGGGCGACGGCCGGATACCGACGGTCGAGCAATAGGTGCCCGGCCGGCGCAAGGAGCCGCCATGGTCGGAGCCGTGCGCCAGCCAGACCTCGCCGGTCGCCACGGAGACGGACCCGCCCCCGGTCGAGCCGCCGCAGGTGAGCGAAGTGTTCCACGGATTGCGCGTGCGGCCGAACACCTCGTTGAAGGTGCTGCCGCCGGCACCGAACTCCGGCGTGTTCGACTTGCCCATGACGATGCCGCCCTTGCGCTCGATGCGCTCGACCAGCGGATTGGACCTGGCCGGCACATGATTGGCGAAAATCGGCGAACCGTAGGTGGTGCGCACACCCGCCACATCGGTGAGATCCTTGATCGATACCGGCAGGCCACCCAGCCAGCCAGCCTCGCCTTCGGCCTCGCGGTCCTTGCCCGCCATCAGGCGCTTGGCGTGGTCGCGCGCCCGGTCGAGACAGAGCGTCGGCAGGGCGTTCACGGCGGGTTCGACCTCAGCGATGCGTCGGGCCGAAGCCTCGACCAGATCGAGCGGCGAGATTTCCCGCTTCTTCAGACGCGCCACGGCCTCTACCGCCGTCAACTTGCAAAGATCGTCGCTCATGACTTGCTCCGGCATCAAAGCGGATTGAGGAAAGGGCTGCGGCGGCGCCGGGAAAAGAGCAGTGCGCCCAGCAGCATAAGGTTCAGGAGATTGAAGGCCAGTGCGGCCTGGAAGGCCGAGCGGTAGGAGAGCGTGGCGTCGAAGATCGCGCCGCCCAGCCATCCACCGACCGCCATGCCCGCCATCGCAAACAGCATGACCACGCCCAGGCGCCAGCCGGCGATGGTCGGCCCGTAGAGATAGCGCAGGATGAGCGCATAGCCCTGCACGATGGCGATGTAGGGGATGCCGTGTATGACCGAGAGGGTGTAGATCCCTGACAGGCCTTCGACGAAGACGAAGCCCAGCAGCGAGGCGATCTGGATGAGGGCGCAGAGCAGGCTCACCCTGATTGGATCGACATAGTCGGAGAGCCGGCCCATGACGAAGGTCGCCGCCACCGCCGTCAGTAGGATCAGCGCGATCGCCTCGGAGCCGCGCGCCGGCGAGTAGCCGAGGTCGCCGCAGAAGGCGACCATATGCACGAACGGCACGGCCATGGCAGTACAGCAGCAGAAGGCCGCCGCCGAGAGCAGCACCATGATGGAGGAAGACGGCATCGGCAGGGCGGAGTGGTCCTCGACCGACCGCGCCGCCCTGCTGCGCGCAATCGGCGAGGGTCGCACATAGAAGGCGCAAACGAAGAGCAGCACGCCCGCAGTGACGCCATAGATCACCAACGTCTCGCGCCAACCGACCTCGGGCAACAGCCAGCGATAGACCTGCGGCCAGACGAAGCCCGAGATCGCTGGCCCCACCGAGATGATCGATACCGCCGTGCTGCGGCGGCGTTGGAACCAGCCCTGTATGTTGTTCATGGCGGGCGTGAAGGTGGCGGCGTTGCCGAGGAAGCCGAGCGGAATGGCGTAGCCCGCATAAAGCGCAAGCTCGCCGCCGCTGCTGGCGAGCCAGCCGCCGGCCGGGATCGAGACGCCGGCAATCAGCAGCGGCACGCGGGGACTGGTGCGGTCGGCCAGCCAGCCCATGAAGACGCCACCCCACGCCCATCGCGAAAAAGCCAATC
>JACPVT010000026.1 GCA_016191685.1 Rhodospirillales bacterium | reverse complement strand
TGCGGCGTCACGCTGATCGTCGCCGGAAGCGCCGGGTTGTTCGGGGCAGCCGTGAAGTTCATCAGCCAGTTCAGACCGCCTTCGGCGCCGATGTAGAAGCCCGGCGACGGTGTCTGCGCCTGAGCAATGACCGGCAGCGCAACCAGCGCAGCGGCGGCGATAAGAGCCTTTTTCATGCCTCGATCTCCCTCATTTACACAGCCCGGAACGTTGCTGCCGCGGGCGGAAATTCAAATCGCGATAACGACACAATGTAACCGACAGCCCCGGAGGGACGCCACCCTGTACAACTCCGGCCAAGTCATTGTTGCAGGGGGTGTGGCAAGGCGGTCACAGTGCACTGCAATATCCTCATTTTGCTCAATTTTTGCCCATCCTGCGCGCCTCATCGGCTTGGCGCCCCGGATTGCGCCTGGGCCCGTGACCTGGGCGCCGGCAGCAGGTTGCGTCGTTCGGCAATCCCGAACAGGTCGGTCGCCCCGCCCAGCAGCGCCAGTCCTGGCGCCAAGAGGGGCAATGCCGAGGCCGGGATCCAGGCGGCCTGTCCAGGGCGGCAACGAGGCGGCAAGGAAATCGGCCTCGGCGCCCCGATTGGCGGCCTCGATTCGCCGGCCCCACGCCTCGCGCGCCGCCTGATAGCGGGTGGCGAGCGCATCCTGTTCGCCCAGCGCCGCGATATCGCCCAGAACGTCGAGCGGCGAGCCTTCCAGATCGCTACCCTGGGCGGCCAGGCGCGCCTGCTGGGAACCCAGCAGCAGCGACGTCTTGCGCCGCTGCCGTTCCTCCTCGACGGCTCCCGCGCCCTTGGGCGCCCTGCGGCGCCGTGTCGTTCGGCGTCCTGTGCATTGTATTCCGAGACGGCGGCGGCGTTGCGCGCCTGCGCGACCTGATACGCCGTCTGGTACGACGCCTGCCAGGCGCGATGGCTCTGCTGCGCCGCCTCCAGTTGCGCCTGCTGCGCCTGTTGCGCGGCGCCGAGCACCGTCCGGGTGGCGGAAACGCCCATCATCAGGGCAGCCGTGAGTTCACACATTCTTGTCCTCCTTGGAGTTTGACCGATTGGGGAAATTGACCGATTCAAAGGCAATTCGCCTTGGCCGCGCCTTGCGGTATTCTGGGGCCAACAGGTGAGCGGTCGGGATGGCGCAAACAAACAGGTTCCTCAAAGCCACGCCGCGCGCGGCGGCGATTGCGGCCGTCGTGGTGGCGCTTGCCGCCGTCGGCCTGGTGGTGTGGACAGGGCCGTTCCGCCACCCCGTGGTGGCCCAGGACGGCGTTCGCCCAAGCGGGCCGCTGATCTCGCGCGGCTACACCGATGCCCCGGCCGGCACGGCGGTGATCGCCGGCGACCCGGCGCTGGGCGGCGCCGTCATCCTCGAGCTTCGCATCAAGGAGGGCCAGCAGGTCAAGCGCGGCCAGATCGTCGCCGTGCTGTCGAACTACCCGGTAGCCGACGTCGAGGTCCGCTCGGCCGAGGCCGAACTGGCCAAGGCCCGGCAGCAGCGCGAGGCGATGGTTTCGGGATTCCGCACCGCCGAGATCGCCATGCAGGAGATCATCGTCAAGTCGGAGGCCGAAACCAACAAGCTGAAGGCGCTCGAGATGCAGCGCACGAGCATGCCGCCCGACCAGAAGCAGCTCGAGCTCAACATCGCCCAGCAGAACCTCGAACGCGAGCAGGTCAAGCTCCGCCTCCAGAAGGAGACGCTGGCGGCCGACCTCGCACAGAAGGAAACCGACATCCACATGATGGAAGCCAAGCTCGACACGGCGCGGGTCGACCGCGAGCAGTCGCTGGTGCGCTCGCCGCTGGACGGCATGGTCTCGCAGCTCTTCTCGCGTCAGGGCGAGCGCGTGTCGGGCAAGGGCATCGCCAAGGTCGTCGACCTCGGGCGCATGCGCGTCTTTGCCGACGTCGATGAAATGCATCTTGCCCGCCTGACGCAGGGCGCCCGGGTCGAGGTCACCTTCCGCGGCAACAAGACGATCTACACGGGCCGCATCGCCCGCGCTCCGCTGGCCATTGCCCGCACCAAGCGCAGCGAAGCCGATCTCGGCGAAGTGAACGCGCCGCACATGGTGGAAATCGAGATCGAACTCGACAATACAAGCGCCATGCCGCAGCTCCTGGGCAACGAGTCGCGGGTTACGTTCCTGTAGAGACTCCCATCGACGGCTGGCTCGCATCTACGAAATCAGCGACTTCACGATCCCCAAGGTCGGATCGACGTTGCCTGCCGCCGCCTCGTAGTAGCGGGCCTGGGCCTGCCGGCTGGCGCCTCTGACGCGATTCTCCCAAGCGTCGCGCATCGACTGGTAGCGCAGCGAGAGCGCATCCTCCGCGCCCGCCGCCGCGGCGTCGCCCAGCAGGTCGATCGGCGTGCCCAGGAGATCGGTGCCCTGCGCCGCGAGCCGCGCCTGCAACTGGCCGAGCCGCTGGCCCGCCTTCTGCCGGGCCTTGTCGGCGTCGGCCTCGCCCGCCTGCTCGGCCTGCTTAGCCCTCATCTCGTCGACCGCCGCAGCATTGCGCTGCTGGGCGGCAAGGAAGTTGTAATCGTTGCGTTGCCCTGCGGCGCGCTGCAGCTGCTGGGTGACACCGATGGCTTGCTGGGCAATGCCCATGGCCGTCGACAGCAGCGCCGTACCGCCCGTCATCATAGTGATGGGATCACACATGGGATTCTCCATAGACCTCACCCTGAAAAGACCTCACCCTTGTGTCTGAAGGATGGGGTACAAAGAGCGGCCCGTAGGACCGCGTCTCGAAGGGCGGGATCAGTCATGCTGTTGCCCACCCTTCGGGACGCGCCACTACGCGGCGCTCCTCAGGGTGCGGTTTGTTTGGTTGATGAAGGTTATTTGTGAGGTTGGTCCGGCCTAAGCCGCCTGCATCACCGTCATCGGACTCACATACTCCGGCTGCAACCGGAGCCCATCGAGCGCCGGTGACGGCGGCGGCGGGATCTCTCCGGCCCGCGCCATGATCTGGAACACCCGGCCGATCAGCGGTTCCAGCAGGTCGTCGTGCAGCCGTTCCAGCACCGGCCCCAGCATCACCAGCTTTTCGTCGCGGCGCTCGGCGATCTCGGTCGCTGAGCGCACGTCGTCGAGCTGGGTCGCCATCAGGAACAGGTCGGCATAGAAGGCGGCGCGGACGGCCTGCTGGCGGTCGCGGATGGCGGCGGTGAGCTGGTCGAGCGGCACGTTGACCTGATAGGCGGAGCGAAAGGCAACACCGGTGGGATCGGCCACATAGGTGATGCCGCGCGCCCTGGCGTTGGCCTGATCGCCGCGCAGGCTGGGCGGCGCCACCAGCGGCGGGTTGACCATCTTTTCCAGCGCCCCGGCGAAGCGGTGCTGCATGAGCTGCAGGCTCTTGGCGTCGGGCAGCGCGTCCATGCCGGGCGAGCGGCCGTATACGTCGTTGCCGATCAGGTGCCAGCGCGGGCAGAGCGCGGGGAACTCCTCGAAGCCGCCGACATCGAGCACGGCGTCACCCGCACCGCTGCGTTCGAAC
>JACPVT010000218.1 GCA_016191685.1 Rhodospirillales bacterium | reverse complement strand
GCCGACCACGCCGACGGTCACGCCGAGGTTCCAGAACTTGCCGCCGATGAAGGCCTGGTTGCGATAGGCGAGGGCTCCAACACGGGTCTTCCAGTCGTCGCGCGAAAGCTGGGCGCTCATTTCATTTCCTCCGGTTGCTTGGATGGGGCGGAGCCTAGCCGCAAATCGGCCCACGAAAAAGCCGCCCGGAAGGGCGGCTTTGGCGGCAGGCGGCGGGGCGCCTTATTTGATCTTCGATTCCTTGAAGACCACGTGCTTGCGCGCGACCGGGTCGTACTTCTTGAGCTCGAGCTTCTCGGTCTTGGTGCGCGGGTTCTTCTTGGTCACGTAATAGAAGCCGGTGTCGGCGCTGGACACCATCTTGATCAGGATCGAGGTCGGCTTGGCCATGGTCTTGTCCTTATGCCCGAAAGGGCGAATTCCTAGGAGGCGGCAAAGTAGTCAGCGGCGGCGCGGTGTCAAGCGCCGGAAAAGGCCCGTCAGCGGGCCGCCTGGTAGATCCCCGCCTGCACGGCATGGGCATAAAGGGCGCGGTTGTGCAGAAGCTGGCTGGCGAGTTCGATGTCGCGCTCGGGCGAATTCTCGCCCGGCGGGCAAATCTTGCGCAGGTCGGCCACTTCCTGCGAGGTCGGGTTGCGCAGCGCGTGCCAGCGCATCAGCGACCCTTGGTTGGAATCGACCGACGTGGTCGCGAGCTGGTCGCCGTTGCCCACCTTGGCGGTACAGATGCTGGGCAACACGCCGAGCTCGTTCCAAGTGTAACCCGAAGGCGCCTGGAGGCGCGACCAGGTGAGGATCAGTTCGCCCTCGTTGGCCAGGCGCACGACTGTCTGGACGGTGCCCTTGCCGTAGCTCGTCGTGCCGACGACCACGGCGCGACCGCGGTCCTGCAGGGCGGCTGCCACGATCTCTGCCGCCGACGCCGAGCCGCCGTTTATCAGCACCACCACCGGCAAGTCGGCGACCTTCCGGGAGGCAGAACTCTTGTAGGTGCGGCGGCTGTCGGGATGGCGGCCCTGGGTCGAAAAGATAGTGCCGTCGCCCACGAACTGTTCGGCCACGGTCTGTGCCTGGTCGAGCAGGCCGCCACGGTTGCCGCGCATATCGATGATGAGCCCGGCGAGGCCGGGACCGATTTCGGCGCGGGCCCTGTCGATTGCCGCGCGCAGATTGTCGGTCGTGGCGGTGTTGAAGCCGCTCAGAACGATCAACGCAACGTCGCCACGGCGTTCGTAGACGACCGTGGTCGGAATGATGCGGCCGCGCTTCATGCCGATCGTGAGCTCGCGGCCCTGCGCCGGGCGCAGCACGGTCAACACCACCGGCGTTCCGATCGTGCCGCGCAGATGGCGCACGATGTCGGTCAATGGCCGGTCGACCATGCTTTCGCCGTCGATGGCCAGGATCTGGTCACCGGCCTGGAGGCCGGCCTTGCCCGCGGGCGAACCATCCTGGACGGCGCGAAGCAGGATTCTCTTGTCTTCCGTGCGTTCGACCGTGATGCCGATGCCGCCCCCGCCGTCGCGCTGGAAGCGGTTGTCGCGGGCCTCTTCGGGGTCGGCGTAGCGGCTGTTGCGGTCGAGCTGTTTGGTGGTGGCGGCCATTGCCTGACGGATGAGCGTCTGGCGGTCGCTGTCGTGCAGTGCCGGCGAAGCGTCGATCGATCCGGCCATCAGTTCGGCCAGCATGCCGCCCCATGCCCGGCCGTCCGAGGTATCGCGGGGCGTCGACCGGCTCATCACCTCGCGGCCGTCGCGTTTGACCGTGAAGCTCGTGTCGGAGGTTTCCAGAGCCATCGCCGGGTCGGCGCTGGCGAAGCCACGATAGGTTTCGGCCGACAGGCTACGGAAATCGGGCTCGTACAGGTGGCGATCGCCGATCGCCCGGTAGGCCTGCAGGACGACCCGCTCGATATTGACGTCGGCGGCGACTGCTGCACGGCCCTGCGCCTGGGGAGTCTCGGTCGAGGTCGCACAGGAAACGACCAGCGCCCCCACGAGCAAAATGGCTGCCGCACGCGGCAGCACGAGCCGAAAAGGGGAGGACAACGGGACGATCATACCCAACTGCTTGTCACATTAGCACAAGCCTTCGGTGACCGGCCATATTTCAAGGGGCGCCATCGAGGCCGCCCGCGGCGGGCTTGGGCGCGGCGGCCCGGTGCGCCCACAGGAGGGCGATAACCGCTCCTTTGATGTGAGGAAGCAGGTAAAGCGCCAACAAAACCGACAAGGGCAGCCATAGCAGAGCATGAAACCACAGCGGTGGCTGCTGACCATAGCGCTCCACGATCAGCACCAAGGGCACGATAATGTGACCAACCGCAAATATTGTGAAATAGGCCGGGGCGTCGTCGGCGCGATACGGCTCGAGCGCCTGGTCGCAGGCCGGACAGCGGCTCTGCATCTTCAGGAAGCGGCCGAACAGGGCGCCCTCACCGCAACGCGGGCAACGCCCACACCAGCCGCGCAGCAAAGCGGTCCAGAAGTCGACCGGAGCGTACTCGTCGTCGTTCATCCCCAAAGAATGGGCGCTCGACTCACTTTCGTCGGCGTGACCGTTTGTCCCGCGGGGGGCCGCGATGCGCGACCGGACGCCGCGGCGGCCCCCGGCGGGCATCGGCTTGGGCACCACCGGCCCGGTCGCGCGGCAGGGCATGGCGCTCGACCCGTTCGAGCACGTCCACGACCTCGAACAGCAGCCCGGCGGTTGCGGCGTCGGCCTCGACCAGTTTCAGCCTCAGGCGGTCGCCCAGCCCGTAGGTTTCGCCCGTGCGCTCGCCGATCAGGAGCTGACGGCCCTCGTCGTGGCGGAAGAATTCCTGGCCCAGCGACCGAATGGGAATCAGGCCGTCGGCGCCGGTGCCGTCGAGGGCGGCGAACAGGCCGAAACGGGTGACGCTGGTGATGCGGCCGGCGAAAGTGGCGCCAACGTGCTGGCTCATGAAGGCCACGACATAGCGGTCCATGGCGCCGCGCTCGGCGGCCACCGCCCGGCGCTCGCACATCGATAGATGCTCGCCGAATTCGACGAAGCGGCCGCGATCGGCGTCACTCAAGCCACCGTCGCCCAGCCCGTAAGCTGCGATCAGGGCGCGATGGACGATCAGGTCGGGATAGCGGCGGATGGGGGAGGTGAAGTGGGCGTAGCGCGCCAGCGCCAGCCCGAAGTGACCGAGATTGTCGGGGCTGTAGACCGCCTGGCTCTGGCTGCGCAGCACCGTTTGGCTCACCAGTTGGGAAACCGGCTTGCCGGCAACCTCGTGCAGCACCCGGTTGAGGTCGGCCGGCCGCAGCCGTTGTCCGGTCGGCACCTTGATGCCCAGCGTACCAAGGAATTCGCGCAGCGACTCGAGCTTGGCGAGGTCGGGCTGGTCGTGGACACGATAGAGACAGGCGGCGTGACGCTGCTCGAGCGCCTGCGCCGCGGCCACGTTGGCCAGGACCATGAACTCCTCGATCAGCTTGTGGCTGTCGAGGCGTTCGCGGACGCCGATCTCGGCAATCCGGCCATCCTCGCCCAGCGTGACCTGGCGTTCGGGCAGGTCGAGGTCGAGGGCGCCACGGGCCTCGCGTGCTGCCAGCAGGACGCGGTAGGCGCCGTAGAGCGGCCGCACGACCTCGTCCATCAGCGGTGCGGTTTCCTCGTCGGGCGCGCCGTCCATGGCGCGCTGGACACGGGTGTAGGTGAGGCGGGCGGCCGAGCGCATCATGGCGCGGTGGAATTTGTGGCGCTTGAGATGGCCCTCGGCGTCGATCCACATCTCGGCCACCAGCACCGGGCGATCCTCGCGCGGCACTAGGGAACACCAGTGGTTGGAGAGCGCCTCGGGCAGCATCGGCACGACGCGGTCGGGGAAATAGACCGAGGTGCCGCGGCGATAGGCGGCGCGGTCGAGTGGCTTGTCGTGGCGCACGTACCAGGCGACGTCGGCGATGGCGACCAGGAGGCGCCAGCCGCCGGGATGGGCCGGATCCGGCTCGGCGAACACGGCATCGTCGAAGTCGCGCGCATCCTCGCCGTCGATGGTGACCAGCGGTGTCCTGCGCAGGTCGAGCCGGTCGCCGAGCGGCGCGGCCTTGGCGCGCTCGGCTTCTTCCAGCGCCGCCGGTGGAAATTCCACCGGAATATCGTTGGCGGCGATCGAGATCAGGCTGACCGTGCGTGGGTCGCTCATCGGGCCGATGCGCTCCAGCACGCGCGCCCGACGCGCGAGCGCGCCGCCGGTGGCCTCGATCCAGACGATGTCGCCGGCTACCGCGCCGTTCTTGTCGGCGGGCCGCACGTCGAAGCTCAGGCGCAGCTTGCGGTCGGTCGGCGTCACAAGCCCGAGGCCGCCGCGGCCCGGCGGTTCTTCGTAGAGGCCCAGGATCTTCTTCGGACCGCTGCCCAGCCGGCGGATGATGCGTGCCTCGTAGGCGTTCTTGCCCCGGCGTTTTAGGCTCGCCAGCACGCGATCGCCGACGGCCGGCGCCGGGCCGCCGCGCGGCGCCGACTGCGGGTCGATTTCGATATGCGGGGAGGGGCCGTCCTTCTCCTCGTCGTGGCGGCGCGGTACCGCGATCAGGTGGCCGTCGTTGTCGACGCGGACGATCTCGAGGACCGTGACGTCGGTCAGGGCTTCGGGGTCGCGGAATGTCTTGGCGCGGTCCGGGGTGATTTCGCCGGCGTCGCGCAGGTCACGCAGCAGTTCCTTCAGTTCGATGCGCTGGTCGCCCTTGAGGTTGTAGGCGCGCGCGATCTCCCGCTTGCCGACCGGCGTGGCGCTCTCGCGGATGAAGGCCAGCAGTTCGTCGCGGGTCGGGACCTTGCCCTTAGCCATCGGTCCCGGTGCGGGGCGGGGCCTCGACCTTGGCCTTGCCCTTGGGTGCCGCCTTCTTCTTGGCGACTGCCTTGGGCTTTGCGACCGCCTTGGGCTTGGGTGCCGCGTCGTTGGCCGGCGCTGCAACCTCGGCAGCACCATTGGCCGCCTTGGCCTTTGGCTTTGCTTTGGGGGCCGCGGCCTTCTTGGCGCGTGCGGGCTTCTTTCCGCCACCCTTGGCGGCGCGCTCGGCGAGCAGCGACACCGCATGGTCGAGCGTCAGCTCTTCCGGCTTGATGTCGTTCGGCACCGTCGCGTTGATGCCGCCGTGCTTCACATAGTGGCCGTAGCGGCCATCATAGAGCTCGATCGGGGCATCGTCGTTGGGATGATTGCCGACGATGCGCAGCGGTTTGACGGCGGCGCGGCCACGGCCAGGCGCCCTCGCCTCGGCCAGCAGAGCCACGGCGCGGTTCATGCCGATCTCGAGCACGCTTTCGTCGGCGGGAATCGATTTGTACTTCGGCCCGTGCTTCACATAGGGGCCAAAGCGGCCCACGCCGGCCAGGATCATCTCGCCGTCTTCGGGATGCGCCCCGAGTTCGCGTGGCAGCGCCAGCAGCGCCAGCGCCTTGTCGAGCGTCACCTCGTCCGGAACCATGTCCTTCAGCAGAGATTGCCGCTTGGGCTTCTCCTTGCCTTCG
>JACPVT010000287.1 GCA_016191685.1 Rhodospirillales bacterium | reverse complement strand
TATTCGGTAAAATTCATATTTTCATAGAATGCAAGTTTGCGCGGTTGCAGATGTGAAAGGTCGCGGCGCTTCGTGTGGTTCTGTTCATGGTGCTGTATCAGCTCGGGCTGATGCCCCGCGCCTCGGCGGCAGG
The DNA here is from genome assembly GCA_016191685.1 of Rhodospirillales bacterium. Classification (GTDB taxonomy): domain Bacteria; phylum Pseudomonadota; class Alphaproteobacteria; order Reyranellales; family Reyranellaceae; genus Reyranella. The sequence goes on along the minus strand of JACPVT010000287.1, from coordinate 7,728 downwards.
CTAGGCGTCATGGATCGCAATCTTCTCGTCTTTGCCGTGGTCGGCATCAGCATCCTGAACGGGTTGTTTTCGCCCTTCCTCGCCATCGCCATGCCCATCGCGGCTGTGTTGATGCCGGAGGTCTTTCCCCGCTCGGTCGGCTGGGTGCTGTTCTTCAGCTCGCTGCTGGTGTCGTCGGCGACGCTGCTGGTCTCCGGTGTTCCCGCGGCGCTCTACGAACGCCTGCTCGAGGGCGCGCGCGGCGGCACTCCTGCGATCGCGGTATGGCTCGTTGGGGCGGCCATACTCACGCTGCCGGCGTTCCGTCACCTGCTGGGTTGAAGCGCCTGTTAGAAGATGACCTTGAAGCTGCCGTCGGCTTGTTTCTGGGCGATGCACTGGAACAACGCCTTCTTGCCGTCCAGCTCATAGGGGATGTTGACGCGGATTTCTTCCTCGCCGGTGGAGCCGGTGATCTTGGATTGTTCGAGGGTCGCGAATGCCGCGCCACTGATCTTGGCGTCCTTCTTCGCCGAGGCCAGGCAGGCCTCGTAGGCGAGTTTGTCCTGGCCGCCCGACGACTTGCCGCAGGCGCTCAGCGCCAAGCCTGCCAGCCCTGCAATCGCCAACATCCTGAAGCCGTGCATGCGCAATTCCCCCGAATTCTTATGTAATTTATACAGGGGCACGCTAGAGGGATTGCCCGGCGGCGGCAACGCGACATTGGTCGAAGACGGCCCGCGCGCTATCGTCGCGCCATGACCTACGACGACATCAGGCGCTACGCCGAATTGTCGGTGCGGCGCGGTTGCGGCTTCGCACTGATGGCGATCGCGACGGCGATGGTGGGCTTCTCGTCCGAACCGTGGATCGCTGTCCGTTCAGGATCGGTGTTCGTGCTGATCGCCGCACTGGTGCTGTTCTGGAGGGGGTGGACGGCGCGCGCACGCAACTACCGGCGCACCGAAGTCTGGTTGATGATCGAGGATGCACCGGCGCTGCCGCGCGAACGCCTGCAGGACATGATCGGCGGTGCCCTGGCCGACGTCTATTTCAGCCACGCGCGCCTTGCCGCCTACATGGCCCTGGCGATGTGCATCATCGGCTTCGCCATCGGTGGTCCGCGGTAGGCCCGGCAGGATTCGAACCTGCGACATAACCGTTATGAGCGGCTCGTTCTAACCACTGAACTACGGGCCCCCACCGACCGACCGGCGCCGGGGTCGCCCTTTTACCCTATTCGGTGGGCGGCACGAACATATAGCCGACACCGCGCACAGTGCGAATGACGGTGGGCTTTTCCGGGGTCGGCTCGATCTTGCGCCGGATGCGGGTGATGCGCAGGTCGATGGCGCGGTCGAACGGGTCGCGGCTCCTGTGGCTGGTGGTCTCCAGCAGCCAGTCGCGGCTGAGTGGTCGGTTCGGGTTCTCGGCGAAGATCTTGAGCACGTCGAACTCGCCCGAGGTGAGGGCCACGTCCTTGCCGGCGGAGTCGAGCAGCAGGCGGCGGGGCAGGTCGAGGGTGAAGTCGCCCATGCGGACGCGTTCGAGCCGGGACGGCGTGGACTTGTTGACCGACCGCCGCAGCACGCTCTTGCAGCGAGCCAGCAGCTCGCGCGGCTCATAGGGCTTGGCGACATAGTCGTCGGCGCCGCTTTCCAGACCCAGCACCTTGTCGACGGCGTCGCCGGCTGCGGTCAGCATGATGATGCCGACCCTTGTGTTGCTCTCGCGCAGCCAGCGGGCGAGCGCGAAGCCGTCCTCCTGGCCGGGGAGCTGCACGTCGAGCAGCACCAGATCGGGCATGGCCCGCGAGATTTGCCGGCGCATCTGCGCGCCGTTCTCGACGGCGATGACGCGGAGATCATGGTTCACGAGATAGGTCTCGGCTGCCTTACGCTGAAATGCGTCGTCCTCGACCAGCAAGATGGAGGGTAGCTGCATAATCAATGTTCCAAAAATGGATGACTTCTAATAGGGAGAAAATACCATTTAATTCCAACGAATTATAGTACTATCTTGACATCTTTGATACAGTAATTGGGTCTGACGGCCACAGGCTAACCACATGTTGTTCCTACCCTCTCCTCAACGAACCGGCGCCGATGCCGGACGCAGGTCTGCCACAGGCGGACCTCTTGGGGACATGCAGCCCGGTGCCGATCACCTGGGGACCGCCGGGCGAGTGCCGGCGCGGACGAAGGACGATGACGGTCGCCGCGGCTGACCCAGCCACCGAGGAGGTGGAGGGGACGGACTCGGCCCGGCAGGAGGCCTTCGTCCGCGCCGAGCTCATCCGGCGCCTGTTCGAGGGCTCGGCCCAGTCCCGCTATTTTTCGTTCGTGCTGTGGCCGGTGATCGCCGCCATCTACTGGCGCCAGATCGATCTGCTCGAACTGGCCGGGCCCTTCGTGGCCCATCTCGCCGTCACCTTCGGTTTCGACGTCCTGCGGCGCAATTTCACCCGGGCGCGGCCCGCCGACCAAGACGTGGTCCGCTGGGGTTGGTGGTTCGCCGGACTCTCCTTCCTGGCCGGCGCCTGCTGGGGCGTGGCGGGCTTCATGCTCGCGTCCAAGGACTACGAACTGCAGCGCATGCTGCTCGGCCTGGTGCTGCTCGCCACCATCACCACGGCGGTGCCGATCCGCTCGGCGCACCCGCCGACCTTCTACGCCTTCGCCGGTGCCACCACGGCGCCGCTCCTGTTCGTGCTCCTGACCTCGGTCGATCCCTTCTTCCAGCTGGTCGGCATCGCGGGCGGCGCCTACGTCGGCCATCTGATGGCCTATGTCCGCGACGTCCATCGCTGGCAGTACGATAACATCGCGCTCGCCTTCCAGAAGGAGGACCTCGCCCGCCGCCTGCAAGTCGCCTACGACGAAGCGAGTCTGGCGCGTGACGCGGCGCTGGCGGCCCAGCGCGAGGCGGAGAACGCCAACCAGGCCAAGTCGACCTTCCTTGCCACCGTCAGCCACGAGATCCGCACGCCGATGAACGGCGTTCTCGGCATGATCGACGTCCTCGAACGCACGCCGCTTTCACTCGAACAGCGCGAGTCGCTGGGAACGGTGCACTATTCGGCGTCCTCGCTGCTGCGCATCATCGACGACATTCTCGACTTCTCCAAGATCGAGGCCGGCCGCCTCGACCTCGAGACCCTGGAACTTTCGACCGTCGAGCTGATCGAGGGCACGGCCGAGACGCTGGCGCCGCAGGCCGCCGCCAAGGGCTTGAGGCTGGTCGCCTATGTCGACGCCGGTGTGCCCGAACGGGTGGTCGGCGACCCGCTGCGCCTGCAGCAGATCCTGTTCAACCTGCTGGGCAATGCCATCAAGTTCACCGAGGCGGGCTCAATCCGTCTTGTCCTGGAGCAGGTGCCGGGCGATGGCGAGGTAATTCTCCGGATCCGCGTCGCCGATACCGGCATCGGCCTCACCGCCGAGCAGCGCGAGAGGCTGTTCCAGCCCTTCGTGCAGGCCGATAGTTCGACCACGCGCCGCTTCGGCGGCACCGGACTCGGCCTCTCCATCGTACGCCGTCTCGCCGAGGCCATGGGCGGTGGCGTCGAGGTCGAGAGCGAAACTGGCGCCGGCTCGACGTTCATCGTCACCGTGCGGCTGGCGGCAGCGGCGCCGGCCGACGCGCCGCGCTCCGAGCCGCTGCTGCAGGGCCTGTCGCTTGCGCTCGCGCTGCCCGATGCTGCCGAGGCAAGAGCTATCGCCCGCTACCTCGGCGACGCCGGCGCGTTCGTCGATGTCGTCCGGCCGGACGTGTTCGGTGCGGGAATTCGCATCGCCGACGAGGCGGGTTTCGATCGTCTCGTCCGGTTGTTCGACGGGCCAGCCGCCATGGGCGATTCCCCGGCTGGCCTGCCGCGGCCGTGGCGGCGCGATGTGCTGATCCGTGCCGTGGCCCGCGCGACGGGGCGGGTGGCCGTCGCGGCGTCGCACGCTGCCGATCCGCCGCGCGGCCCGGAACGGCTGAAGGGCCGCGTGCTGGTGGTCGACGACAACTCGGTCAACCGCAAGATCCTGACACGCCAGCTCGAGCTGGCGGGCGCATCGACCGATTCGGCGGCCGGCGGCGAGGAGGCCCTCGCGCTGTGGCACAAGGGGGGCTACGACCTCGTACTCGCCGATCTGCAGATGCCGACCATGGATGGATTCGAGCTGGCGCGGCGCATCCGCAACAGCGAGGCATCGGGCCAGCGCACCCGCACGCCCATCCTGGCCGTTACCGCGAGCACGCTGGAAGAGCAGGAGCTGAAGAGCCGGGCAGTCGGCATGGACGGCTTCATCACCAAGCCGATCGGCATCGAGCAGCTCAAGGCAACCCTTGACGTCTGGCTTAAGGATGGCCGAAGCGACACTGGCGGGGAGCGGACGAAATGAGCAGTGCCCCATGAGCCAGGCCTATGACCGCGACAAGCTCGTCGAGCTGTTCGGCGACGATCCCGCCACCCTGGCCGAAGTCGAGCGCGAATTCCTCGATACCGCGCGCGGCGCCGAGCGCGAAATCGTCGGTACCGACGATCCCGCCACCATCGCCCGCGTCGCGCACCGCCTGAAGGGTGCGTCGGGCATGATCGGGGCGGCGGCGCTGCGCCAGATCGCCGAGGCGGTCGAACGCGCGGCCAAGGCCGAGGACCTGCCGAGCGTACGGCGGCTGCATGGAATGTTGAGTGAGGAAGTGCGGCGGGTCGCCGAACAGGCCGGAGTTGCCGAGGATCAGCACTCCTAGGATCGGCCGCGGATCAGCGGCGGGGCTGCAGCATCATCGTCGCCGAATAGGAGGGCAAACCACAGCCGTTCTGCTCGACCAGTCCGCGCAGGAAGGCGATCGACTTGCCGCGCCGCGGGATTTCGACGCGCGTGGTGAGCGGCGCTGTGCCCCCGCCCGCCGCGATTGCCCGCCCGCGATCTCCGCCTCAATCCACTCCCGCGGGTCAATCGAATATGGCTTTCCCATCCATGCCGGCCTCCGTTCCTCAGCCGGCATTTTGAATCAAAGTTCCGATTCCTTGGGCTCCCCTTTCGATTCTTATTTCAAGCGCGACGCTCTAGAATGGGTGATGTTCCAAAGGGAGAACTGTTCAAGATGACGCAAGCAATTCCGTCCGCGCCTTCCAGCACCAGAATGGTCGTGTTCGATTTCGACGGCACGATTGCCCGGACGGCGAACGGGCGGACCACCTGGGAGATGATCTGGGAGCATCTCGGCTACCCGCGCGAGGAGTGCGCCGGGTACCATGCGCGCTATCGGGCCGGCGAGTTCACACACACGGATTGGTGCAAGTTCACACTGGAGAAGTTCCGCGACAGGGAGCTGACGCAATCGGTCCTGACGGAGCTGGCGGGAATGCTCAAGGTACTCGACGGATTCGCCGAACTGGTAGAGGAGCTTGGGCGCCGCCGGATCCCCCTGCACATCGTTTCGGGCTCGATCGACGCGATCATCCGGGATGTTCTCGGAACTCACGCCGCAAGTTTTGCCAGCATCCAGGCGAACAAGCTCGTATTCAGCGCCGACGGGGTCATTTCGGACATCATCGAAACGCCTTACGACTTCGAGGGCAAGGCGGACTACATCCGGCTGCTGGTCTCGAAGCGAAATTGCGCGCCGAAGGAGGTTCTATTCGTGGGCAATGCCGACAACGATCACTGGGTCGCGGACGCTGGCGTGCGCACCTTGTGCGTCAATCCGATATCGACAGATCCCGAAGATCACAAGGCCTGGACCGCGAATATCCGGAGCATGCAGGACATGAAGCAGATCCTGGACTACGTCTGAATGACGGCGCCGGGCCTGCCCAAGGTGCCGGCGGCCGACAGCATTGATGTCGGCGCCGATGGACGGATCGTCGGGTTGTTCTGGACTCGACTGGACTAGGGGCGGGGCCGCAGCATCATCGTTGCCGAGTAGGAGAGCAGACCGCGGCCGCTCTGTTCGACCAGGCCGCGCAGGAAGGCAATCGACTTGCCACGCCGCGGGATTTCGACGCGTGTGGTGAGCGGCGCCGTGGTGTCGCCGGCCGACAGGAATTCGGCGGCGAACGAGACGGTCGACGGCGCCATTTCGGTCACCAGGGCCGCGGCACGGGTGATCGCCGAGTCGGAAAAACTCATCAGGTAGCCGCCGTGCAGCACGCCGCCGGAGTTGCACATCCGCGGCAGTGTCGGCTGAACGACCGAGGCGCCCTCTGGCTCCGCCTTGATGTAGATCGGCCCGATGTGGCGCGAATAAGGGCTCGCCGTGGCAAACAGCTCGAAGCCCGCCGGCACCATCTGCTCGATCACCGCGGGAGGGCGGGCCGCGGTCTCGTCCTTGCGCGCCATCGCCTTGGTGCGTGCCACGTGGCGGCACACGCCCGACCACAGGGCGATCGTCTTGCCTTCCTGGGTGACGCGGCCGCGCGCGAAGGCGAGGCGCCCTGTCACCTGCAACGGCTCGCCGCGCGCCTCCAGCGGCGGGCCGATTCGCGCGCCGTCGAGGAATTCGGCGGCAAGGCTGACGGTCATGGCGAAGGAGCTGTTGGTGCCGCCGTCGGCGGCGCGGCCGGCGACCAGGCAGAGTGCATAGTCGGCGAAGGTCAGAACGGCGCCCCCATGCACGCCGCCGGCATAGTTGCCGTGCGCCTCGTGGGTCGGCAGCACGCAGTGGACGCTGCCCGCCTGCCGCGCGTCGCCCTCCAGCCGGTAGTAGATCGGACCCATGTGGTCCTCGAAGGGGTCAGGCGGCACGAACACCGAATAGGCCGCAAGGTTGATGTCGGGCACGGGAGGGGCCTTCCGGTTCGCTCTTGTGAAGAGTTGTTCGGCGGCTCTAATAGGGGAAATCCCCCGAAGACAAAAGAGCCACGGAGCGAAACGTCATGGCGGCAGGCGCGCACAAGGTCGACATCTCCTGGGACCGCCGGCCGGCGGGTGTCGTGGCACATGTCGTGTTCGACAATGCGCGCCGCCTGAACGTGCTCAATCCGCCGGCGCTCCTCGACCTTACCGAGGCATTCCACTCGCTTGCCCGGGAGGACGATCTGCGCGTCGTGGTGCTGTCGGGCGCCGGCGGCCGTGCCTTTATCGGTGGCGCCGACATCAACCACATGGCGGCGATGCGGCAGGCTGAGGATGGCCGCGCCTTCATCACCCTGGTCCACAAGCTCTGCCAGTCGATCCGCGACTGCCCGGTGCCGGTGATCTGCCGTCTCGAAGGCTACACCCTGGGCGCCGGCCTCGAAGTGGCAGCGGCTTGCGACATGCGAATCGCCGCGGACAGCGCCCACTTCGGCATGCCCGAGGTCAAGGTCGGCGTGCCGTCCGTGGTCGAGGCCGCACTGCTGCCGCGCCTGATCGGCTGGGGCCGCACCTCGCGGCTCCTGCTCACCGCGGAGACCATCGGCGCCGCCAAGGCGGAGGCCTGGGGCTTCGTCGAGGAGGTCGTGCCGGCCGCAAAGATCGCCGAGGCAGTCGAGCGTTGCGTACGTTCGATCGTCGAGGCGACGCCGCTCGCGGTGCGTTCGCAGAAACGCCTGATGCGGCGATGGGAGCGGCTGTCGCTCGACGAGGCGGTGCAGGCCGGCATCGACGCCTTCGCCCAGTCGGTGAGCGACGGCGAGCACATTGCGCCGATGACGGCGGCTTGACTCGAATCCTGCTGCCGTCCTCCGTCTCATACTCGTTCCACTCCTCTCGGAGCGTCCTGAAATCGAGGTCAAGGCCGTCAACAGTCTCGTTCCCCCACTGCACCTTGGTC
>JACPVT010000025.1 GCA_016191685.1 Rhodospirillales bacterium | reverse complement strand
CGCCCCCGGCAAATGAGCCGGGTCTCGTCCTCACCCATGCAAATCGGGAAGAGGCGTCGCCGGCCAGCGCGCTTGTCCGTATCGAAAGGCACGCTAGGTTCCGCGCCATGACCGCGAATGCGCCGGCACCGGCGCCGCCTCCGACCGACCGTATCCTGCGCGCCATCCTGGCCATCGTCTTCTCGGTGTCGTGCTTCTCGGTCCTCAATGCGATTTCCAAGACGCTGATGCAGCACTATCCGGTCGCCGAGGTGGTGTGGGCCCGCTACGTCGTGGCCTTCGGCTTCATGCTGGCGCTGTTCCTGCCGCGAAGCGGCCTCGATCTCTTCCGCTGGCGCAACGTCGGCAGCCAGATCATCCGCGGCCTGCTGCTGTTCGCCTCGTCGCTCCTCTACTTCCACGGGCTGGTCCACATGCCGCTGGCGACGGCGGCGTCGATCTCGCTCTGCTCGCCGCTGATCGTGACGGCATTGTCGGCGCGCTTCCTCGGCGAGCCGGTGGGTACCAAGCGCTGGATCGCCGTCATGGTGGGCTTCGCCGGCGCGCTGATCGTGGTGCGGCCGGGCTCCGCCAACTTCAACTGGTACGCCCTGCTGATCGTGGCCAGCACCACCAGCAGCGCGCTCTACCAACTCTATTCCAGGCGCTACGGCCAGACCGAGCGGCCCGATGCCTCGGCCAACATGGCGACCATCGTCGGCACCGTGGCGGCGGCGCCGTTCCTGCCCTTCGAATGGGTGACGCCGGCGCTCGGCTGGGACCTCGTCCTGTTCCTCGGCCTCGGTGCCATGGCCGCCATCGGCCACTATTTCCTGACCATCGCCTACAGCCAGGCGCCGGCCGCCGTGGTGGCGCCGTTCAACTACACGCAGCTCGTGGGCGCGGCGATCCTGGGCTACCTGGTGTTCGACAATATTCCCGATTTCTGGACCTGGGTGGGCGCGGCCGTGATCGTCTGCTCCGGCCTCTACATCGGCCACCAGGAGCGGCTGCGGTATCTGGCGCTGGTCCGGCCGAACAAGAATTGATCAGTCGACCAAGGTTTAGTCTGCCTTGGTCCTTCCGGACTGCGCGCGTGCTGGCGCCCATCGCGGGCGCGGCGTGATCGACGTCGATGTGCCGACAATGTCCCAGGTCTTGCGCATGGTGATGGTGGAGCACCGGGGCGACGCCGTACGGCGGCGGCATCGTCCATCCCTATCTCGATGAGATGACGCCGACGCTCGATGCCGTCGTCCAGCGTGCCAGGCAGCAGTCCGTCACCGCCACGATCTGCGACGGCGAGGTGATCTATAAGAACGGCAAGTTCACCAGAGTTGACCGCACCGCGGCGCGAGCTCTTGGCGAGGCCGCTGCCGTACGCGCGCAAATTCGAAAAGAATTACATGAGTCCTTCGAAGCACCGGCCGTTCTGCCGGCCAAGATTGACGATCCAGGTCGCGTCATCCGGTGTGAGATATGCCGAAAGTTTGTCCAGATATGCAACCGAATAGGATTGCTGGGTTGCAGGCAACATGCAAATACCGGATGTCGTGTGTCACGCCTCGGGGAAATTGGCGTGATGCAGAGCTTTGGGGGGCCTGAAATGAAGAAGCTGTGGGTAGGGGCAGCTGCGCTGCTCCTTGGCGGATGCAGTGCGATTCAAGTCGCGACATTCAAATCGGACGACGACAGTTTCAAGCGAAAGGGCGAGAAGCTCTCGATCGCCGTCGCGGGCATGCCCACCAGCTCGACGGGGCCTGCCGGAAGTTCAAAGGATTGGCTCAGGATCCGTGAACCGGAAGGAACGCGCCTGCGGGATGTTTGCGGCATTCCGGCTGAAACGACGTCTGGAACCGCAGCCCCGACTTTCCTCCCGGGGCTGGCCGTCCTGGCCGCCGGAATACTGATCGACGCCGGGATAGCGAAGCTCAACGAGTATGCCGATCGGAAGATCAAGGAATTCAAGCACACCTACTCCGCCCGGCTGAGCGTAGGGCGCTTCTATCTTCCAAGGAACAACGGCAGCGACCGCGTGACGCCTCGGACAAGGTGCATTCTCTTCCAGCGGGAAGTGGACGTCGGGACGAACAGCGCGACGCCCAACGTGCGGGCGGCCCTTACTCTGGTCCTGCAGTTCCAGGCGCTGGGCGATCGGGCCTATGTCCTGACGCCGATCTATCTCGACCTTGCATATGCCGGCGCAAGGACGAGCGCCGAGGGCAATTCCGTCGATCTGGACATCGCCGTGGGGATCGCCGTCGTCAAGCCGGGCGCCGGCACGACGCTGGTCAGCGAGCTCGCCACCCAGCAGAACTACTCGGTGCGCAAGGTCGCGCTCAGGGGCAACAACGCGGAGAGGCCGTCATACGCCGCGAAGTTCGAACCCGGCACGATCATTCCGGCGTTCGATGGCGTCACGGCAGCGACGGTCGTTGTCGCGGTGACGGAGACCGGCGACGGCTCGGAGGAGTTCGGCCAGCTCCGCAAGGATTCGGACGCCTACGGGAAGGTCCTGAAAGATCTGGGGATCGACCAGTTGAAGTCGCTTCTGGGTGTCAAATAGCCCCAACGGGCTAAAAGAGCGCGTGCGATCCAACACGTTGCCGGGAGGGAACATGAGCAGACTGACATTCAGCATTGTTGTCGGCTGCGCGGTGGCGGCTCTTTGGTCGCCGGCGTGGGCGCAACAGCCGGATGCATCAGCAGGCGTCTATTTCTCGACGGGAATGGATGTGCCTCCTCCTCCGCCGGGCAAGAGGCCGACATTCTTCACGCCAACGCCGACTTTCGGCGTGAAGCCGCTGGTGACCAACGGCACGGAAGTGACCTACGGCCAATGGCAGGCAACACTGCTGTCGACAAACAACGGATGCACGGCAACTGCCGTCGGTCCGTTCGCCATCCTCACGGCCGCGCACTGCCTGAAGTACGGCCTGAGTATCACGATCGAGGTCAACGGCATCGAGCGGTTCGCAACCTGTGAAATCGCCACTGACTACAGCGCCGACTACGACATCAAGGGCAAGGAAACCGACGCGAACTGGAACAAGACCAGCGCGGATTACGCGCTGTGCGCGATCGACGATGGCGGCGCCGGGCTGAAGCCGGACAAGTTCGAGACGATCAACATCAGTCCGATACTCGCCACCAACCAGTCCGTCCGCCTGATCGGCTATGGATGCGATGGCGGCACAATTTTGTCCCAGGGCGGCGGAACGTTGAGGACTGCAACTGCAGTCGTCCACAGCCTGCCGACGGGTAACAACAACTACATCCAGCTTCGCGCTGCCAATGCGCAGAACAACGCCATCCTGTGCCCGGGCGACAGTGGGGGCACAGCGTTCTGGCCCGTCGTCATCGCCGGCGGTTCGAGACGGATCGTCGGCGTCAATTCCCGAACCGGCGTGCTGAGCGACAAGAAGACTCTGAGTGGCACGTCGTTCGTGTCCTCGATGTCTTCGCCTGCTGCGGTGACCTTTTTGACGACCTGGGCGAAGCAACACAAAGTCGAGGTCTGTGGGGTGACGCCGTCGGCCAGCAACTGCCGCAAGTAGCTCGTGGCGCGTCGAGAAGGCGACTGATCATGACAGCTATATGGATTCGGTTGGCAAAAACCGCCCGGCGAGGGACCGGTATTCTTGTTCTTGCCTCTCTTCCTTGCGGCGCGAACGCAAATGCTGACGTCAAGGCCGTGGAGCGCGTTAAGCAAACTCTCTCAGATGCTGCTTCCGGAAATCGCAGTCGGGTTGAGCTTAAATATTCCGGCCCGGTGCCCGCCGCGCTGGTGGAGGCCGTGGCAACGCACTTCGTCGCCGAGGCTGGCGACGCCGCAGCAGGCGTGACGGCCGAACTGGCAACGCAAATCCGGTGCGGTTATAGGTCGCCAGAGTATGCGAAGCGGCTCACCGAGGCCAACGGCGACAAGTTCGATGGTCAGGTGATCAAGGGGCCAGTCGGCAGTACGGTTTCTTTGGTCATGCCTGCCTGTCTTGTGGCGCCGGTCATCCACGCGCATCGAATCGCCAAGGACGAGACCGCGCAAATTCTGGCTGCGAAATTCTATAGGCAGGCGGTTGCCACTGATGAGTTCTGTCAGATGCTGCTGGCGGCAAATGCGCGAAACATCTGTGCCGACAGTCGTGACAAGAAGCTCCGGATCGATGACATCGTCCGGCTTGTATTGCCAAGCCTGGAGAGGCAGCACCAAGAGATGGATGGCTTGGCATTTCGTACGTTGCGGATGGCCAGGCGTGTAGACATAGCCAGTCTGGCGACAATTCTTGTCAGCGCTAGCGAATCGAACCGACTTCAGGTTCTTCCACAAGCCAGTGCCGAACTCATCGTTCCATCCAAGGCCCAGGAAGGCACCTGCACGCCGGGAGAAAAGCCACCGTTCGACCCCACCGCTCTGGCTGACGCTTTCCTTCGACCCAATCGGACAATTAACGGGCGCAACCAGTACCAGCGTGTCGAAATCAAGTGGCAGAAGAGGGTGCCCACGGTTGGCATCATCGATACTGGTCTCTACCGCGCCGTCCTTGAGCGTTTGCAGGCCGAAAGCGGTGGCCCACCTGAACTCTTGAGCTTGAGCGGAACGATAGACGCTATAGGCAGCAACTCGGCGGGGTTCGAACCGAGCGCAGCAGATGACTTCGCTGGCCATGGCACCCATATTTCAGGTCTGGTTCTCGGAGGTGGAGCGTTCTGGAAAACCTTGATCGGGAAGCCGGAGGGTCCGCTCAGCTACATGCTCGGCAATCTCTCCAAGTTGGTATTCATCAAGGTGACCTCGCACGGCGCCCACAGCCAGCCGCCAACGATCTCCACCGATGTCGTGCGCAGAGCTTTGGAGCACATCTACAAGGATGTGGAGATCATCAACTTCAGCCATAAGGCGCCCTTCAGCGAGTCCTTGAAGGAGAAGCTCGTGTCGATCGCGCAACAAGACAAGTTCGTCGTGTCGGCCGCGGGTAACGACAATGACAACATGGACGAATATTCGGCGGACGAGCCGCAGCTGTCTGCGATGCTCTCCGGAGACGTGCAGAAATTCTTCATCACAGTAGGTGCGGCGAACCAGGAGCTAACCGCCCCCGCCAGCTTCTCCAACACTGGCAGCCGGATGGTCGATCTGTTCGCGGCAGGTACTTGCATCGAATCGCTCGGCGACGCACAAGACGACAAAAGAAAATACGTGTTTAGTTCTGGGACTTCGCAGGCCGCGCCGTTGGTGACCTTCACCTTAACGTTGCTTCATCAGATGATGATGCCCAGGAAGGAGCTTAAATTCCGAATTCTTGACACTGTGGACTATGAGCCGGGATTTGCGGACGTGTCGATCAGTGGGGGCGTGCTGAACATCCCCAAGGCGCTCGACTTCTTCGACGACATTGTCGTGTTGAACAAGGCGCCGAAGGGAACCTATGCCAGGGGACGTCTCGTCATGGTTACGCCGGACAAGATGGAGCATCCGGATGCATACCTCTGCATGTCTCCCAAGCAGAACGCCGTAAAAACTCTGGCCCACAACACCCTGATGCGATCTTCCCGCCGGGTCGTCATCGTTGACGGTGTTGCCAAGATCGTTCCCGAGGCGAACAAGACTTTCAAGTACCACGACTGCCCCTACAATCCCGACATCAAGTTGCGGCTCAAGAATTCAAACCTCCCGGACATCTATCTTTCCGAAGTCAAGGAGATCATCCCCAGGCCAAATTGGTGGCTTAGGGCGGAGCAATAGCGGCTGTGCAGGGCTGATTGTTTGGAGGATGTCGTTAGCCGCGCGACATAAAACCCGTCGAGGCCGCCGCGCTCGGGCCACATCGAGGGCAGGGTGCGGACGTCGCCGTCCTTGGTGATGGCGCCTCCAAGGCCGGGCAACTCGGTCAATATGGCGACCATCATCGGTGCCTGCTCTACATCCGCCATCAGAAGCAGCAGCGGTATCTGGCGCTGATCCAGCCGAACAAGAATTGATCAACTGACCAGATTTTAACCTGCTGGATCGTGCGCCGGTGCGACCGGCCGCGATTATTCCCAGCAGGCGCGCCGATTCACTCGGTGGCACATCCCTTGCTTGAAATCAGACAGCGCAGAATCGCCTCGCGTGATTCTTTCTCGGTTGGCGTGCCGGCAATTTCGATGACGGCTGTCGTTCGCGACGGCTGTCGGGGAGTCGTCTGGGCCAGAACACCGACAAGCCGAAATCCCACCACCACCAGTCTGCTGCACCCCTGTGCTGATCGAGGAGGACACGTCATGTGTGATCGAATTGGCTGTATGCATTTTCCCAAGCTTTCCGAGATGGATTTTTCGGGTGCGGCGGCCGTTCCGTCGCGTCGCGGCTTCCTGAAGGGCGCCGCGGCCGCCAGCGCCGTCACCATGGCGGCCGGACCGGGCGTGTTCATGGGCGGGCCGGCCGAGGCCGCCGCCGGCCTCAAGTCGACGCACGGCTCGGGTTTCTGCAACCTCAATCTCTTCCTCGCCCATTCGCGGCAATACGCCAAGGCCGCCGGCACCGAGCTGATCTTCATCAACACCCCGACCTCGGCCGAGATGGTGACCTTCCTCGGCATGGGCCAGGTCGACATCGGCCTGATGCCCTACACCAGCTTCATGGCGCTCTACGACAAGGGCGCGCCGGTCAAGATCGTGGCCGGCGGCGGCGTCGAGGGTTGCGCCATCGTTGCCCGTCCCGGCCTCGACACGCCGGAGAAGCTCAAGGGCAAGACGCTCGGCACCTTCCAGATGGATACGCTGGAGGTCATGCCCTACGACTACCTGAAGAAGCACAAGATCTCCTTCAAGGACGTCAAAGTCCGCTACATGGGCAACACGCCGGAGGCCGTTGAAGCCTTCAAGGCCGGCGCCATCGACTGGATCTGCACCATCGAGCCCTATGCCTCGGCGTTGGTGAACGACGTCAAGGGCGCGGTCATGCTGACCGACGGCATCGACCTCTACGGCAAGGGCTATACCGACTGCGTGCTGGCTGCACGCGCGAGCCTGATCAAGGACAATCCGGCCGGGCTGAAGGCCATCATCAAGAGCATGATGCAGGCCCAGCTCGATGCCGAGACCCAGACCGAGGCGGTGCTGACGGAGCTGGTCGGCAAGTACTACAAGACCTCGATGGCGAACGCCAAGATCGCCCAGGGCAAGCAGCCGGCGGTGGTCGACGCGCGCGGCCAGACCGACTTCATCCTGCAGCGCACCGACAGCGTCGTGGAGATGGGCTACATCAAGAAGAAGCCCGGCCGTGACGCCATCGACTGGACCATGCTCGAGGCGGTGATCAAGGAGAATCCCGATCTCTACGGCAAGCTGAAGTACAAGTCCGCCTGATGGCCGTCGTCGCACGCGACGGCGAGACGGGCGTCGCCGCCGGAGCATCCCGCCCGGCGGCGGCAACCCGCCTGCTGGCGTCCCGGCTTTTCGTTTCGATGGCGGGACTCGACTGGCTGGCCAAGGTCTGGTGGACCTGCCTGTCGATCAGCCTGTTCGCCGGACTCTGGGAGCTGTGCTGGGCGATGGGCTGGGCGGACGAGAAGCTGCTGCCGCCGCCGCACATCTTCCTCGACAACATCGCCGAGCAGGGCAAGTACTTCAACACGGCCACGCGCTGGCAGGTCGGCTCGTCGATGACCGAGGGCCCGTCGGCCTTCGAATCGGTGCTGATCACCGGCGCCGCCACCACGGCGCGCGTGTTCGCGGGCCTCGTGCTGGCCTCGGTGCTGGCGATCGGCATCGGCGTGCTGGTCCGTTATTACCGCTTCTTCGACCGGCTGGTGCTGCCAACCATCACGCTGCTGTCGCCGGTGTCGCCGATCGCCTGGCTGCCGGTGGCGATCTTCCTGTTCGGCATCGGCAATGCACCGGCCATCTTCATGGTGGTGGTGGCGCTGTTCTTCCACATGGTGCTGGCGACCATCAACCAGATCGACACCGTGAACACCAACCTGATCAACGTGGCGCGCACCATGGGCGCCTCCAAGCCGCAGATCTACACGCGTGTCATAATTCCCGCGATCCTGCCCGGCATGCTCCAGGTGCTGCGCATGAACCTGTTCGGCGCCTGGATGGTGGTGCTGGTGGCCGAATCGACCGGCGTCGGCTACGGCATGGGCCAGGTCATCATGCTCGCGCGCAACACCTTCAATCCGTCTCTGGTGTTCTTCACCATCGCCGTGATCGGCGTTCTAGGCTTCACCTTCGACTGGCTGCTGCGGCTGGCGCAGCGTCGCATCCTCTATTGGCTGCCCGACACCGCGGAGAGACTGCGTGGCCTCTGACAACGCGCCCCATTTTTCCTCCCGGGACGCCGTCGTCTGCCGCGGCGTCGGCAAGACCTGGGCGGCCGGCACCAAGCGGGCGCACGAGGCGCTGCGCGAGATCGATCTCGACATCAAGCCCGGCGAGTTCGTGGTCTTCCTCGGGCCCTCGGGCTGCGGCAAGAGCACCTTGCTCTACTTGATCGCCGGTCTCGAGGACGCAACCGACGGCGCGATCTGGTCGTTCGGCGACAAGGTCGAGACGCCGTCGCCCGAGCGCAGCCTGATCTTCCAGGAGACGTCGCTCTTTCCCTGGCTGACGGTGTGGCAGAACGTGAGCTTTGGCCTCGCCATCCGCGGCGCTGCGCAGGAGGAACGCCGCGCGGTCGCGGCCGAGGCGCTGCAGCGGGTCGGGCTGATCGCCGCCATGGACAAGCGGCCGGATGAGCTCTCAGGCGGCATGCGTCAGAGGGTGGCGGTCGCGCGCGCGCTCGCCATGCGGCCGAAAGTGTTGCTAATGGATGAGCCTTTCGCAGCACTCGACGTGCAGACCCGCGCCCGCATGCAGGATTTCCTGCTCGACGTGTGGCGCGATTCGGGCGCCTCCGTGCTGTTCGTCACCCATCACATCGACGAAGCGGTGGCGCTCGCTGACCGGGTGGTGGTGTTCACCTCGCGGCCGGGCCGCATCAAGACGATCTTTCCGATCGACCTGCCGAGGCCGCGCAACCTCTTCTCGCGCGAGGCCGAGGCGATGCGCATCCAGCTCACCGAGCTGCTGCGCGACGAGGTCGACCGCGCCTTTGCCGAACAGGAAGGCTTCGCAGTCCCAGCCTGACCGCCACAATCGCCGACCGCCACAGGAGAAGCCGCACATGGCCACCAGTCTCGTCCGCAGCCGTGCCGCCATCACCGGCACCAAGGACCGCTTTACCTGGAACGAGATCAAGGACGGGGCCGTCCTGCAGGAGGACGGCGTCATCGTGGCCGTCGGCACCTACGACGACCTGCACGCCAAACATCCGACCGTGCCGGTGGTGGGCACCGGCAAGGAGATCCTGCTGCCGGGATTCGTGAACGGCCACCACCATGTCGGCCTGACGCCGGTGCAACTCGGCTCGCCCGACATGCCGCTGGAACTCTGGTTCATCACCCGCATGGTGATCCGCAACCTCGATCTCTATCTCGACACGCTCTACTCGGCCTTCGAGATGATCTCCTCGGGCATCACCACGGTGCAGCACATCCAGGGCTGGATGCCGGGGACGCTGCCGGATGTCGAGAAGCGGGCGACCGAGACCATCCGGGCCTACGAGGACATCGGCATGCGCGTGTCCTACTGCTACGCGGTGCGCGACCAGAACCGGCTGGTCTACCAGGCCGACGAGGAATTCGTGGCGAGCCTCCCGGCCGAACTCCGGGGCCCGATGCAGCGCTGGTTCGACCGCTTCAAGATGAGCCTCGACGACGCGATGGACATGTTCAAGTCATTCCATTCGCAGCACCACAACAAGCGTCGGGTAAAAATCCAGCTGGCGCCGGCCAACCTGCACTGGTGTTCGGATCCGGCGCTCACGAAACTCTCCGATGCTTCGGCCAAGTACGACGTGCCGATGCACATGCACCTGCTCGAGACCGCCTACCAGAAGGAATACGCCTGGCGGCGCGGCAAGTGCACGGCGCTGGAGTACATCGACCGCTTCGGCATGGTAAACAAGCGGCTGACGCTCGGTCACGGCGTGTGGCTGAACGAGAAGGACATCGACCGCCTGGCCGAAGCAGGCGGCTGCGTCTGCCACAACTGCTCGTCCAACTTCCGCCTGCGCTCCGGCGTCGCCGCCCTCAACCACTTCGAGAAGAAGGGCATCAACACCGCGATCGGCCTCGACGAGGCCGGCATCAAT
The DNA here is from genome assembly GCA_016191685.1 of Rhodospirillales bacterium. Classification (GTDB taxonomy): domain Bacteria; phylum Pseudomonadota; class Alphaproteobacteria; order Reyranellales; family Reyranellaceae; genus Reyranella. Next base: position 5,290 of record JACPVT010000025.1, on the reverse strand, counting down.
GACGACCGCGACATGCTGCAGGAGCTGAAGCTGGTGCTGCGCGCCCATCGCGTGCCCGGCATGGTCGAGGCCGACGTGCCGACCATGTCCCAGGTCTTGCGCATGGCAACGGTCGGTGGGGCCAAGACGACGCCCTACGGCGACTCGATCGGCACGCTCGAAATCGGCAAGGGCGCCGACATGGTGCTGCTCGACTGGGACAGCATCGCCTATCCCTACCTCGACGAGATGACCCCGACTTTGGATGCAGTGGTGCAGCGTGCCAAGCAGCAGGCCGTCACCACCACGATCTGCGACGGCGAGGTGATCTACAAGGACGGCAAGTTCACCAAGGTCGATCGCACGGCGGCACTGAAGGCACTGCACGACGATCTCACCAAGGCGCTGGCCGACGACGAGGTCGAGCGGCGCAAGCTCTCGGTGGCACTGCTGCCGCACGCGCGCAAGTTCTACCAGAACTACATGGACCCTTCGAAGCACCAGCCGTTCTACCGGCCGAGTTCGATGGTTTAGAATTTATACTCCTCTCCCCCGCAAGGGGGAGAGGACGGGTGAGGGGGCGACGCGCGGAGTCCGCCTCGGAGCGGACGTCACGCTCTCTTGGGATGGATTATCCACGTTGCCGTAAAGTCAGGATTCTCCACGGTCTCGCCCGTGGACTTCAGCCTGTACGAGCCGGGCTCCGCCGGGAAGACGCCGCGAAGATCAGGAGGCAACTGGAAGGTTTCACCACTTCTGCTGCCTGAAAGGCGCAAGCAAATTCCTCCCTTCTTATCGGCTGACACGACTTCGCCATAGAACTGCTCGACGCGATCGCCCTCTGGATCGGCATACGTTAGGCCCACGAGCATTGCTGTGCCGGTTATCCTCCGCGCGAGTTCATCGTTCCACGCCTGATGTTGATCTTCAGACATTTCGACACCTGGCCACTGGTCGAAGCAACATGGTCGCCCCCTCACCCAACCTCTCCCCCTAGCAGGGGAGAGGAGCATGCGAGAGCGAAAGTCGCGCTACATAGAAGCCGTCGAGGCCGCCGCGCTCGGGCCACATCGAGGGCAGGGTGCGGACGTCGCCGTCTTTTGTGAGCGCGTCCTCGAGGCCAGGCAGTTCGGCGGCCTGGATGGGTAGGCGGCGGAGCCGCTTGTCGCGCGCCAGCAGCGCCTCGATGCGCGTCGGGCCTTCGTCCTCCTGCAGCGAGCAGACGGCGTAGACCAATGTGCCGCCGGGCTTCAGCTGCTCGACGGCATGCAGCAGCAGGCGGTCCTGGGTGAGGGTGAGGCGGCCCACGTCCTCCTCGTCCTTCAGCCAGGCGATGTCGGGATGGCGGCGCAAGGTCCCGGTGCCGGAGCAGGGAGCGTCGAGCAGGATGGCGTCGAATTTTTCCGCCGCCGTCCATTTGCTGGCATCGGCGGTCACGAGCTCGGCCGCGAGTCCGGCGCGGGCGAGGTTCTCGCCGACCCGGATCATGCGGCGGCCGGAAATGTCGACTGCGGTCACATTGGCACCGGCGGCGCAGAGCTGCATCGTCTTGCCGCCGGGCGCAGCGCAGAGATCGGCCACGCGCTTGCCCGTGACGTCGCCCATGAGACGCACGGGAAGTGTGGCGGCGGCATCCTGCACCCACCACGCGCCCTCGGCGAAACCCGGCAATTCGGCGATGTGGCCGCCGCCGGTGCGGCGCAAGGTGCCGGTCGGCAGCACCTCGGCCTCGAGCTGGCCCGCCCAGAAATCGGTGTTGGAGCGCGGCGTCAGATCGAGCGGCGCCTCGATCAGGTGGGCCGCCGCGATGGCCCGCGTCGCCTCCTCGCCATAGGCCTCGGCCCAGCTCGTCCACAGCCACTGCGGCGTGTTGAGCCGGGCCGGATCGCGGTCGCCCAGGATCGCTACGCCCTCGCGGCTGATGCGGCGCAGCACGGCGTTGGCGAGGCCTTTCAGATGCGGCAGGTGGGCGTCCTCGATCAGCCGCACCGAGGTGTCGACGGCGGCGTGCGGCGCGGTGCCGAGGAAAAGGAGCTGGGCGGCACCCAGGCGCAGCACCTGGCGGCCGGCGGCGTTGGGCCCCTCCAGCGGCCGTTCGATGAGGGCTGCCAGCACAACGTCGATCTCGCCCAGGCGGCGTAGCGTGGTGGCCAGCAGCAGGCGGACGAAGGCGCGGTCGCGCGGATCGAGGCCGGCGAAGCCTGCGTGGCGGGCCAGCGCCTCGTCGAGCGGCTGGCCCTTGTCGAGGCAGGACACCAGGATTTCGAATGCGGTATGGCGGGAGGCGAGCGGGGGAAAGTCCATCGCGCGGCGCTATAGCCCCCGGCGCGGCCCTTGTCATCGCTTGTTCGCTGGCTAGTGTGCGGCCCGAAAGGACTCCCGCATGAAAAGAGTAGGCTCGTTCGTCGGCGACTGGTGGCGCCTGGTCAGCCCTTACTTCCGCTCGGAGGAGTGGCCCTATGCCATTCCGCTGCTGTTGGGCGCGATCGCGCTGACCCTGGGCGGCGTCTTCCTGGAAGTGCTGTTCAACGAATGGAGCCGGCGCTTCTACGACAGCCTGCAGAACAAGGACGAGGCGGCGTTCTGGCGGGAGATGCTGACCTTCTCCTGGATCGCCTCGTTCATGATCATGGCCTTCGTTGCCCGCGCCGTCGTCAGCCCCTATCTTCGCCTGCGCTGGCGGCGTTGGCTGACGCGCCGTTTCCTCGCCCACTGGCTCGACGGCCGCGGTTACTACCGCATCGAACTGCAGCGCACGGTCGACAACGCCGACCAGCGCATCGCCGAGGACCTGCGCTTCCTCGGCGAATACACCATGCAGCTTTTCCTCGGCCTTCTGGGCGCCGTCGCCACGCTGATCTCGTTTCTGTTCATCCTATGGACGCTGTCGGGACCGCTGTCGCTCGTGGCCATCGGCCTCGACATCGACATCCCCGGCTACATGGCATGGGTCTGTCTGATCTATGCGCTCGGCGGCACGCTGCTGGCCAACCTGGTCGGCCGCCGCCTGATCCCGCTCAACTTCCAGAAGCAGCGCTTCGAGGCGAATTTCCGCTTCTCCCTGGTTCGCGTGCGCGAGAACGCCGAGGGCATCGCCCTTTATCGCGGCGAGGAGGACGAGGCCGAAGCGCTCAACGCGCGCTTCACCGACGTGTTCAACAACGGCTGGCGCGTGCTGTTCACCCAGGCGCAGCTCGCCTTCTACCAGTCGGGTTATGCCCAGCTCGCGATCATCTTTCCCTACCTCGTGACGGCGCCCAGGTTCTTCGCCGGGGCCATTACGCTTGGCGTCATGACCCAGACGGCGTCGGCCTTCGGCCAGGTTCAGACCGCGCTGTCGTTCTTCATCGACAACTACACGGTCCTGGCCGAGCTGCGCGCCGTCATGGACCGGCTGCTCGGCCTGCAGGCCGCGACCGACCATAAGCCCGACAGGGCGATCGAGGTGGTGCCGCAAGTAGCGCGAACCGATGTCGCGGCCGAGGGGCTCACGCTCGCGCTGCCCAACGGCCAGACGCTGCTGGCGGACACGACGCTTGCGTTCACGCGGGGCCAGGCGACCCTGATTTCCGGCGCGAGCGGTTCGGGCAAGAGCACGCTGTTCCGCGCGCTGGCCGGCATCTGGCCATTCGGCGACGGCCATGTGCGCGTGCCCGCCGGGTCGCGCGTGCTGTTCCTGCCGCAGAAGCCCTACATCCCGATCGGCACGCTGCGCGACGCGGTGAAATATCCCGACGAGCATTCCGCCGCGAGCGACGGCGACATCGCCGATGCACTCACGGCGGCCAGGCTCGGCCATCTCGCCGGCCGTCTCGACGAGGAGACGCACTGGACCAACATCCTGTCGGGCGGCGAGCAGCAGCGCCTCGCGATCGCCCGCGCGCTGGTCTTCAAGCCCGACTGGCTGTTCCTCGACGAGGCGACAGCCTCACTCGACGACGTGGCGGAGGAGGCGGTCTATGGCGCGTTGAAGCAGCGGCTGCCCGGAACGACCATCGTCTCGATCGGCCACCGACCATCGCTGCGTAAATGGCACGAGCGGCGCATTGAACTGCAGCGTGCGCCGGGCGAGGTCGGGCGTCTGGTAGAGGCGCCGGCCTAACCTTTCTCTACAAGACAGGTACTTGCATATAAGGAAAGATTGGGGCAGGTTGCGCGGATGGACAGAGTAGCCCGCGCCACCCAGGAGATCGGCCGGCGCCTGCGCAATGCGCGCAGCGGCGCCGGACGGACGCTGGCCGAGGTCGCGGCCAAGGCAGGCGTGTCCGAGGGCTTCCTGTCGAAGCTGGAGCGCGGCCAGGCGGCGGCGTCGATCGCCAACCTGATCCAGCTCGCCGACGCGCTGGGACTCGGTCTGCACGAACTGTTCGCAAGCGATGCCGCGCCGGCCAAGACGCGGCTGGCACTGCATCGCGCCGACGGCAAGCACGAGGAGGTCGCCGCCACCGGCTACCGCTGGCGCCATCTCGGCGGCGGCGCGCCGCTCGACCGGATGGAGGTGTTCCATCTTGTCTTCCCGCGCCGCGACGGCATGAAGGCGATGGTTTCCCATCCCGGTCAGGAGCATTGCTACGTGCTGTCGGGCGAGGTGCGGTTCTTTGTCGGCGATGCCGAGCACCGGCTCGGGCCCGGCGACGGCATCCTGATCGACTCCCAGCAGCCACACCGCGCCGAGAACGCCGGCCGTGGCCAGGCGCATGTGCTGATGACCGTGGCCCGGCCCGCCGAGGCCTCCGACGCGCCCGACTGGTGGCATCTCTCCACTTCGATCCGGACAAAGGAGACTGGAAGATGAGCAAGCTCGTCCCCGACACCGCCCAGGCCAATGCCGCCCTCGGCACCGCCCGCGAAGCGTCGCGCCGGGACCATCTGCCGTACGAGGTCCGCCACCTCGACGACGTCGACTGGGAGACCATCCGCTGGCCGGGCGAGACCGGAAAAATGCTGTTCCATCCCAGGCCCGAGCGGCCGACAGAGCCCAATGCCGGCATCCTGCGGCTGGAGCCGGGCGCCCATCACCCGGAGCATTATCACGGCTTCGCCCAGGTCTGGCTGATCCTGAAGGGCGAATTCACCATCGACGGCCGGCTCTGTCCGCCGGGCACGATGCTCTATCACCCCGACCCGCATTTCGAGGGCGAGTTCCGCACCGAGACCGGCGGCGAGATCATGATCGTGCAGTACCCCGGGCCGACGACCGGCGAACGGCCGATCTATTCGGGCCGCTTCAACATGGCCGAGCGCAAGACGGTCGCCGAGGAACGCGTCGACCTCTGAATGCGTCCGCTGGTCGAGGCGCCCGCGCCCGCCT
>JACPVT010000286.1 GCA_016191685.1 Rhodospirillales bacterium | reverse complement strand
TGCATCGGTGAAGGCCACAGCGCCAGCTTCGGCCAGCAGGCCGATCTCCGCCAGTTCCTTGCCTTCCAGGCCCACCGTGAGCGCGCCGTAGGCATACATGTTCACCAGCTTGATCAGCCGGGCGCGGCGGGCCACGAACTCGATCAGCGAGGCGTCGTCGAACGGCGGGTCGTTGTCGGGCAGCAGCACCAGCGAGGTGATGCCACCTACCGCCGCCGCGGCACCAGCGCTCTCCAGCGTCTCCTTGTGCTCCTCCCCCGGCTCGCCGGTGTGCACGCGCGTGTCGACGACGCCCGGCGCCAGGACGAGGCCATGGCAATCGACCGACTCGATGCCGTACGGCGCACCCGAGGCGAACAGGTTGGGGCCGTAGTCGGCGATCTTGCCGTCGCTGATCAGAACCGCGCCGCGATATTCGCTGTCGTTCGCGGGATCGACGATGCGGGCATTGATATAGGCGGTCGATCCGGCATGCGGCGGCGCGGTCTTGTAGGTGTTGCCGCTCACGCCACGGCCCCGATCTGGTTACGCCGTCCGCCGATCAGCGCCTCGAGGCAGGCCATGCGCACGGCCACGCCCATCTCGACCTGCTCGTGGATGACGCTGCGGTCGAGGTCGTCGGCGACCTCCGAGTCGATCTCGACGCCGCGGTTCATCGGTCCGGGGTGCATGATCAGCGCGTCGGGCTTGGCGAACTTCAGTTTCTCGTGGTCGAGGCCGAAGAAGCGGAAATACTCGCTGATCGAGGGCACGAAGGTGCCCTGCATGCGCTCGGTCTGCAGGCGCAGCATCATCACGATGTCGACGTCGGCCAGGCCGGATTTCATGTTGTAGTGGACCTCGACCCCCATCTTGTCGATGTCGGTCGGCATCAGGGTGGGAGGGCCGACGACGCGGACGCGGGCGCCCATGATCTGCAGCAGGTGGATGTTCGAGCGCGCCACGCGGCTGTGCATGATGTCGCCGCAGATCGCCACCAACAGGCCCTGCAGGCTGCCGCGTCGTCGCCGGATGGTGAGTGCGTCGAGCAGCGCCTGGGTGGGATGTTCATGCTGGCCATCGCCGGCGTTGATGACGGCACAGTTGACCTTCTGTGACAATAGATTCACCGCCCCCGATTCGTGGTGGCGCACGACGATGGCGTCGGGCCGCATGGCGTTCAGCGTCATCGCCGTATCGAGCAGCGTCTCGCCCTTGCGCACGGACGAGGTGGCGACATCCATGTTGATGACGTCGGAGCCCAGCCGCTTGGCCGCGACCTCGAAACTGGTGCGGGTGCGCGTCGAATTCTCGAAGAACAGGTTGATGACAGTGCGGCCGGCGAGCATGTCGCGCCGCTTGTCGATCGATCTGTTCTGGTCGATGTAATTTTCGGAAAGGTCGAGCAGGCCCGAAATCGTTTCAGGCGACAGACCTTCAATGCCGAGAAGGTGGGGCAACCTCGGCAGGCCCATGCGTTTCTTTGTCACTAAAGCGCGACGTTAAGCACGCGGGTGCCGGTCCCGCAAGCCGGCGTTTTGGTGGATAACGTCGGCTACGGAACAGATCACCGCCGGTCCGCCGGGCGCGATGAAGTCCGCCCAGATGGCATTGTGATGCTCGATGATCTTTTCGGCCGTCAGATGGGGCCGGTCCGACGCGGTGTGCCCGTCCGAGGGCACGACCGTCGGGTAGCCGCGCGCCAGTGCGCTTCGGATGGTCGTATCGACGCAGTAGTCGGTCGCCCAGCCGGTGATGATCAGCCGGTCAATGGCGCGCGAACGCAGGAAGTCGTCGAGAGTAGTCTCCAGGAAGGCGTCGCAGGACTTCTTGCGGATGACTGTGTCGGCCGGTCGAGGGCCGAGGTCCCCGACGAGTTTCCAGCCCGGCTGGTCGGGATGAAAGGGATCCCTGGGCGGTCCGTCATGCTGGATGAAGACGACCGCACCGCCACGGCTGCGCACGGCGGCGGCGAGCTTGTTCAGCCGGTCGATCAGCCCCGCTGCATCGTGCTTCGGTGGACCATCGCCGAACGCGCCTTGCTGCATGTCGATGATGATCAGGGCGTCGGTCATCCTGGGCGGCCTCAGTTTCCGGGTCGTGGACCCGTATAACGCGCGCGCGGCCGGATCAACGCCCCGTGCACCGCCTGCTCGAGCGCATGGGCGATCCAGCCCACAGTACGACCGAGAAGGAACATCGCCAGCGCAGAATCCTTGGGCAGGCCGAGCACGCGCTCGATCGTGACCGTGGCAAAATCGACGGTGGGCTTGCGGTCGATCACGCGCCCGGCAGCAGCCGCCAGGCGCTCTGCGAAGGCAAGTTCGGGTGACCTGGGCACAATCTCGCGCAGCATCGCGAAAAGCGTGACGGCCCGGATATCGCCGTCGGGGTAGAGCTGGTGGCCGAAGCCCGGGATATGGATGTGGTCGCGGACTCGCCGGGCGAGTTCGCCGTCGAGGTCGTCCGTGTCCTTGAGGTCGTCGAACAGGCTCGCCACATGCCGTGTCAGTCCGCCATGGCGCGGGCCGTTGATTGCGACGAGGCCGGCCATCGTCGAGCCGTAGAGATTGGCGCCGGTCGAGGCGACGACACGGGCGGCGAAGGCCGAAGTGTTGAATTCGTGGTCCGCCGACAGCACCAGAGCGGCGCGGATCAAGGGCGCGCAGTCGGCCGGCACGCGCCAGGCCGCGGCGACCTGTTCGTGCACGGGCTTGTCGGACAGAGGCTCGCCGGTCACGGCGGCGGTCAGGAGTCGCAGGATGCGCCCGCCGGTTTCCAGCATGGCGGTGCGGTCCTCGACCCAGCTCGGGTGGTCCCAGCGCGCAGCAGCGGGCAGCAGGACGAGGCAACTGTCGACCGGCGGGAGCGAAGCCGCAGCCAGCCAGGCGCCGCGCAGAGCGGCCGACATCGGCGGCAGGTTCTTCGGTCCGAACGGCCGGTCGTCGCAGTCCCAGAGGAGTTGCGCCACCTGCTCCAGCGAGGCGTTGCGCGCGAGGCGGGTGGCGTCGTGGCCGCAATAGAAGAGACGGCCGCTCTCGATCAGCGTCAGCGACGATTCGAGAACGGGTGTGCCGAAGTCGAGGGCGTTGGCCGCAATGGACTCCGCCTTGCGTCCGACGTCACGTCGTCGCTTGAGTTGCGAGACATCCTGGGCGCGGTAGCGCCGTTCACGTTGCCCCAAGGTGCCTTCGGAGCGCAGCAGGCCACGGCTCACGTAGGCATAAAGCGTGGCGGCCGAGATGCCCAGCCGGCGTGCAGCTTCCTTGGAACTCAGCCATTCCGTTGCCATTTCATTATTATTGATCAATTCAATCAATATTGACAATATATATAATCAACCCGAATCCTTCTCGTGAACAGGCGAAGGGATTTCCGATGCTGCAGACACGGGTGAATAGCGGCCTCGACGGGGTGATCGTGGCCGACACGGTCATGAGTGAGGTTGATGGCGAGGCCGGCCGGCTGATCGTGCGCGGTCGATCGATCGAGGAACTGGTGGCCAGGACCGGCTTCGAAGGCGTTGCGGCCCTGCTGTGGGACGGCTTTGCACCTTTCGATCAGGGCGGCGGCGGTGACGAGCGGTCCGTCCGCGATGGGTTCGCCCTGGCACGGGTAAGGGCCTTTGCCGAAGTGCCGAAGCTGCTTCAGGCCGCCAAGGGCCTGACGCCGGTCGAAGGGCTGCGCGTCGGGCTCGGCATGCTGGCTGATTCCGAACTGATGCCGCACCACTACCTCGTCTGCGGCGCGATGCCGGTCTTTCTCGCGGCCCTCCTGCGGGCCTCGGAAGGCAAGTCGGCGCTGGCGCCGGATCCGACGCTCACGACGGCGCAGGATCTCCTGCGCACCATCCGCGGCCAGCGCGCGGATGCGGTCTTCGAGAAAGCCCTCGATGCTTATCTCGCCACCATCACGGACCACGGTTTCAACGCCTCGACCTTCACGGCGCGAGTCGTCGCGTCGACCCATGC
>JACPVT010000213.1 GCA_016191685.1 Rhodospirillales bacterium | reverse complement strand
GATCGTCGAAGATGATCCAGCGCAGGTTGGGCAGCTTGTCCTTGAGCGAGAGCGCTTTGTCGACCTGTTCCTGGTCCTCTGCGACGATCACCGAGGTCTCGGCGTGGTTCAGCACGTAGACGAGCTCGGAGGCGATCGAGTCCTGGTACACCGGCACCGCCACCCCGCCCAGCGCCTGGGCCGAGAGTTGGCAGAAATAGAGCTGCGGGCGGTTGTCGCCGACGGCCGAGAGCTTGTCGCCGCGCCGGAAGCCGAGCGACGCCAGCCCGTGGGCGAAATCGCGCACGGTGTCGCGATACTGCGCCCAGCTGTAGGTCTGCCAGACGCCACGCGTCTTCTCGCGGATGCCAGCGCCGCCGGGGTCCTCGTTGGCGTTGCGCTGCAGCAGCTTGGGCAGCGTCGAGAACTCCACGGAATCGACCAGGCTCATGTCTTAGCCCCGCTCTTGGCCACGCCGAGATAGGCCTCGACGACCTTGGGATCGCGCTGAACCTCCTCCGGCGTTCCGGCCGCGATGCGGCCGCCGCGGTCGAGCACGACGACCCGGTCGGAGATGTCCATGACCACGCCCATGTCGTGCTCGATCAGCACGACCGTCACGCCGCGCTCCTGGTTCACGTCCAGGATGTAGCGCGCCATGTCTTCCTTTTCGTCCTGGTTCATGCCGCCCATCGGTTCGTCGAGCAGCAGGACCTTGGGTTCGAGCGCCAAGGCACGGCCGAGCTCGACGCGCTTGCGCAGGCCGTAGGCCAGCGCCGCAGTCTGCTGCTTGCGCAGGTCCTGCAACTTCAGAAACTCGATGATTTCCTCGCAGGCCTCGCGGTGGGCGATCTCCTCCCTCTGCGCCCTGCCCCAGTAGACGACGCTGGCGAAGACGCCCGCCTTCATCCGCACATGGCGGCCGAGCATAAGATTGTCGAGGACGGTGAGGCCGCTGAACAAGGCGATGTTCTGGAAGGTCCGGGCGATGCCAAGGGCTGCGATGGCGCTTGGCTTGCGATGCGTGATCTCCGTGCCTTCCAGCACGATCCGACCGCTGTCCGGCTTGTAGAAACCGGAAATCATGTTGAGCAGCGAAGTTTTGCCCGCGCCGTTGGGGCCGATGATGGAGAGGATTCCACCACGCGGGACCTCAAGGGAAACGTCCTGGACGGCGGTGACGCCGCCGAACTTCTTGGACACCCCTTCGACCACGAGTTGGTTGTCGCCCCCTCGCGCAGCTGCGCGTTGGGCGGACGCCCCCTTCATGAACCCTCCCTGAGACCGCAAACTCGTGTTTGCTTATAATTGGGATCATCATGCAGGCTCCGGTGGGCGAAGGCAACAAATCTGCCTAAGCTCGAAAGGGCCAACCGGGAGACCTCATCATGTCCCGCCACGTCGTCTGCCTAACTTTCGATCATGATCACCTGTCGGGCTTCATCGCCCGGGGCCTGACGTCGCCCACGGCGATTTCGCGCGGCGAATACGATGTCGTGGTCATTCCGCGCCTGATGACGCTGTTGGCGCGTTACGGGGTCAAAGCGACGTTCTTCACGCCCGGCCACACCATCGACAGCACGCCGGAAGCCGTGATGCCTTATGTTGAGGCAGGCCACGAACTCGCCCATCACGGCTGGACCCATCGCCTGCCCGTCACGCTTTCCCGTGAGG
>JACPVT010000212.1 GCA_016191685.1 Rhodospirillales bacterium | reverse complement strand
GCCCAGCGCCAGCGCGGGCAGGAAGGTGAGACCGCCGACGATCAGCACTGCGCCGACCAGCAGGCCGACGAACAGCGCGCCATGGGTGGGGAAGGTGCCGACCGAGGCCGCCGCCTTGCGCTTGGCGGCGAGGGAGCCTGCGACCGCCAGCATCGGGATGATGACGGCGAAGCGGCCGACCATCATCGCGACGGCCAAGGTGCCGTTGTAAAAGAGCGTGTTGCCCGACAGGCCGGCAAAGGCGCTGCCATTGTTGCCGGCGGCCGAGGTGTAGGCATAGAGGATCTCGCTGAAGCCGTGCGGGCCGGCGTTGAGCGGACCGGCAAGGCCCGCCGGCACGACCGCCGCCAGGGCCGTGAAGCCCAGGATGGCGAGCGGCAGGCAGAGGATGGCGAGCATGGTGAACTTGACCTCGCGCACCTCGATCTTCTTGCCGACATACTCCGGTGTGCGCCCGACCATCAGGCCGGCCAGGAAGATCGACAGGATGGCGAACAGCAGCATGCCGTAGAGGCCGGCGCCGACGCCGCCGATGACGACTTCACCCAGCAGGATGTTGACCAGCGGGATCATGCCGCCCAGCGGCATGAAGCTGTCGTGCATGGCATTCACCGCACCGCAGGAGGCGGCGGTGGTGATCACGGCAAACAGCGCCGAGAGCGCCGCGCCGAAGCGCACTTCCTTGCCCTCCATGTTGCCGGCGGCGTTGTCGACGCCCAGCGCCGCAATCAGCGGATTGCCGCCGGCCTCGGCCCAGTAGGCCACGACCACGCCGGCCAGAAAGAGCACGCCCATGGCCGCCAGGATCGCCCAGCCCTGGCGTTCGTCGCCGACGGCGCGACCGAACAGGTTGGTGAGCGCCGCGCCGATGGCGAAGATCGCCAGCATCTGGACGAGGTTCGAGAAGGCGGTCGGGTTCTCGTAGGGATGCGCGGAGTTGGCGTTGAAGAAGCCGCCGCCGTTGGTGCCCAGCATCTTTATCGAAAGCTGCGAGGCCACCGGGCCCTGGGCGATGGTCTGCCTGGCGCCCTCGAGCGTCGTCGCCTCGACATAGGCGCCGAGGTTCTGCGGCACGCCCTGCCAGACGAAGAAGACCGTCAGCAGGATGCTGACGGGCAGCAGCACGTAGAGCGTGATGCGTACCAGGTCGGCCCAGAAGTTGCCGATGCCATTGGCGCCGGCACGGGCGAAGCCGCGCACCAGGGCGACCGCCAGCGCAATGCCGGTGGCAGCGCTCAGGAAGTTCTGAACGGTGAGGCCCGCCATCTGCGAGAGATAGCTCATGGTGCTCTCGCCGCCGTAGTTCTGCCAGTTGGTGTTGGTGAGGAAGCTGACAGCCGTGTTGCCGGCCAGATCGGGCGGCACCGCGGCCATGCTCTGCGGGTTGAGCGGCAGCAGATCCTGCAGGCGCAACAGCAGGTAGAGCAGCGCGAAGCCCGCGATGTGGAAGACGATCATGGCGCGGGCATAGACCCACCAGCTCTGCTCCTCGGCGGGATCGACCCCGGCCAGGCGATAGAAGCCGCGCTCGACGGGCACGAGGACCGGCGACAGGAACGTGCGCCGTCCCGCCATGACGTTGTCGAGATAGCCGCCGAGCGGCCGCGTCAGCAGCAGCACGATGACGCAGAAGAGCGCGATCTGCGCCCAGCCGTTGAAGGTCATGGCAACCTCTCGCCTTCCCCTAGAACATTTCCGGACGCGCCAGCGCGACCGCGAGATAGACGAGCAGGATCGCGGCGAGCCCGCCGCCCAGGACGTAATCGAGGATCATTTGCGCCTCACAGCCTGTGGCACAGGCGCTCGTAGGCGATCAGCAGGCCGAACAGCAGCAGGCCGCCGCCGAAGAACAGCAGGTCGAGCATGGAAATCTCCTTCGCCGCCATAGAAGGGCGCGAGGGCATAGGAATGCGAGCCGGTCGACGGCCCGGCGGCATATGAACGGCATAGGAATTTCAGAAAGCCCGTCGTCCCTCCGCTACGCGCCTTTGGCGCATCAGCGCGGAGGTTACTCCGCGCGAGTCGGGACGACGGTACTCGTTAGATGCGCCAGCCCTACTCAGCCCGCGCCGCGTCAGACCGCCATGCGCTGGTGCAGGTCGAACATGATCCAGAAGCTGCCGCCCACCATGATGAAGATCAACACGGCCGCGAAGACGATGGCGAGCAGATTTTCCTTCGGCGTCGAGGTGAAGTTGAGGTGCAGGAAGAAGCGCAGATGGACCAGGATCTGCAGGATCGCGGCGACGCCGATCACCACCATCGTGCTCTGCAACGGCAATTCGTGGGTCATCACCACGTAGAAGGGAATGGCCGTCAGGACGACGGCGAGCACGAAGCCGATCAGGTAGGAGCGGAGACCATGCTCAGCGTTGGGGCTTTCCATCACAGCAATCCCGGCAGATAGACGATCGAGAAGATGCCGACCCAGGCGATGTCGAGGAAGTGCCAGAACAGGCCCAACCGGAACAGGCGCGAGGTCACGGGCACCGAGAGGCCCTTCAGCATCACCTGGCCGGACATGATCAGGATCCAGACCAGGCCCATGCTGACATGCAGGCCGTGGGTGCCGACCAGGGTGAAGAAGGCCGAGAGAAAGCCGCTGCGGTCGGGGCCGGCCCCTTGAGCGATCAGGCCGGCAAACTCGCGCAGTTCCAGGAACACGAAGCCCGCGCCCAGCACGAAGGTCAGGAGCAGCCAGGCCAGCACCGCGCCCCGGTTGCCGGTCTTGCTGCACAGGCTCGCAAACCCGAAGGTGGTGCTGGAGACCAGCAGCAGCGCGGTCTCGATCGCGGCATTCGGCAGGCTGAACAGCGCCTTGCCGGCGGGGCCGCCGGCGGTGTTGTTGACCATGATGACATAGGTCGCGAACAACAGCGCGAAGATGACGGCATCGCCCATCAGGTAGAGCCAGAAGCCGAAGGCCCGCTGCTCGTGCGTCTCGGCCGCTTCGCTCTCGTGAGCAGTCGTGGGCGCCATCACGCTCATGAGCGGCTCGTCGTCTGGCTGGCGAGGGCGCGGTAGCGCGCATCCTCGATCTGCTTGACCTCGGCGGCCAAGAGCGTGAACTCGGAGTCGTCATCGGACGAGCGCGCGATCATGGCGATCCACATGGCAAGCCCGCAGGCCACGACCAGCCACCAGATGTGCCAGATGATGGCGAAGCCCAGCACGAAGGCGAGCCCGCCCATGACGACGCCGACGGCCGAGTTCTTCGGCATGTGGATGTCCTGGTAGGCCGCCGGCCGCTGATAAGCCACGCCGCGCTCCTTCATGTCGAGAAGGGGTTCGCGGTCGCGGATCTCGGGCAGCACGGCGAAATTGTAGGCCGGCGGCGGCGAGGACGTCGCCCATTCGAGCGTGCGGCCGTCGAACGGATCGCCGGTGCGGTCGGCCGTCTTCCTGGCGTTGCGGATGCTGACGTAGAGCTGCATCACCATGCAGGCGATGCCGACCAGGATCAGGGCGGCGCCCGAGGCGGCGACCATCAGGTAGGGCTGCCAGGACGGGTCGTTGTACTGCTCCATGCGGCGCGGCATGCCCTTGAAGCCCAGGATGTAGAGCGGCATGAAGGCGAGATAGAAGCCGATCATCCAGCACCAGAACGACGCCAGCCCCCACTTGCGGTCGAGCGCGAAGCCGAAGGCCTTGGGGAACCAGTACATGTAGCCGGCGAGGTAGCCGAACAGCACGCCGGGAATGATCATGTTGTGGAAGTGCGCGACCAGGAAGGTCGTGTTGTGCATCAGGAAGTCGGCCGACGGGATGGCCAGCAGTACGCCGGTCATGCCGCCGATCACGAAGGTCACCATGAAGCCGATCGTCCACATCATCGACGGATGGAAGTCGATGCGGCCGCGATACATGGTGAGCAGCCAGTTGAACACCTTCACGCCGGTCGGCACGGCGATGATCATGGTGGTGATGCCGAAGAAGGCGTTGACGTTGGGGCTGGAGCCCATGGTGAAGAAGTGGTGCAGCCAGACGGTGAACGACAGGATGGCGATGGCGGCCGTGGCATAGACCAGCGATTCGTAGCCGAACAGGCGCTTCCTGGAGAAGGTCGACACGACCTCGGAGAAGATGCCGAAGGCCGGCAGGATCAGGATGTAGACCTCCGGATGACCCCAGATCCAGAACAGGTTGGGGTAGTTCATCATGTTGCCGCCGTGGGCATTGGTGAAGAAGTGCATGCCGAACAGGCGGTCGAGCGCCAACAGGCCGCAGGCCACGGTGAGGGCGGGAAAGGCGAAGGCCATCAATACCGAGGCGCAGAGCGCCGTCCAGGTGAAGGGTGTCATGCGCATCAGGGTCATGCCCGGCGCGCGCCGTTTGAGAATCGTGACGACGAAGTTGATGCCGCTTAGCGTCGAGCCGACGCCGCTGATCAGGATGGCCCAGATCCAGTAGTCGACGCCGACGCCGGGATTGGCCTCGGCGCCGGAGTAAGGCGGATAGCCGGTCCAGCCCGCGGTCGAGAACTTGCCGATCACCAGCGACACCATGACGAGGCCGGCGCCCGACGCGGTGAGCCAGAGGCTGAGCGAATTCAGGAACGGGAAGGCGACGTCGCGGGTGCCGATCTGCAGCGGCACGATGATGTTGATCAGCCCGGTCATGAAGGGCATCGCCATGAAGAAGATCATGATGGTGCCGTGCGAGCTGAAGATCTGGTCGAAATGCTCGGGCGGCAGGTAGCCGCCGGAATTGAGCGCCATGGCCTGCTGGGCCCGCATCATGATGGCGTCGACGAAGCCGCGCAGCAGCATGATCAGCGCCAGCACGATGTACATGACGCCGATCCGCTTGTGATCGACGCTGGTGAACCACTCGGTCCAGAGATAGCGCCAGGCGCCGAGCCAGGTGATGGCGATGGCGACCAGCAGCGCGCCGCCGATCGTGACCGCGGCGCCGCCGGCGGCGATCGCGCTGTAGAGCGGCAGGGCCTCGAGCGTCAGTCTGCCGAACATCGATCTATCTCCGCGGCGCGGCGCCGGCCGGCGTGGCGGCGGCGGGCGCGTGGTGGGCGTGGGTGTATCTGGCGATGATCGAGTCGAACAGCTTGGGCTCGACCGCCGAATAGAAGGTGATCGGGTTGAGGCGGCTCTTGGTCGCGAGCGCGGCATAGGCCGTGGCGTCCAGCCTGGCCGGCGCCTGCCTCGCCTTCGCCACCCAGGCGTCGAAGTCGGCCTGGGTCATGGCCGTCACCTCGAAATGCTGGTCGGAGAAGCCGCCGCCCGAGTACATGCTGTTGCGGCCGACGAACTTGCCCGGCGCATCGGCCAGCAGCTGCAGGCGCGTCTGCATGCCGGCCATGGCGTAGATCTGGCCGGCGAGCTGCGGCACGTAGAAGGAGTTCATCACCGTATCCGAGGTGATCCGCAGGCTGACCGGCCGGCCACTCGGAAAGGCGAGCTGGTTGACGACGGCGATGCCCTGGTCGGGATAGATGAACAGCCACTTCCAGTCCTGGGCCACCACCTGGATGTCGAGCGGCGGCTGGGCGGACTCGAGCGCCCGGTAGGGATCGAGCTTGTGGGTGCTGCGCCACACCAGGACGGCGACGGCGATCACGATCAGGGCCGGCACCAGCCAGACGAAGGCATCGAGCCGCCCCGACTCCGCCCACCTGGGCGTGTAGGCGGCCTTGGTGTTCGAGGCGCGATATCGCCACGCGAACGCCAGTGTGAGCACGATGATCGGGACGATCACCACCATCATCACACAGAAGGCGTCGAACAGGAGGTCGCGCTCAGCGAGCGCGATCGGCCCCTTGGGATCGAGAACGGCGGAATGCCGAAGATCACAGGCACCGGCCAGCAGCGCGGCGCCAGCCACCACCACCGGCCGAAGCAATTTGTCGACAGCCTGTGTCACGCTCCCCCGCCCATACTCGTCCTTGAGGACTCAGGAGAGAGTGAAGCTATGCCTTGTGTTGGGCAACGATTCTTTTGCCGCTAGAGCTTCTGGCCGGCGGGCGGCTTGCCCGTTGGATCTTTGCCGAGGGGATCCTTCGCCGTGCAAACATCGGCGCGCAGCCGATCCTTCAGGGCCGCGATCTGATCCTCGATCTGTTTGTTGGCGGTCTTCTGCTTCTCGATCTGGTCTTCCAGCGCCTTGACCTGGGCGGCGTCGGGGCCCGGCGGCGCGGGCGGCGCCGGCGGCGCAGGAAGCTGGACCGCGACGTTCACGATCGGGCGGTAGAAAAGATACCAGCCTAGGCCGAGGCCGACGGCCACCAGCAGGAAGCCGCCGACGAGGCTGCCGAGGATCAGCGGCCAGCGGGGGCGCTGCTGTTCCGGGGCGGGGCGTTCGGACGATACGGGGTCGGACATGGTTCCTCGGAAATCGAAGCCATCCTAGCAGACGCCACGCGGGGGGCCGAATTGAGGCGGACTTGCGCCGTTCCCGCGACGCCCTAAATTCACGGCAAATCAGATTCACCGGAAATCGGGAGATTGGCAATGACGGCCTGCATCGTCGGATGGTCCCACGGCAAGTTCGGCAAACTGGATGGCGAGACCAGCGAATCGCTGGTGGTGAAGGCCGCGACCGAGGCCATCGCCCACGCCGGCATCGAACCCAAGGATGTCGACGTGATCTATGTCGGCAACATGAACGGCGGCTTCGTGCGCCAGGAGTTCCACTCCTCCCTCGCGCTCCAGGCCCACCCCGATCTCCGCTTCAAACCTTCGACCCGCGTCGAGAACGCCTGCGCCACCGGCTCGGCCGCCATCCACATGGGCCTCAACTCGCTGGCCGCCGGCCGCGCGCGCTTTGTGCTGGTGGTCTGCGTCGAGAAGATGACCGAGCTCAATTCGGCCCAGGCGGGCGAAGTGCTGATCAAGGCCAGCTACGTGGCCGAGGAGGCCAATATCGAGGCGGGCTTCGCCGGCATCTTCGGCAAGATCACCTCGGCCTACTTCCAGCGCTACGGCGACAAGTCGGATGCGCTCGCGCGCATCGCCGTGAAGGCGCACAAGAACGGTTCGAAGAATCCCTACGCGCACTTCCAGAAGGAGTTCGCCTACGACTTCTGCCGTACGCCCTCGGACAAGAACCCGTTCGTGGCCGGCCCCTTGAAGCGCACCGACTGCTCGCCCGTCACCGACGGCGCCGCCGCCGTCGTGCTGGCCGACGTCCAGACCGCGCTCGGTCTGAAACATGCGATCGCCTTCCGCGCCACCGAGCACGTGAACGACTTCCTGCCCATGAGCAAGCGCGACATCATCAAGTTCGAGGGCCCGCAGCTCGCCTGGAAGCGGGCGCTGGCCTCGGCCAAGCTCGACTTGCTCGATCTCTCGTTCGTCGAAAGCCATGACTGCTTCACCTCGGCCGAGCTGATCGAATACGAAGCCATGGGCCTCACCGCTCCCGGTGAAGGCGAGCGCGCCATCCTGGAAGGCTGGGTCGAGCGCGACGGCAAGCTGCCGGTCAATGTCTCGGGCGGCCTGAAGGCCAAGGGCCATCCGGTCGGCGCGACGGGCGTTTCCATGCACGTGATGTCGGCGATGCAGCTCTCGGGCAGCGCACCGGCCGGGATGCAACTGCCCAAGGCCAAGATCGGCGGCGTGTTCAACATGGGCGGCGCCGCCGTCGCCAACTACGTGAGCATCCTCGAACCGCTGCGCTAGACGGAGGTGCGCGCCGTCAGCCATCGCGAGAGCGACGCCATCCTGGGCGCCATGCGCCAGGTGGCGCTGGCCGGCGGGCATGCGATCAGCCACGCCGATACGGCGAGCATCCTGGCGGCCGGTCACTATCTCCTGCGCCGGCCCGACCTCACCGACATCAGCACCCTGCCGGCCGCCGAGCCCGCGGACCTCGTAGCACTGCTGAAGGACCGCGAGCTGGCGGCCGAAGCGGTGAAATATCTCGCCATCATGGTGATGGTCGACGGCGTCCTCGACGAGGCCAAGCTCGCCCGCGTGCTGGCCTATGCCCGCGCGCTCGACATCGAGGCGGCCTATCTCACCGAGATGGTCGAGGCCGCCTCCGGCCACATGGACTGGGTGATCGCCGACATGACGATGCGCAACGCCGAGAGCGTCGTCAGCGAGGCGTGGGGCAGCAGGCCAGCTCCCGCAGAATGGATCCTGCCCTACAAGGGCGACAAGGCCGATCCCGCGCTGGTCCAGCGCTACGAGGCCTTGGGCAAGCTGCCGCAAAATACCTTGGGCAAGGCGCTGTGGGACTTCGACAAGAAGAATGGCTACCCCTTCCCGGGCGACCCCAAGGCGCTGAACGCCGGCTTTGCCACGCCGCACGATTGCACGCACATCATCTCGGGCTACGACACCGGCTATCGCGGCGAGATCCTGGTCTCGACCTTTACCGCCGCCATGCACCCGATCAACCCCATGGCGGGCCACATCCTGCCGGTGATCTTCAACGGCCATCTCGGGGTGAAGTTCAACGACGTGGCGACGCCGGCCCGCGGCGGCTTCGACCCCAGCGAGTTCTGGCACGCCTGGGCGCGCGGTCGCGACATGACGGTCGACCTCTTCGATCCCAAGTGGAGCGCCTGGGACTGGATCGAGCACGACCTGGAAGAGCTGCGGCGTGACTGGAACGTCACGCCGCCGGGCCGCGAGCGCTGAGCGCCAACGATCAGGCCGGAGGCCTTTACAGAACTTTACCCAAGCGAAACGACGGTGAAACCGGGGAAGCTCACTCCAGTGACAGTGGGTGCGCGCATGCATCCTTCCAGAGGAGTAGAAGTGATGACCATTCTTGACCGCCGCCATCTGTTGACTGTCCTGGGAAGCGGACTCGTGACTGCCCCTTTCATCATCCCGGCGCGCCGTGCCTTCGCCGCTGGCGACTTCCAGCAGCGACTCGCCGCGGCCGAGCAGAGCGGCAAGGTGAGCGGCCTCGATGCCCTGCTGGTCAGCCAGCACGGCAAGCTGCTGTTCGAGCACTACGGAAGGGGCGTGAACGAGGACATATCGCGCAACACCGGCGACATCGTCACCTTCGGGCCCGAGGTGCTGCACGATCTCCGATCGGTGTCCAAGAGCGTGGTCGCGCTGGTCTATGGCATCGCGCTTGCCCAGGGCAAGGTGCCGCCACCGGAGGCCAAGCTCTACGAGCAGTTTCCCGACTATGCCGACCTCGCCAAGCAGCCCGGCCGTGACAAGATCACGATTGCCCACGTGCTCAGCATGACGATGGGCCTCGAGTGGGATGAACTTACGGTTCCCTACGGCAGAGATCTGCGCAACAGCGAGATCGCGATGGAGGCCGCACCCGACCGCTTCCGTTTCATCCTCGGGTTGCCGATCGTGGGCGAGCCTGGTGTGAAGTGGACCTATTGCGGCGCCGCGACCGCGATCCTCGGACGGCTGATCTTCAAAGGCACGGGCGAGAAGCTGCCGGCCTACGCCCGCCGTGTGCTGTTCGACCCGATGGATTTCGGACCCAGCGAATGGGCGATCAGCGCCGATGGCGAGCCGCGCGCCGCGTCGGGCTGCCGTCTGCTGCCGCGCGACATGCTGAAGCTGGGCCAGCTGGCCCTCGCGGGCGGTGCCTGGCAGGGCAAACAGATCGTCGCCGCCGATTGGGTGAAGCACATCACCGCGCCCGTCGTCCACATTGGCGGGCCGCGCAGCTACGGCTATCACTGGTACATCTACGACGACATGGTCGACGGCCGGCGGCAGTACTGGTTCGGCGGCATCGGCTGGGGCGGGCAGAAGCTCTACGTCTTTCCCGGCTTCGACCTCGTCGTGGCGATGAACTGCGGCAACTACCGCAAGCCCGGCATCGAGCAGAACCGCGTCAACGTCGCGGTTCTGACCGAGGTGGTGTTCCCGGGCCTGACCTGAGGCCGGGCCACCAGCTAGACGACCGGGCTGGCGCCGCCGTCGACGTTGATGGCGACACCGGTGACGAACGAGCCCGCGTCTGAGCAGAGGAAGCAGGCCATGCGGGCGAATTCCTCGGCCTTGCCCATGCGGCCGAGCGGGATGCGGCCCTTGGCCATGGCGGCGGTGAACTGTTCGAAGGTCTCGTCCTTGCCCGCGGCCTTGTGGCGGCGCACCCACTGGTCGCTCTCGATCAGGCCGACCAGCATGGCATTCACCAGCACGCCGTGCGGAGCATTCTCCTTGGAGAGCGCCTTTGTGAGGGCGAGGCCCGCGGCGCGACTGACGCTGGTCGGCGTCGAGTCGGCGGCCGGCGCCTTGGCGCCAATGTTGAGCACGTTCACGATGCGGCCCCACTTGCGCTCGCGCATACCGGGCAGGACGAGCCGCGCCAGGCGGATGGCGGCAAACAGTTTCAGGTCGAGATCGCCCTGCCAGTCCTCGTCGGTCACGGTATCAAACGGCTTGGCATGGCTGATACCGGCGTTGTTCACCAGGATGTCGTCTTTGCCGTAATCAGCCACGACATTCTTGATGGTGTCGGCGATCGGCGCCGCCTTCGAGACGTCGCAGGAATAGGCCTCGATCTTGGTGTTGGCCTTGCCTGCCGCCTTCGCCACCTCGGCCTTGGCCGCACTGAGCGCGTCGGCCTTGCGCGCGAGCAGCGCCACCGAGCCGCCCGAAGCCGCGAATTCCTTGGCCATGGCGAGGCCGAGGCCGGTGCTGGCGCCGGTGATCACGGCCACGCGGCCGTCCATGCGTACGTCCATAGAAGTCTCCTCCGTTTAGGCTTTCACTCTATGCCTTCACTGTAGCGATTGCCGCGAGCACGCGCTCGGGCGTCGCTGGCGCATCGAGCCGCACTGCGGTCTTGCGATCGCCGGCCGCCGATATCGCATCCTTGAGCGCGGTCCACACCGCCGTCGCCAGCAGGAGCGGCGGCTCGCCCACCGCCTTGGAGCGGAAGATCGTGGCTTCGCGCGACGGTGCATTCTCGAGCATCTTCACATTGAACACCGCCGGTGCGTCGCGGCTGCCGGGGATCTTGTAGGTCGAGGGGCCGACGGTGCGCAGCCGGCCCTTGGCGTCCCACCACAATTCCTCGCAGGTGAACCAGCCCTGGCCCTGCACGAAAGCGCCTTCGATCTGGCCGAGATCGATGGCGGGATTGAGCGAGGCGCCGCAGTCCTGCACCAGGTCGGCGCGCAGCACGCGGCTCTCGCCGGTGAGCGTATCGATCGCGACCTCGGCCATCGCCGCGCCAAAGGAGAAATAGAAGAACGGCCGGCCGCGCATCGCTGCGGCATCCCAGTGGATCTTCGGCGTCTTGTAGAAGCCGGTGGCCGACAGCGACACGCGGCCCATCCAGCAGAGCTTCGCCAGCTCGCCGAAGCTCACGACCTGGTTGCTGCCGGGCTTGGCAATGCGCACGTTGCCGTCGGCGAACTCGATCTCGCTTTCGGCGGCGCCGAAATGTTCCGAGGCGAAGGCGATCATGCGGCCCTTGATCGTGTTGGCCGCCTCCCACGCCGCCCAGCCATTGAGATCGGAGCCGGTCGAGGCCGCCGTCGGCGAAGTATTGGGCACCTCGGCGGTGGAGGTGGCCGACGGCCGGATGCGGTCGACCTCGACCTTGAAAACCTCGGCCACGACCTGCGCCACCTTGATGAACAGCCCCTGCCCCATCTCGGTGCCGCCGTGGTTCAGGCGGATCGAGCCGTCGGTGTAGACGTGGACCAGGGCGCCGGTCTGGTTCATGTGCGGCAGGTTGAAGGAGATGCCGAACTTCAGCGGGAAGAGCCCCAGGCCGCGCTTCAGGATCGGGCTCGTCCTGTTGAAAGCGTCGATCTCGGCGCGACGGCGTTCGAAGTCGCCGCCCTGCTTCACCTCGGCCCAGCAACGCGCCAGATGGTTCTCCTCGACCTTCTGTCCGTACGGCGTCTCGTCCCTGCCCGCGCAGTAGAAATTGAGCGCGCGCAGTTCGTTGGCGTCTCGGCCAAGATGGCACGCGATGCGATCGAGCGCGTCTTCCATGACGACCACGCCCTGCGGGCCGCCGAAACCGCGGAAGGCGGTGTTGGACTGCTTGTTGGTCTTGCAGGCGTAGCCCGCGGCGCGGAAGTGCGGGATCCAGTAGGCATTGTCGGCGTGGGTGAGCGCGCGGGCGATCACGCCGGGCGTGAGATCGAGACTAAAACCGGCGTCGGCTGCCAGCACCGCATCGAGTGCCAGCACGCGACCCTCGTCGTCGAAACCCACCGTGTAGCGGTAGAGGAAGGGATGGCGCTTGCCGGTCGCGATCATGTCGATCTCGCGCGGCAGGCGGAGTTTCACCGGCCAGCCGGTCTTGTGAGCCGCCAGCGCCGCCGCCCCCGCCACCCACGAGGCATTGCTCTCCTTGCCGCCGAAACCGCCGCCCAGACGGCGCACGATCGCGGTGACGCGATTGAAGTCGCAGCCCAGGAGCTGGGCGCAGACATGCTGCACCTCGGTCGGATGCTGGGTCGAGGAATGGACGACGAGGTCGCCGTCCTCGCCCGGCAGAGCGAAGGCGACCTGGCCCTCGAGATAGAAATGTTCCTGCCCGCCGACGGTGAACTCGGCGCTCAGCCGATGGGGCGCGGACTTCAGTGCCGCCTCGGGATCGCCGCGCCGCAGCGTCGACGGCGCCTGCACGTAAGCCTGCCTGGCAAGCGCGGTCTCGACGTCGAGGATCGCCTCGGTCTCCTCGATCTCGATCACCGCGCGTTCGGCGGCGGCGCGCGCAGCATCGAGCGTGTCCGCCACCACCATCGCCAGCGGCTGGCCCACGAACTCGACGCGGTCCACGGCAAACAGCGGCTCCTCCTTGCCAGGGCCAGCCGTGCTGTTGCGGCCGGGAATATCGGCGGCAATGAGCGTCGCCACCACGCCGGGCGCGGCGGCGGTCGCCGACAGATCGAGCTTGGCCAGACGCCCGGCCGACACCGGGCTCAGCACGAGAGCGGCATGCAGCGTCCCGGGCGGCTCAGGCATGTCATCGATATAGAGCGCCTGACCCGTCACGTGTTTGAGCGCGCTGTCGTGACGCGCCGCACTATGGACCGCGCCCTTCATAAGGCCTCGACCTCGACTGCGCGCCTGGGCTCGGCGAGGCGCAGCTCCAGCCGGCGCAGCAGGTTGGCGGCGACCTGCAGGCGATAGGCGGCCGAGCCGCGCCAGTCGTCGATCGGCTGAAAATCCTTCGGCACTGCCGCCATCGCGGCGGTAAAGCCCTCCTTCAGCAGCGCCGCTTCGACGTGGCGGGCGCGCTTCGGCGTTGCCGCCATGCCACCGAAGCCGATGCGCACGTCCTCGATGCGGCCGCTCTTGATTCGCAGGCGATAGCCAGCGGCGACCGTGGAGATGTCCTGATCGCGGCGCTTGCTCACCTTGTCGCAGAAGAAGAATTCGCCCGGCCACAGCTTCGGCATGGAAATGCTCTGAATCACCTCGTCGGGCGCCAACGCGGTCTTGCGGTAGCCGAGGAAGAATTCCTCCAGCGGCAGATCGCGTGCGCCGCGCACAGAAACCAGTTTCAGGCTCGCTTCCAGAGCCAGCAGCACCGGCGGCATGTCGCCGATCGGCGAGGCCGTGCCGATATTGCCGCCGATGGTGCCGAGCGAGCGGATCTGCCGCGAGCCCAGGCGCGCGAGATAGGTTTTCAGCGCCGGATAGGCCGTGATCAGGGTCGGCATGGCGTCGGCGTAGGTCGCGGCGGCGCCGATCGTGATCCGCGCCTTGTCCTGCATGATCGCCGTTAGGTCCGGCACGTGCGCCACATGGATTACCGCGGCCGGCGGCTTGCGCGACCGGCTGGCGAGCAGACCGAGGTCGGTGGCGCCGGCCAGCAAAAGCGCATCCGGATGCGCCGCACGCAGCTTCAACAATTCGGCGAGCGAGCGCGGCGCAAAGAAGGCGCCGTCGAACACGGCGGGTCCCGTGCGCTTCGGCGCGAGAGGCACCGGCTCGACCGGCAGGCCCGCCGCCTTGGTCATGGCCTCGACGATCGGCCGATAGCCGGTGCAGCGGCAGAGATTGCCGGCCAGCGCATCGTGGATCGTCTCGAGATCGGCTTTCTCACCGCCGGCGGCGAAGGCATAGGCCGACATCACGAAGCCCGGCGTGCAGAAGCCGCATTGCGTGGCATCGGCCTCGGCCATTGCCACCTGCACCGCGTGCGGGGAGCCTTCCGGCCCGCGCAGCCCCTCGACCGTGCGCACCGAGAGCCCGTCGATCTGGCCCAGCAGCGCGATGCAGGCGTTGACCGGCCGGCGGCCGCCATCGGCCTGCTCGAGCACGACGGTGCAGGCGCCGCAGTCGCCCTCGGCGCAGCCTTCCTTGGTGCCGCTCAGGCCGCGCCGTTCGCGCAGCCAGTCGAGCAGCGTCGTCATCGGCGAGACGCCCCAATGTTCAGAGGGGGAAAGCTCGACCGGGCCGTCGTTGAGCGTGAAGCGAATGTGATCCGCCATGCGAACAGGATGCGGGGCGTTGAAGTGCAGCGCAACCCATGATGCACTCGACATGCCAAACAAGGAGAGAGTTCGCATGGACCCCTACCGCTACGGCTACTCTCCCGTCGTCGAGCGCCCGAAGCTTGCCTGGCCCAACGGCGCGCGCGTCGCGGTCTGGGCCTGCCCCAACATCGAGCATTACGAATACGTCCCCGCCGAGGTCCGCGTCCGCAACCCATGGCCGCGCATGCCGCATCCCGACGTGCTGGGCTATGGCGGCCGCGACTACGGCAACCGGGTCGGGCTGTGGCGGATGTTCGAGGTGCTCGACAAGCACAGCGTGCGCTGCACCGTGTCGCTCTCGATGTCGGTGATCGAAATGTATCCCGAGATCTTCGAGGCCATGGAGGCCCGGCGCTGGGAATACATGAGCCACGGCTATCTCAACACGCGTTATCACTGGGGTTATGGCGAAGATGAAGAGCGCGAGGTCATCGAACACAGCAAGGCCACGCACCTGCGCCTGACCGGCCGCAAGCTGCGCGGCTGGTTCTCGCCCGCCATCTCCAACACCCTCAACACGCCCGACCTCGTGAAGGAGGCGGGCCTCGAATACATCTGCGACTTCTATCACGACGACCAACCGACGCCGCTTGCCACCAAGCACGGCACGCTGATCCACGTGCCCTACACGATGGATCTCAACGATGCGCTGATCTACCGCCAGCCGGTCGAGGCCGAGGAATTCGCCCAGATGATCATCGACCATTTCGACACGGTCTATCGCGAGGGGCCGGAGAACGGCCGCGTCATGTGCATCGCGCTCCATCCCTACATGATGGGGGCGCCGCATCGCCTGAAGCATCTCGACCGCGCGCTCGGCTATATCCGCCAACACAAGGATGCCTGGGTCTGCACCGCCGAGGACATCCTCGACCATTACGTGGCCAACGGCCTGAAACCCTACCAGCAGCACCTCGGGAAGGAGGCGTGAGATGAGTGCTCCCGTTCCCAAGAATCCGCCGCCGCTGCCCGCCGGGATGGACAATCCCTGGTACGACTACTCGCCCTATCCGAAGCGGCCGCTTCTCACCTGGCCCAGGAATGCGCGGGTCGGCTGGTTCGTGCTGCTGCATCTCGAATACTGGGAGCTGATGCCCGATGAGGCCAGCTATCGCGATCCGCGTTTCGTCGGCGAACTCGGTAGCTTCACGCCCGACTACCGCACCTGGACACAGCGCGACTACGGCAACCGGGTCGGCATCTTCCGCGTGCTCGACGTCCTGGACCGCTACCAGATCCGGGCCGGCGTGGCGGTGAACGCGCTGGCGGCCGAGCGCTATCCCTACCTGATCGAGCAGTTCAGGAAGCGGAAGTACGAATTCATCGCCCACGGCCACTCGGCCAACCGCATGATCACGTCGAAGATGAGCGAGGCCGAGGAGAAGGCCGAGATCGCCAACTCGATCGCGGCGATCGAGAAAGCGGCGGGCGTGCGGCCGACCGGCTGGCTCGGCCAGGACTACGGCGAGAGCCAGCGCACGCCGCAGCTCCTGGCCGATGCGGGCCTCGACTATGTGCTCGACTGGCCGAACGACGACCAGCCCTACCCGATGAAGGTCGGCAGGAAGTTCGTGTCGATGCCCAACCAGCCGGAGTGGGACGACGTCCAGCAGCTCTGGCTCCGGCGCATCAGCACCACGCGCTACCCCGACCTGGTCGGCGAGGCCTTCGAGCAGCTGCACCGCGAGGGCGGCCAGGTATTCAACCTCTCGATCCATCCCTGGCTGATGGGCATGGCGCACCGCATAAAATATCTCGACGAGGCGCTGCGCCGGATCGAGCGCTTCGGCAACACCTGGCAGGCGACGCCCGGCGAGATCGCGAAGCACTATGCGGACACGATGATGGGCTGAGGTTGGGTCCAAATCCTCCCTGAATGTCCACGGCTCAGGAGCCGCGGCGGCTGCACCAGCGCATAGCGCGAACCCGCGGGCGGCCGCGGGCAGGTCGTGCCGGAAATGGAAAAGGCCGACGCGGTCCTCGCGTCAGCCTGACATAAATATTGGCATTTTCCTGCTCAACCTGCAACTTTAATTTTCGCGCCCGGCCATCAACTCATAGAAGACTATTACTCTGGCCTAAAAGTAGAAATGTCCGCTTCCAATGTTAAGGCGGACTCCGGTCGCATCCCGTGTCATGTCTCGGAAGCGCCAGGAGCGAACCTCCGTGACCGGCGCCCGCCGCCCTGCTCGCCCCCTAGACCCGCTCAATCCGTGGGCGGCCAAACAGCCCATGCGGGCGCAACATCAGCATCGCCAACAGCGCCAGGTAAGGGGCGATGTTGCCGAAACCGCTGCCAAAGGGTTCATCGAGATAGCCGGCGGCGAGGCTTTCGAGCACCCCGATCGCGATCGCTGCGACAATCGTGCCGGCGACACTATCGAGCCCGCCTATGATGACGATGGGAAAGATCTTCAGGCCGACCAGTGCCACGCCAAAGCCGCTGCCGGCGACAAAAACCCAGAGCACTCCGGCGATCACTGAAACCACGCCAGTCAGCCCCCAGACGATCAGTAGATAATGGTCGACATCGATGCCCGCCGACATCGCGGCTTGAGGATCGTCGGCGATCGCGCGCAAAGCAACGCCGGTTCGGCTATAGCTGTAAAACGCCCCGATCGCGGCGGTACAAATCACTGCGACACAGGCAGCAGCAAGTTTATTGAGGGGAATGTCGAGGCCGGCGACCACCAATGGCTCGCTCAGCAATGTTTGCGGGATCAGTCCTGGCGTGCTGACGAAAAGCAGCGGCGCAATCCCGCGCATGACCATGCCAAGCCCAAGAGTCACCATGATTGCCGAGATCGCCGGGCGGGCTACCAAGCGGCGCACCGCAAAGCGGCAGAAACCCGCAGCCAGTGCTATCATTCCGATCCCTGCGAAGATCAGCGCCCCGACCGCGCCGAGGTGCAGCAAGTGCATCCCGGTCCCCGCGAGCAGCGCGCCAACCATGATCCATTCACCGAGCGCAAAATTGATCATAGCAGAGGCCTTGTAAACCAGCACAAATGCGAGCGCGATCAGCGCATAAATCGCACCGGCCAATGCGCCGTCGATTACCAGTGCGAGAAAGTACGGCATTGCTGGCTGGCGAACGAAGACAACGCTTGGCGCTTGTCGTCATTGGCAATCGAGTCGCCATCCCCGCGCTTCATTGTGAACCTGGCCTGGGTGCTAGACGCCGTCACCTTAACGTAGAAGAGATGATCGTGTGAAGAATCCACCTCGTGTCGGCTTCGAGTCATCCGCGTGGATTCTGTCGTGCCACGGAATGTCCGCTCCAGGAGCCATTTCGGACAGTCCGGTCATCGGCCATGAGTCTTGGCACTACACCGCCTCGCCCGCCACCCAGCCGCTCGACCAGGCCCACTGGAAATTGTAGCCCCCCAGCCAGCCGGTGACGTCGACCGCCTCGCCGATGGCGTAGAGGCCGGGCACCTTCTTCGCTTCCATCGTCTTCGACGAAAGCCCGTCGGTGTCGATGCCGCCCACGGTGACCTCGGCCTTGGCGTAGCCCTCGGTGCCGGTCGGCGTCACGTGCCAGCGCTTGAGGTCGGCCGCCAGCGCCTCGAGCTCGCGGTCGCGCCGCTCGCCGATCACGCCTTCCGGCGCCAGCGCCTGGGCGAGACGATCGGGCATGAGGTCGGCCACGATGGTGCGCAACTCGGCCTTCGGCCGGAGCCGCTTGCGGCCCTTCAGGAACGTCGCCGCATCGCGCTCCGGCAGCAGGTCGATCGCGATCTCCTGACCGGCACGCCAGTAGGACGAGATCTGCAGGATCGCCGGCCCCGACAGGCCGCGATGGGTGAACAGCATGGCCTCGCGGAAACTTGTGCGGCTGAGGCTCGCCACGACATCGAGCGACACGCCGGCGATATCCGGCACCCGCGCGGTGAAGGGGACCAGGCCCGGCCGCGTCTCGGTGACGGCTAGGCCAAAGCGGTGGGCGATTTCGTGCGCGAAGCCGGTCGCGCCCATCTTGGGAATCGAAAGCCCTCCGGTCGCCAGCACGACCGAGGCCGCTTCGAAATCACCGTGATCGGAGCGCACCGTGAAGCGGTCGGATTTTTCGACACCGGCGATCTTGTGCGCCACGCGGACATCGACGCCGGCGGCTGCGCATTCGGCCAGCAGCATGGCAACGATCTGCCGCGCCGAGCCGTCGCAGAAGAGCTGGCCCAGCGTCTTCTCGTGCCAGGCGATGCCGTGCTTCTCGACCAGCTCGATGAAATCGTGCTGCGTGTAGCGGGCCAGCGCCGATTTGCAGAAATGCGGATTGTCCGAGAGGAATGCCTCGGGCCGGCTGTCGGCGTTGGTGAAGTTGCAGCGCCCGCCGCCCGAGATCAGGATCTTCTTGCCGACCTTGTCGGCATGATCGAGCAGCAGCACCTTGCGTCCGCGTTGGCCGGCGCGGATGGCGCACATCAGGCCGGCGGCGCCGGCACCCACAATGGCGACATCGAAGGCCTCAGACATCGAAGGTTTCATGCTCTTCCGGACCGCGGGCCTCTGGCCCGCTCGTGATCATGAGCGGGCCAGAGGCCCGCGGTCCACATGAGCATGACGGCTGGCTCACGCCAGCGCCTTGCCCATGATCCAGAGCGCCACGGCCAGGCCCGCGATCGCGCCCGCCACCGAGCCGCCGACATAGAGCGCCGCCATCAGGTACTCGTGCCGCTCCCACAGCAGCACCGCGTCGAGCGAGAAAGCCGAGAAGGTGGTGAAGCCGCCCATGATGCCGGTGGCGAGGAACAGCCGCAGATGGCCGGCGGCCCCCAGCCTCTCGGCGAACCAGCCGATGATCGCGCCCATCAGGATCGAGCCCAGAATGTTGATCGTGAGCGTGTGCCAGGGGAAATGCGTGCCCATCAGCCGGGCCACCCAGATGTTCATGCCGTGCCGGGCCGCGCCGCCGATACCGGCACCCACGAACACCACGAGATAGGACATCATCGCTTGCC
>JACPVT010000211.1 GCA_016191685.1 Rhodospirillales bacterium | reverse complement strand
GTCGTTCTCGGAAGCCACCTACCTCACTTTCCCGCCACCGGCTTTCGGCTTCCGCTGGTACGAGGCCTATTTCAGCAACCCCGACTGGCTGAACCCGACGTGGGTCAGCCTCTGGGTCGCGGCGGCCGTGGTCGTGCTGGCAACCTCCCTCGGCACGCTCGCCGCACTCGGGATCGCCCGCCTGCCGAAAGCCATGCGCATCTTCGCGACGGGCCTCATCCTCTCGCCGCTGATCGTGCCCGGCATCGTCGTGGCGATCGGCATCTACTACGCCTATTCGCACTACGGCCTGGTCGGCACGCCGATCGCCATGGTGCTGGCGCACACCTGCCTCGCCGTGCCCTTCGTCGTCACCAGCGTGACGGCAAGCCTCTCCGGCATCGACCCGCGGCTGGAGCAGGCCTCCCTCAGCCTCGGCGCCACGCCCGGCGCCACCTTCTGGCAGGTCACGCTGCCGCTGATCCGACCGGGTGTGCTGGTCGGCGCGCTGTTCGCCTTCATCACCTCGTTCGACGAGCTGATCGTGGCCCTCTTCATTTCGGGCACTGGCGCGGTCACGCTACCCCGCCGCATGTGGGACGATCTGCGATTCCAGATCGATCCGACCATCGCCGCCGTCTCGACCCTGACGATCGTCCTCACGGTGATCCTGATGGGTGCGGCTCACCTGCTGCGCAGGCGCAGCCCGGCCTAGCCTGCCTTCATGCCCTTCATATAGGTCGAGGGCACCACGCTCTTGACCGATTGTGCGCGCTTGGCGAGCCAGTAGGCCTGCGGCGGCGGCACCGAGCCGAATTGCTTGTCGACGCCGAGTTTCTGCGCCGCGTCCATCGGCCAGTTCGGGTTGTAGAGAAGCTCGCGGGCGAGCGCGATCAGATCGGCGCGGCCTTCCTGCAGGATCTGCTCTGCTTGATCCGCATGGACGATCAGCCCGACCGCCATGCTCAGGATGTCAGCGTCCTTGCGCAGACGCTCGGCGTAGGGAACCTGATAGCCGTAGGTGACGGGACCGGCACTCACCACCGGCGAACCGCGCATGCCGCCGGAGCTGCAGTCGATTACGTCGACGCCTTTGGGCTTCAGAATTTTGGCCAGAGCCACGCTCTGGTCCGGCCCCCATCCGGAATCGTCCTCGACCGAGAAGCGCACGAACAGCGGCTTGGAGGACGGCCAATGCGCCCGCACGCTCTCCACCACCTCGATCGCGAAGCGCATGCGGTTGAGCTCGCTGCCGCCGTAGTCGTCGTTGCGCACGTTGGAAAAGGGCGACAGGAACTGGTGGATCAGGTAGCCGTGCGCCATGTGCAGGTCGAGCACGTCGAAGCCCGCCTCGTGGGCACGCCGCGCGCCCTGGCCCCAGCGCTCGACGACTTCCGGAATCTCGGCGCGCGTGAGTGCGCGCGGCGTGGGGTCGGTCTCGGGTGAGTTGATGGCGCTCGAGGACACGAGTTCCCACCCTTCCCAGTCCCAGATATTCGGCGACGGCTTCAGCGCCGCGCCGCCCTCCCACGGCCGGAAGCGCCGCGCCTTGCGGCCCGAGTGGCCGAGCTGGATGCCGGGCACCGAATTGTGCAGGCGGATGAAGTCGACACAGCGTTTCAGGCCGGGAATGTGCGCGTCGTCCCAGATGCCGAGGTCGCCCACGGTGCCGCAGCCGCGGCGCTCGACCTTTGTCGATTCCATGATGACGAGGCCCGCGCCGCCGGCAGCATAGCGGCCGGCGTTCATCAGATGCCAATCGGTGGCGAAACCTTTTACGGCCGAGTACTGGTGCATCGGCGCCACGACGACGCGGTTCTTGAGCGTCACGTCGCGGATTGAAATCGGCTCGAACAGCATCGGCTGCGCCATGTATACTTCCCTCACCATGAATCACGACCGCTACGACGATCTGTATTTGCGCCGTATCCTGCGCGAGACGAAGACTATCGCGATGGTCGGCCTCTCGGCCAACTGGAATCGGCCGAGCTTCTTTGCTGCGAAATACCTGCTCGACCGCGGCTACAAGGTCTTTCCGGTCAATCCCGCCGCGAAGGGCCAGGAGATCCTGGGCCAGAAGGTCTATGGGTCGCTCGACGAGCTGCCGGTGAAGGCCGACATGGTCGACATCTTCCGCAACTCCGAAGCGGCCGGCCCGATTACCGACGAGGCCATCAAACACGGGGCCAAGGTGGTGTGGATGCAGCTGGGCGTCGTCAATCCCGCCGCCGCCAAGCGCGCGGAGGACGCCGGCCTGAAAGTCGTCATGAACCGCTGCCCCAAGATCGAGCACTCGAGGCTTGCCGGCACCATCGAATGGCATGGCATCGCCAGCGGCGTCATCACCAGCAAGAAACGCGCACTCTAGGACCAGAACAAATGCCCGATCTCGCCACTCTCGCCCTCTTCTCGGCAGCGGCCCTGGCGCTCTGCGCCACGCCCGGCCCGGATATGCTGCTCATCGCCTCGCGCAGCGTCAGTCAAGGCAGGGCCTCAGGCTTCGCGACTCTGGCCGGCATCCAGGTCGGCACCTACTGCCACGCGCTTGCCGCGGCGCTCGGCCTGTCGCAGCTCTTCCTCGTGGTGCCTCTCGCCTACGACATCGTCCGCTACGCCGGCGCCGCCTACCTGCTCTATCTTGCGTGGCAGGCGTTTCGTTCCCCGGGCACGATACAGGCGCCGTCGGCCGGAACGCGCCGCTACCCGATCGGCGTGGTGTTCCGCCAAGGCCTTCTGACCAACCTGCTCAATCCCAAGATGGCCCTGTTCGTCCTGGCGCTGTTCCCGCAGTTCGTGGATCCGGGCGCCGGCTCGGTGGCGGTGCAGATCATGCTGCTGGCGACCGTGCTCAATCTGATCGGGATCGTGGTCAACGGCGCCGTCATCCTGACCGCCAGCCGCCTGGGCTCGGCATTTTCCGGACGGACCCGCTGGCGCCGAGCACCACAGTTGCTGCTCGGGACGGTATTCGCCGGCCTCGCCGCGAAACTCGCCTTCGACGAGCGGCGCTGATCCGCCTCGGCGCGCGCAAAGGAAAGCACAATGCCTGGCACGCCCGAGTACGCAGTCTTCACGGAGTTCTCGCCCGCGTCGAAGCTGATGACGCCAGGTTGGAACAGACGCGTATTCACGGATACCGATGCGAGGAAGGGCAACGCGATCCAGTGCGATTTCGCGACCGGGATCGTGACGTTGGCGCCCGGTGCTTATCACATCTCCGGCCTTTCCATGGTCGCCTACGACAGCGGTCGGGAGCCTCCGGAAAAGGCCACGATACGCGCACCCGCCTCGGCGGGTTATTGCCGATTGCGGGTCTTCGACCCGGCTGCTGCCACCGACGTGACCAACCTGCGCGCGATCGACAACGGTGACCCTTCGGTCATCTGCCTGGGTAGCCCCGCTACGGCCAATCTGACGCCAAGCCTGTTCGACGCCTACTACGAGACCGACAGGGCAGCACAGGTCCTTCTGGAACATCAATCAGGAAGGACTCCCGAGCAAATCTACCTGCGGGTCTTCGCCCAGAACTCCAAGTGGCACGCGTTCGCTCGTATCAACGTCCGGAAACTCTGAGGGCTGCCATGGCGCACAAGACCGTTGCCGAAGTCGTCGTCGATACCCTGCAGTCCGCTGGCGTGAAGCATTGCTGGGGCGTGCCCGGTGATACGCTGAACTATGTCACCGACGCCATCAGGCGCAGCGGCATCGAGTGGGTTCATGTCCGGCACGAGGAGGCGGGCGGCTTCGCGGCCGGCGCCGAGGCGCTGTTGAGCGGCAATCTCACGGCCTGCGCCGGCTCCTGCGGGCCGGGCAGCCTGCATTTCATCAATGGCCTGTTCGAAGCCCACCGCAACCGCGCGCCGGTCGTCCTGATTGCGAGCCAGATCACGAACGAAGAATACGGCTTCGACTTTCCCCAGGAAGTCGATTTCGAATCGATCTACCGGAGCTGCAGCGTCTTCTGCAGCGAGATCCGTTCACCCGGGCAGGCTCGCCGCAAGACTGCGATGGCGGCCCAGGCGGCGCTGGCCAAGCGCGGCGTCGCCGTGCTGATCCTGCCGGTCGACATATCCCAGGCGGCGGCGCCCGATGAACCCGCCTTCGCCGTTCATCTCGGGGCGCCGGTGTTGCGGCCAAACGATGCCGAGCTCGACAGGGTCGCCGAGATTCTCAACGCCGGCAGAAAGGTCGCGATCTACGGCGGCTCAGGCTGCCAGGGCGCCCATGACGAGATCGTGGCGCTGGCCGAGCGCCTGAAGGCGCCGATCGCCCACACGTCGCGCGCCAAGGACTTCCTCGAATACGATAATCCATTCAACGTCGGCATGACCGGCATGCTCGGCACGGCCGGCGGCTATCACACGCTGAAGAATTGCGACACGCTGCTGCTGCTGGGGTGCGACTTCGCCTGGCGACAGTTTTACCCGGACAAGGCGCGCATCATCCAGGTCGACATCGATCCCAGCCATCTCGGGCGCCGCCATCCCGTGGAAGTTGGCGTCGTGGGCAATATCAAAGACACGGCAGCGGCGCTGCTCCAGCGCCTCGCACCGCGCACCGAGCAGGCGTTCCTCGACGATTGCCTGGCGCGCCACGACAAGGCAGTGGCCGCCCTCGACAAGCGGGCGACGCCCACGGAGGGCGGCAAGATCCATCCGCAGTATCTGGCCAGCCTGATCGACCGGCATGCTGCCACCGATGCCATCTTCACCGCCGACGCCGGCTCGCCCACGGTCTGGCTGCTTCGCCATATCAAGGCGAACGGCAAGCGCCGTACCCTCATCAGCCTGACCCATGGCACCATGGCCAATGCCATGCCCGAGGCACTGGGTGCCAAGGTGGCGTTCCCCGACCGTCAGGTGATCTCGTTGAGCGGCGACGGCGGCCTCGCAATGCTGTTGGGCGACCTGCTGACCGCAATCCAGGAGAAGATCCCGATCAAGATCGCCCTGTTCAACAACAGCTCGCTGGGCTTCGTCGAGCTGGAGATGAAGGTCGAGGGGCTGCTCGACGCCTACACCAATCTCGTCAATCCCGACTTCGCCCGCGTTGCCGAGGCGATCGGCTTCCACGCCCGGCGCGTCGAGCGCGCCAGCGATCTCGAGGCGGCGGTGCAGGACTGGCTTGCTCAACCCGGTCCCGCGCTGCTCGACGTCGTGACCAGCCGCATGGAACTGGTCATGCCGCCCTTTATCGGCGCCCAGCAGGTCTTCGGCACCGCGCTCTATTCCGCCAAGGCCCTTTTGGACGGCCGCGCGGGCGATGTCTGGGACCTGGTCACCGAGAACCTCTAGGAATGCGCGCCATGAAGTTCGGCGTCTTCGATCACATGGACCGCGCCGGTCCGGAGCTCGGCCGGCAGTTCGAGGATCGCCTGAGGCTCATCGAACTCTATGAACGCTCGGGCTTCCACGCCTATCACCTGGCCGAGCATCACGCGACGCCGCTCGGCATGGCGCCCTCGCCCAGCGTCTTCCTGGC
>JACPVT010000159.1 GCA_016191685.1 Rhodospirillales bacterium | reverse complement strand
GGTGCAGGTCGGTGTCGCCGGGGCGGCGTTCTTCGACCATGGCCTCGCTCATCCGACGATGATCCGCTCGAGGAGCCGCCCGAGAAGCTGGTCGAGCGGCAGCGCCGCGAACAGGACCGCGAGATAGAGCAGCGAAAAGCGGAACATCCGGCGCGCCGGGCCGTAGGCTGTCTCGTCGTCGGCGGTGCGCCATACCGCGACGGCATGGCCGATGAACACGACGGACAACGTCAACGCAACGGCGCCGTAGAGCCAGCCGACCGCGCCTAGCAGGGTCGGCGCCAGCGCCACCGGCGTCAGGACCAGGGTGTAGATCAGCATCTGCCGCTTGGTTTCGCGCGCCCCGGCGACCACGGGCAGCATCGGCACACCGGCGCGGCGGTAGTCGTCGCTGCGATAAAGCGCAAGTGCCCAGAAATGCGGCGGCGTCCACAGGAAGATCAGCAGGAAAAGGGCGATGCCGACGGCCGAGACGTCGCCGGTCGCGGCCGCCCAGCCGATCATCGGCGGAAAGGCGCCGGCGGCGCCGCCGATCACGATGTTCTGCGGCGTGCGGCGCTTCAGCCAGATCGTGTAGACGAAGACATAGAACAGGATCGCCGCTGCCAGGAGCGCCGCCGCCACGAAATTGGTGGCCACCGCCATCAGCAGGACGGAGAAGATCGACAGCAGCACGCCCAAGCCCAGCGCATCGTCGGGCGCCACCCGGCCGGCCGGCAGCGGCCGGTTGCGGGTGCGGGCCATCAGGGCGTCGAGATCGCGCTCGTACCACATGTTTATGGCGCCGGCGGCGCCCGAGCCCAGCGCGATCGCCAGCACCGCGAGCGCCGCCGTGAAGGGATGCGGGTGGGCCGGCGCAATCAACACGCCGACAAGGCCGGTGAAGACGACCAGCGACATCACGCGCGGCTTCAGGAGATCGACATAGTCGCGCACGCGCGCGGGCGCGGCGGCGCTGCCGATGGTGCCCGTGAATGTGTGCGCGGTGTCGCTCATGAGCCTTTCAAGGCGAAGGCGCCTCCCCACCAATGCTTGGGGGGCGCCTCCGCTCCAGTCCTAGTGGTGTGCCGTCGGCGAGATGTGCGGCAGTTCCTCGAACGTATGGAAGGGCGGCGGCGAGGCCACCGTCCATTCCAGCGTCGTGGCGCCCTCGCCCCAGTAGTTGGCGCCGACCTTGCGGCCGTACATCATTCCGCCGAACACCACGAACACCAGCCAGAAGATGGTGGAGCCGAACGAGAGGAACGCACCCATCGAGGAGATGTAGTTCCAGTGCGACATCGCGTCGGGATAGTCGACGTAGTGGCGCGGCATGCCGGCAAGGCCGGAGAAGTGCATCGGGAAGAACGTCAGGTTGACGCCGATGAAGGTCGTCCAGAAATGCACCTGGGCCGCCCACTCCGGATACTGCCGGCCCGTCATCTTGCCGAACCAGTAGTAGAAGCCCGCGAACATGCCGAACACCGCGCCGAGCGACAGCACGTAGTGGAAGTGCGCGATCACGTAGTAGGTGTTGTGCAGCGCATAGTCGACGCCGGCATTGGCCAGTACGACGCCGGTAACGCCGCCCACGGTGAACAGGAAGATGAAGCCGATCGCCCACAGCATCGGCACTTCGAGGCGGATCGAGCCGCCCCACATGGTGGCGATCCAGCTGAAGATCTTCACGCCCGTCGGCACCGCGATCACCATGGTGGCGGCGACGAAATAGGCGCGCGTGTCGACGTCCATGCCGACCGTGTACATGTGATGCGCCCAGACGACGAAGCCGACGACGCCGATCGCCACCATCGCGTAGGCCATTCCGAGATAACCGAAGATCGGCTTCTTCGAGAAGGTCGAGATGATGTGGCTGACGATGCCGAAGGCCGGCAGGATCATGATGTACACCTCGGGATGGCCGAAGAACCAGAAGAGGTGCAGGAACAGGGTCGGATCGCCGCCGCCCTCCGGCTTGAAGAACGAGGTGCCGAAGTTGCGATCCGTCAGCAGCATCGTGATGGCGCCGGCAAGCACCGGCAGCGCGAGCAGCAGCAGGAAGGCCGTGACCAGGATCGACCAGGCGAACAGCGGCATGCGGTGCAGCGTCATGCCCGGCGCGCGCATGTTCAGGATGGTGGTGATGAAGTTGATGGCGCCCAGGATCGACGAGGCGCCGGCAATGTGCAGCGAGAAGATGGCGAGATCCATGCCCGCGCCCTGATTGGACGAGAGCGGCACGTAGATCGTCCAGCCGGTGCCGACCCCGCCGCCGACCAGCGCCGACAGCAGCAGCAGGATGAAGGCCGGCGGCAGCAGCCAGAAGCTGATGTTGTTCATGCGCGGGAACGCCATGTCGGGCGCACCGATCATCAGCGGCACGAACCAGTTGCCGAAGCCGCCGATCAGCGCCGGCATGACGACGAAGAACACCATGATCAGGCCGTGGGCCGTGACGATGGTGTTCCAGAAGTGGCCGTCCGGCGTGCCGTCGGGACCGTTGAAATACTGCACGCCCGGCTGCATCAGCTCGAGGCGCATATAGACCGAGAAACCGGCGCCGATCAGGGCGGCGAAGATCGCGAACACCAGGTACATCGTGCCGATGTCCTTGTGGTTCGTGCTGTAGAGGTAGCGACGCCAACCGGTCGGCGTGTGGTGGTCGTCGTGGCTATGGGCGTGAGTGGCGCCGTGCGCGGTGGCCATTTCGTGTCTCCTGCGGAGAAGCGCTTAGCGGGTGGCGGGAGGGGTGGCGGAAGCAAAATCGGTCGCGGGCAGCAGCCCCGCCGACTTCTTCTTCTGCTCGACCCACTTGTCGAATTCAGCCTTCGAGACGACCCGGACGGCGATCGGCATGTAGGAGTGCAGATCGCCGCAGATCTGCGAGCACTGGCCGAAGTAGTAGCCCTCCTTCGGAACGCTGATCCAGCCCTCGTTCAGGCGGCCGGGAATCACCGTCTTCTTGATGCCGAAGCCGGGGACGGTCCAGCCGTGCATGCTGTTGCCCTCGGCCGTGCCGATGATGCGGACCACGGTGTTGGCCGGGATCACCATCTCCTCGTCGACAGCGAGCATGCGCGGCATGTTCGGCTTCTGCTTGACCCGGTCAGCCTCACTCAGGATGCGGCTGTCGACCTTGAAGTTGCCCTGGTCGGGATAGGTGTAGGCCCAGTACCACTGGTTGCCCGTGACCTTGATCGTGAACGCGGCATCGGCGGCCTTGTCACCATAATACAGCAGCCGGAACGACGGGATCGCGATCACCACCAGGATGAGGATCGGGATGATCGTCCAGGCGATCTCGAGCACGGTGTTGTGCGTCGTGACGGTGGCCGTCGGGTTGCGCGAGGCATGGAAGCGCCACATCGCGTAAACCAGCAGGAACAGCACGAACACCGAGATCAGGGTGATGATCACCAGGAGCAGGTCGTGCAGCGAGGCGACCTTGTCCATCAGCGGCGTATAGGACGGTGGAAAATCCATCTGCCATTCGTGCGGCACGCCGATGACCGGCTGTGCGCCGGCGCTGCTCGCGACACCGAGTGCCGCGATCGCCGACAGAGCTCCGAAAATGGCCAACACGCGCTTGCCGATCATGCATCCGTCCCCTTAAGCGACACCGAATCCTCCCGGGATTCCGAACCGCAAAATCCCCCGTATTTCACAGCGGTTAGTACCAGATATAGCTTTGGCAGGTAACGGCTTTTCAGCCCTACTCGGTATGTGGCGGCCGGTCGCAGTCGCTATCGCAGAACGGTCGAAAGGGCGTCGCCATAGCCCGCGTCCCGCACCAGGCCGGCGAAGGCCGGCTCGGCGTTTCCGCGGTGAAAACGACCGTTCTCGTGCACGAACAGCCGCGCGCCCGATGAGTCCGTCACCGA
Organism: Rhodospirillales bacterium; assembly: GCA_016191685.1. Lineage (GTDB taxonomy): Bacteria > Pseudomonadota > Alphaproteobacteria > Reyranellales > Reyranellaceae > Reyranella. Next base: position 8,947 of record JACPVT010000159.1, on the reverse strand, counting down.
AACGACGTGGAACAGGCCGTCGCGCGCCCGCCCGAGACGCACAGAAAGATCGACCCGTCCCTCGAACGCATCGATTTCCGCATCCGACAGGGCGGCGATCGTCGCCCGTTCGCCATGCGACAGAGCCTTGCCCAGTGCCGCCAGTTCGGAGCGCCGAACCGAATCCACCAGAAGCAAATCCGGCCGCAAGCGCACAGCCGCCATCAGCAGCGCGGACAAGGACGCAGCCCCTTCTCCTGCGGACGCCGCCACAAGCTCGACCTTCGATTGCGAAGGCCAGCGAAACTCGCGGTGCCGCGCCACAGTGACGACCCGCGCCGCCTCGCCGAGATCGCGGGCGATCGCTGCCAGCAATGCCGTCTTTCCGGACCCTTCCGGCCCGGCGATCACCAGGTCGAGACGGCAGCGCACCGCGATCCGGAGAAGGCCGGCGATGGCGCGGTCGAGCATCTCCGACGCGATCAGGCGCTCGAAGGTCGCCGAGCCGGGCTCGCCGCGGCGAAGGATCAACACCGGACCGGACGGCGCGGCCGGCGGCACGACCAGCGTGCCTTCGCTGCCGTCGCGCAGGCGGAATTCAGCAATGCCCGACGGCGGCAGGCGAGTCAGGCGGGCGACGATATCGAGCAGATGCTCGCGGTCGCGGAACTGCTCCGGCGCCGGCTCGAGCGCGCCATTGCGCTCGACGAAGACGGCGTCCGACCGGTTGACGACGACGGCGCGAACCGACCGATCCGCCCACAGCCTGTCGATCAGGCCGAGGCCGCAGATCTCGCTCAAGGCCCCCAAGCGCCAGCCGCTCGCGCGCCTCGGCCGACAGGACTTCGAGCCGGCCCTGAAAGATCTCGGCCAGGGCCGTGTCGATGGCGCCGCGCGCCGCGGCGCGGTCGTCGCGGCGTTCGAGGCCGCCCGCGAGCCGGGCTCGGGCCTTCGCGATCACGGCCGCCAGCACGCCATCGAATGAGGCCGCGTCGCGGGCCGCCAAATCGACCACGGGCGAAGACGCCGCCCTGAACACCGAATCGGGCACTGCGACGGCAGGCGCCGCGGCCTCGTCGCCGCTCCAGGACGACGCTGTCGCCGGCGGATCGGCGGTGAAGGCGACCAGCCGTTCACCGGTGCTGCTCTGCTGGTCGAGCACTTCGGCCACCAGCCGGCGCAGTTCGAAACTCGTCAAGGTGACGCCGCGCGTGCGGAAGGTGTTGTGCACCAGTTCGCCGATCGCATAGGCGATCTCGGGCGGCGAGCGGCTGCCGTCGAGGGCGGCGCGCACCGCACCGTCCATTCCGCCGCAGAAGGCCTGCCAGGTTTCCTGCATCTGCCGGCCGCGCGTGGCGTCGCCCTGCAGGGGAAATATCCGGTCGAGCGGGCGCGCCCCGGAGGCCGCCTCGCCTGCCGTGGTGCTGGGCCGTTCGAGCACGGAACTCTTGGGGGACGGCTTGTCCTCAAGCTCGTCCCCGCCGCTCAGGGCGGTCATCGACCAATCCGCTTAAAAAAATGACTTCCCACAATGCGCGATCGGAATCGGCACGAAATCCGCCAACCCCACCCGATCGCGACGCTACTGTAGCGGCCGCAGGCCCAAAAACCACGGCAAACGATGCACATCTCGGCGGGAATTCGCCACATCCACCCTGCAACGAGCGGGCGCCGAGAGGTGCCACCAAGATGCCGCTTGTCTTTCGACCGACGCCCATTAAGGTCCCGCGCCGTTGCACTTTCCGCCGTCTTTCTCATGCTCGCAGGAGCCGCTGCCGCCATGGACAAGGAAAACACGCTCTATATCGATCTCAAGGACGGCCGCGTCGTCATCGAGATGCGCCCTGACCTCGCGCCCAAGCACGTGGCGCAGATCAAGAAGCTCGCCCGCGAGGGCAAGTACGACGGCATCGTCTTCCACCGCGTGATCGAGGGCTTCATGGCCCAGACGGGCGACCCCAACGGCACCGGCAGCGGCGGCATGGGCGAACTGCTGAACGCCGAATTCTCGAAGGAGCCACACGTTCGCGGCGTCGTCTCGATGGCCCGCACCAACGACCCCAACAGCGCCCGCAGCCAGTTCTTCATCGTCTTCAAGGACTCGAACTTCCTCGACGGCCAGTACACCGTGTGGGGCAAGGTGACGTCGGGCATGGAGCACGTCGACAAGATCAAGCGCGGCGCCGGCGGATCGGGCGCCGTCGCCGCTCCGCCCGACAAGATGATCAAGGTCCAGGTCGCCGCCGACGCGAAGGAGTGAGCATGCGCCGCAAACTCCTCTTCTCGATGGCCGCTGCCGCCCTCCTCCCGTTCGCAGGCGCTGCCGGCGCCGCGGACAAGGAGAACACCCTCTACATCGATCTCAAGGACGGCCGGGTCGTCATCGAGATGCGCCCTGACCTGGCGCCCAAGCATGTGGCCCAGATCAAGAAGCTCGCCCGCGAGGGCAAGTACAATGGCGTGGCCTTCCATCGCGTGATCGAGGGCTTCATGGCCCAGACCGGCGATCCCGAGGGCACCGGCCGGGGCGGCATGGGCGAGCTGCTGCCGGCGGAGTTCTCCAAGGCGCCGCACACGCGCGGCACGGTCTCGATGGCCCGCACCGCCGACAACCCCAACAGCGCGCGCAGCCAGTTCTTCATCGTCTTCAAGGACTCGAACTTCCTCGACGGCCAATACACCGTGTGGGGCAAGGTGACGTCGGGCATGGAATTCGTCGACAAGATCAAGCGCGGTGTCGGCCAGTCAGGCGCCGTCCCGCCGCCGCCCGACAGGATGATCAAGGTCCAGGTCGCCGCCGACGCCAAGAACTGACGGCCGAGTGGACCCTCCTTTCAAAGGGGGGCAGCGGCACACGGAATGTGCCGCCGGGCGCTCCCGGCGAACACGAAGTGTTCCGCGAACGGCCCGCCAGCTGTTCGTTCGCCGGACAGCGACGCGCCGGATTGGCGAGCGCCTCCAGGCGGTTGCCCGGCGCCGCCTGAACAACGCCGCGCGTGTTTCCGGACAAGGTCCGATCGTCGGAGCTGTCAAAAAATTCCGCCGCCAGCTCCGCCTGGGAGGCGCGCGGTCCCGGCAAGACATGGTGGACACGACAGTGGACATAGCGCAGCGCGCAGATACGCGCCGACAGACCGAAAGCCAAGGCATCGCAGGCACTTGGGCGGCAAAGCGGGACACAGGACCTGTCACCTTTCCTTGTCTCACGACCGTGTCCACCGATCGCACCCGTGGGCGAGGCGGCCGTAGTCCGGCGGCGGCGGATCGATGCGGACAAGCGGGATCTCCCGGGACATGAAAAAAGCCCGCCGAAGCGCCTTGGAACGGAGCGCGGGGGGGCCGGAGGGGTTGCGGATGGCTGCGGGGCGGCAGGAACGCACTCCCGTCAGGATAGTTATTTTCCTAGCATAATCCTGTCGAAGCTGCAAAACCGAGTTTGCATGGCTGGGGGGATGGGAACGCAGGGCACCGAGTCAGACCGGCGGCGAACAGGCGCTTTATTCCGAGAACGCGTCCTCGTCGAGTTCGAAGACTTCGTAACTGTCCTTGATGCGGACGCCGACGCGGTGGTCCACCATGTGGCGCGCCAGCCCGGCGCCGTCGATCAGCACGACCCGCTTGGAGATACGCTCGACATACTCCGTGGCCTTGGCAGTGAATCTCGACGTGGTGACGAACACGCCCTTGGTTGCGCGGTGATAGTCGAGGGAGCCGGCGAAGTCGCGGACCGCCGACACGTCGACGACATTGTCTGCCGCGTAGCGCTTGGCCTGCATGTAGACGATGTCGAGCCCCAGCTTGTCCTCGCGCACGACGCCGTCGACGCCGTTGTCGGCCGACCGCTTGAAGGCCCTGGCCATCTCCTCACGGCCGCCGCCATAGCCCATGGCCACCAGCAGATCGATGACCACCTGCTCGAACTGCATGGGATCGAGCGCGCGCAGCCGCACCAGCAACCCGGCTTCGACCGCGCCGCGCAGCTCCCGGTAGCTGCGGTCGATCTGCTCCTCGGGCGTGACGGCGCCGGCGGCGGCCGACACCACCGCGGCAATGGCCGGTTCGCCCTCCGGCCCGCCGGCACTCTGCGTTCGCCATTCCGAATAGGCCGGAATGCCGTCGAGCAGCTTCATGTCGATCCGCTCGGGCGCCTTGGCCAAGAGGTCCTTGCCCGCCGGCGTCGCCTCGTAGACACCCCGGCGGACGACGCCGATCAGCCCGGCACGCTGCAGATGGACGTTGGACCAGGCCACACGATTGGCGAACTTGGTCTGCCGCCCGCTGGGCAGCAGTTCGGCGAGGTCATCCTCCGTGAGCTTCGCGCCCTCGGCGACGCGCCGCCGCAATTCGGGCGCCGCGATCGGCCCCTTCGCTGTTTCCCGCAGCACGGGCAACATCAACGTCTGGAAATCGGGAACCGCCATCGTGCCTCTCTCCCCGTCTCGTGCGCTTCAACGACCCGCCTTCGCCCGTTCCTGGTTGAGATCGAATAGGCGCTTCAGGATTTCCTCTTCCGCCGCCTTGCGGTCGGCGGCATCCGGGTTCTCAGGCTGCGCGCGGTCGGCCAATGCCTCTGGCCAGCCATAGGCGGCGGCTACGGCGCGATCGAGAGCACGATGAGCGTGTGCCAGCCATGTCGGCCTCTGATTATAGAGGTTGGTTAGTGTGCGCTTCTTCAGTTGTTCAGCCGCCGCATGGTTCTTCGGCAGGATACGCTCGGGATAACCCGGCATCACTTCCGGCTCACGAATCACGAGGTCGGACGGATTCAGCCAATTCTCGCGCAGTTCGTTCAATTTCGACGCAGCATCGGCGATGTGCTTCGCGCGCGGATCGCTCGCGTACTGATTGGCGGCAATATCCGGCGTCAGTCCCTCAGGGAACGGGAATGTCTCGAATGTGGTTGAGGGCGTATAGCGTGGATCGTTGCCGACTCCCAGCCATGTACAAAGGCGCAAAGTCCAAAACTCGTGGACACAACTGTGCAGTATGCCGAATGCGACGGTATCGTCCCGCATAGTCGCGACTACTGCACTATCCGGCAGTACGCGAGTTGATGTCCAAATAAACACGCGGTGTTTGGCGACCCTAGGTGTAACTATGTAGCGCTGTATCCTCTCAGCCGCGCGGCGAAATCCCGGGATTGTCTCACCGTGCTGCCACCAGCGCTCCTTTCGCCGTTGTCTACGGTTAACGTCCCGAATTGGTTTTACATGCGTTCGTACGTATTCGAAGGGAAGTTCGTATAGTGCGGCGTTTGACTCAGGCATTTCCGCAAAATCGACAATCCATGAGTCAGTATCTCGACGAGTGACGTCGATCCCGTTGATCCAGCGTCGAACGACGTCGGAATTTGGCATCCCATTCGGATTGGCGGGTGCGCTTAGCCAAGTTCGCGCCTGTGAGCCAACAACATCGAAAGGGCCAACCTTCGCCAGCCCTTGAAAGCAAATTCCTCTATTTGCCTTGAGGCGTTTCACTAGTCCAAAATCGTACTTGTCTGCAGTTAGGCTGCTTCGAATTTCATCAACTTCGATACCATCCAGTCGACTGCGCACGGATGTAGTCTTAGCGGCCTCAAAGCAAACTAGTGACACACGAACGGCCGCACCATCAATCGACCACGCCTCATCCGACCACGCCTCAAAAATGCGACCGATCTTGTTCACGTAGTCTAAACTTGTTCGATTGGCACCTCCGCGAATTGAATTTGTCGTAACTAACCCTACGCACTCGACTTCCCCAGTGGCGATCGACTCGGCAGCCTTCACTACCCAAAAGGCGACAAAATCCGACGTCCCTAATAGTCGGCCCACATACCGGGCGCGCAACTTCTCAACATATTCTTCGCCAAGCTGACCAATCATCATCTGGGAACCCAAGAATGGCGGATTGCCAATGATTACACTTGCCTTCGGCCATTTTGCCTCGCTGCCATCATCATTCAGCAATGCATCCCTATTCTCGATACTATCGAGGGCACCAAGAATTGGACGCCGTGTCACGCCGTAGCCGTTGCGCAACTGCCACTGCAATTCGCCGATCCAAACCGTCACGCGGGCGAGTTCGGCAGCATAGGGATTGATCTCGATACCCAGCACCGTCTTGGCCGTAATTCTCTGCCCCTTGGGATCGGCGGTGACGCCGAGCGCCCTGCCGTCCTCCTCGACCTTGTGGTCAAAGTCTTTGAGATGGCGAAGCGCGAGATAGAGGAAGTTGCCGGAGCCGCAGGCCGGATCAAGAACCCGAAAAGTACCGAGACGTTCGCGAAAGGTGAGATAAAGGTCGTCCTTCTTCTTGGTACCCTTGGCTTTGGCGATGGCGGCCTTCACCGCCTGCCATTCAGCCGCGAGCGGGCGCAATACCACAGGCTCGACGATTTTCATGATCGTCGCGGTGTCGGTGTAGTGGATACCCACGCCCTTGCCGAGTGAGCGTTGAGTCGCCGTGGCGCCGCCACGCAGCGGCAGCGCGGGCGGGGCAACAGCGTCCACCTTCTTCTTGCGGCCCTTCGGCTTGGCCTCGGCCGCATCGAACAGCCCGGCCATCTCCTTGCGCCGCGCCGGATCGAGGCCGCGCTCGAACAAGGTGCCGAAAATCACTGGCTCAATGCTGGCCCAATCGAGCTTCATCGCCTCGCCCAGAGTCTGGACCTCTGGGAACAGCAGTTCGAGCACCTCGTCGTCATTGAACAGGCCGCCGTTGAACCAGGGAATCCGGACGGTGCCGAAATAGCCCTTGCCGGTCCGCATCTTGTCGAACAGCTCGCCCAGCATCTGCGAGAGACCGGACTTGTCGCGCAGCGCCTCCTCGACGATGGCGCTGAAGACATTGCCGGGCAGCAGCCCGGCATCCTCGGCGAAGAGACAGAAGACGATCTTGTTCAAGAAATGCGCGACCTGCCGGGGACTGTGCAGCCGGTTGTGGCTGTCACGCCGCTCGCGCAGGCCCTGCGCCAGGGTGGCGAACTTGCGCGCCGCTTCTTCGGTGACGGCTTGTGGCGTGAGATCGGGCCGCAGCTTCTGCGGCTCCAGGAAGCACTGCCGCAGGAGCTGGCGCTTGGCGACGTCGTTGAGGTCGAGCAGGCGGATGGTGTGGGTGACCGAGACGCTGCCGGTGAACAGCGTGCGGATCTGGATCTCGTCGATGTCGCAGGCGACGACCAGCGGCGGATTGTCGAGCAGGGCGGCGTAGTCGCGTGCCTGGGCGATGGCGGCGGCCAGCGTGTTGTAGGTGTTCTTGCGCTTGTACTCCCAGACGAAGCAGTCCTTGCGCCAGACGTCGGCATGTCCGCCGCCGCCGACCTTGCCGCCTTTCGGCACCGCCTTCTCGAAGGTGAATGACTTGCCGGTGGGGTCCACGTCGATCGGCTTGCCGATCTCGAGCAGTTCGCAAAGGTCGTTGAAGTGGGACTGCGACGCGGAAATCTCCGGCAGCTCGACGCCCCGCCATTTGGCGATGAAATCCTCGGGCGTCATCGGCCCCGCCCGTGTCGTGCTCCCCGCTTCATGATGCCACTATAGCGTGTCCCGTGTGCGCGACCAGCGATTGACGGGTCAGCGCACCAGATCGATGAACGGCTTGCAGCCCAGCCACGCCCGCGCAATCAGGTCGACGGCCGACGCCTTTCGCAAGCCGGGGCACTTCGCATAGTCGAAGGCCACGCCGATCTGGAATTCGTAGTTCGACCCGTGCTTGTCGACGAAAGCGCCGTAAGCGGCAGTCAGCCAGAGCGGCTGTTTCTTGGGTTGGCCCTTGGCGCCCGGAATGGTGCGCAGGTCGAAGCGGATTTCGGCATCCATGTCTGCCTTGGCCCGGCGGTGCCGCCAGCGCCTCTGCTGGGCGTGCAGGATCGGCACGGCTCCGGGCTCGGCGCGCAGCAGCGGCTTGAGGTTGGCGACCACGCGCACGAGCAGTTTGGCGAATTCCGGCTCTTCGATCTCGCGCAGAGCGCGCCGCGCCCGACCTTCGACCTTGTCCGGAATCGTGACCATGACCCCCAGACCCCGCCTGCTGACCCCGAGGCTGAGATGCGGACGGGCGGTGAAGCCCTTCTTGGTGTCACCGCGCAGGCTGAGGTAATCCCAGACGAGGTCGCCCCTCGATCCCGTTATGGCGCCCCTGCCGGGCGCGTCGGGATCGACACCCAGCCGATCGCGCAGGTCTTTCCGGCCCCGAAGCTCGTCGAGCACCAGGCGCAGGATACGCTTGGCTTCCAGATAGGTGTAAGGGTGATCGTCGGAGAAGGGCACACCCGAGAAGCGCGTGAGCGCGCCGCGGACGAACTGCTGATCCATGATCATCCTCGCTTCGGAAACTTCGAGATATTCGGCGGTCCGCCGTGCCCACTCCCGGTCCGGGTGACGGCGTAGCCAGACGTAGACGTCGCGCCATTCCAGAATCCTGAGACGCCGGTCACCCGCGACGCGCTGGCGCGCCACTTCCTCCGTCGTGATGGCGACGACGAAAACCCTGGTAAAGCCGCGCCGCTGCGCCATGCGGCGATGGCGCTCGATCTGGTCGGCGCCCAGGCGAATTAGCACCTTGCTCTCGACGACGACGCACCATTCCTCTTCGACGCTGTAGATCCAGCCGTCGGGGATACCACGGCGCTCCGCCTCGTCCTCCGAGACAGGTGGCGTCTCCGGCAGCTGCTGCACGAGAACGGACAGGTGGGTGGCGGCGACCGGCGGCTTCACCCCAGCGATCTCGCGCAGGAACAGGGCGAGCAACCCGCGATCCTCGTGCAACGCCGTCATCAGCGCGTGGGTGAGGCGGTTTTCTGGCTGCGAATACTGATCGAAGACGTTGCGCATGGCCTGGCATCCTAGCTTCGATCGGGACGCGGCGTCCCCATCCACCACATCGCCGGGTTGCACTTCCTGACCGCGCCCCACAAAATCCCGACATGCGCGCGATGACCTGACCGCGCGCGCCGCAAGGCGCCGCCGCGGCGGCAGGAGACATGATG
>JACPVT010000210.1 GCA_016191685.1 Rhodospirillales bacterium | reverse complement strand
GGGGATTTCGACAGCGCCGAAACTCCTGAGGTGTTCGGTCATGAACTGGCAGTCGAGCAACCGGAAACCGCCCTGAATCAGGCGGGCTACGAGGTGGACCAGGGCGACCTTCGAGGCGTCGCGCTCGCGGGAGAACATGCTTTCGCCAAAGAATGCCGCGCCCACGGAGACGCCGTAGAGGCCTCCCACCAGGCGGTCGCCGATCCGGCACTCGACGCTATGGGCATGACCGAGCCTGTGCAGCTCCGAATAAAGGTCGACGATCGGCTCATTGATCCAGCTCTCAGGATGGCCCGGCCGTGGTTCGGCGCAGGCTTGCACGATTTCGGCGAAGATGGTGTCGGCGGTAACGGTGAAACGCCCGGAGCGGATCGTGCGGGCGAGCCGGTGGGGCAAATGAAAGCCATCCAGCGGCAGTACCGCGCGCAACCGGGGATCGAGCCAATGGAGCTTGGGGTCGTCGCGGCTCTCGCCCATGGGAAAGACGCCGATGCGGTAGGCCTGCAGCAGGAGGTCGGGTGTGATCTCCAGCATCGTCGCCGCTATTTCTTGAGGCCGACCAGCTTCTCCAGCCAGTGGATGTCGTAGTCGCCGTCGATGAAGGCCTGCTCGCCGATGATCCGCCGGTGCAGGGGAATGGTCGTGTCGATGCCGCCGATTACGAACTCCTCGAGCGAACGGCGGAGCCGCATCAGGCATTCGTTGCGGCTGTTGCCGTTCACGATCAGCTTGGCCACCATCGAATCGTAATAGGGCGGCATCACGTAGCCTGTGTAGAGACCCGAATCGACGCGCACGCCCAGTCCGCCGGGCGGATGATAGTCGGCGATGCGGCCGGGGCAGGGCATGAAGGTCTCGGGGTTCTCGGCGTTGATCCGGCACTCGATGGCGTGGCCCTGGATGACGATGTCCTCCTGGGTCATGCCGAGTGGCGCGCCCGAGGCGATGCGGATCTGTTCGCGGACCAGGTCGATGCCGGTCACCGCTTCGGTGATCGGATGCTCGACCTGCAGGCGGGTGTTCATCTCGATGAAGTAGAATTCGCCATCCTGGAACAGGAACTCCATCGTTCCCGCGCCGCGATATTTGAGCTTGCGCACCGCCGCTGCGGCCAGTTCGCCGATCCGATGGCGCTGCTCGGTATTGAGGGCGGGAGAGGGCGCTTCCTCCAGAACCTTCTGGTGGCGGCGCTGTAGCGAGCAGTCCCGCTCGCCGAGGTGCACCCCGGCGCCCAGGCCGTCGCCGAGCACCTGGATTTCGATATGGCGAGGCCGCGGCAGATACTTCTCGAGGTAGACCGAGTCGTTGCTGAACGCCGCTTTTGCCTCGGTGCGGGCAAGCGAGAAGGCCTCGGCCGCACCGTCGGCGTCGTCGACCACCTTCATGCCGCGCCCGCCGCCGCCTGCCACGGCCTTGATCAACACCGGCCAGCCGATCTTGGTGCCGAGCGCCACGATCTCCTCGATCGAGCCGACCGGACCGGGCGAGCCCGGCACCAGCGGCAGGCCGAGTTCCTTGGCGGTCTGCTTGGCCACGATCTTGTCGCCCATCATGGCGATATGCTCGGGCGTCGGGCCGATGAAGGTGAAGCCGTGCGCCTCGACCGCCTCGGCGAAGCGCGCATTCTCCGACAGGAAGCCGTAGCCGGGCTGAATGGCGTCGGCACCGGCGATGGTCGCCGCCGACAGGATCGCGGGAATGTTGAGATAACTGTCGCGCGCCGGCGGCGGGCCGATACAGACGGACTCGTCGGCAAGGCGCACATGCATGGCGTCGCTGTCGGCTGTCGAGTGGATCGCCACCGTCTGGATACCCATCTCGCGGCAGGCGCGATGAATACGAAGCGCGATCTCGCCTCGGTTGGCGATCAGGACCTTTTCGAACATTGCGCCGGACCGCCTCTATTCGACGATCATCAGGGCTTCACCGAACTCCACCGGCTGGGCGTTCTCGATCAGGATCTGGACCACTGTGCCGGCCTTGGGGGCCTTGATCGGATTGAAGGTCTTCATCGCCTCGATGATGAGAAGGGTCTGCCCGGCGGTCACCTTGTCGCCGGCCGCCACGAAGTTGGGCTTGCCGGGCTCCGGCGCAAGATAGGCGGTGCCCACCATTGGCGACTTCACCGCGCCGGCGTGCTTGGTGAAGTCGCCGGCGGCAGCCGGCCCGGCGGGCCCAGCGGCCGCGACAGGGGCGGCGCCGGCCGCGATCGTTGTCGGCGCCGCGGCGTAGGTCACGGCCGGCCGGGCGATCCGGATCTTGCGGTCGCCATCGGCGAGCTCGATTTCGCCGAGATCGTTCTCCTCGAGGATCTCCACCAGTTTGCGGACGAACTCGGTATCCATCTCGAACTTTGCCATGGAGAAACGCTCCGGATGAAAGTCAGCGAGCCAGCAGGCGAGCCAGCGCCTGGAGGGCCAGGAGGTAGCCTTGGGTGCCGAGGCCGGCGATCACGCCGATCGCGGCCGGGCTGATATAGGAATGGTGCCGGAAACGCTCGCGCTTGTAGATGTTGGAAAGATGAACCTCGACCGTCGGCAGTTCGGCGGCATTGAGCGCATCGAGCAGGGCAACCGACGTATGAGTATAGGCGCCGGCATTGATGACGATGCCGGCGTTCTTTTCGCGCGCCGCCTGAATGAGATCGACCAGGACACCCTCGTGATTGCTCTGGGCGAACTCGATCGCCAGGCTCAGACGCTCCGCCTCGGCTCGGCACGCCTTTTCGACGTCAGCCAGGGTCTCGCGGCCGTAGATTTCCGGCTGCCGCTTGCCCAGCATGTTGAGATTTGGCCCGTTGAGCACCAGCACCGGCTTGAGAGCCAGTGGGCGCCGGGCGGCCTTTGGGGCCAAGCCTGCCTCCCTCAATTCTCACGTGGCGGGCGTTATAGCATGGCGAGTCGGGGCCACAAGGCAGGGGGGACGACGCTCTAGGTCGCTTCCCGGAGGGCCTGGGCATGTGCAATCAGCCTGTCGGCCAATGCATCGAAGCTGCGTCTTTCGTCGGGGGCGAGCACCTTATAAAGGCGTGCCTCGTAGCCGAGGGCCAAGGGGACGATCTCCGCGTGCATGGCCCGGCCGCGGGCGCTCAGCTTCAGGGACGCGCGGCGGCGGTCGCTGCGGTCGGTCGCTCGCTCGACCAGACCGCGCTTCATGAGGCCTGCGACCGCCCGGCTAACGGCCACCTTGTCCATGACGATACGCTGCCCCACATCTGAGGCGGAGAGCGGTGCGAAGCGTCCCAGCGCCGCCATGACCCGCCATTGCGTCACCGACAGGCCGAAGGGCTGGGTGTAGAGATCGTGCAGCGATTCGCTCACGAGCTGGGCCAGGACCGAGAGCCGGTAGGGGAGGAATTTCTCCAGTTCGAGGGCTTGCAAAGCGTTCGGCATAATAGTTACATATGAAACTAATTCAGCCGGGAGGTCAAACATGGCCAGCATCAGCGAGCGGACCGTCCTCGAGACTGACTCGATGAATCCGATGGGTACCGACGGCTTCGAGTTCGTCGAGTACACCGCCCCCGATCCCACGGCGTTGGGCGCCCTGTTCGAGAGCATGGGCTTCGTGCGCGTCGCCCGACATCGCTCCAAGGACGTATCGCTGTTCCGGCAAGGGGACGTGAATTTCATTGTCAACGGCGAGAAGGAGAGCTTCGCCCAGGGCTTCGCCCGCGTGCACGGCCCCAGCGTCTGCGCCATTGCCTTTCGCGTGAAGAACGCGGCCCGCGCCTATAAGCGGGCGCTTTCACTCGGCGCCTGGGGCGTTGAAAACAAGGTCGGCCCGATGGAGCTCAACATCCCGGCGATCAAGGGTATCGGCGATTCGCTGATCTACCTGGTCGACCGCTATGGACCGAAGGGCAGCATCTACGACGTCGACTTCGAGTATCTGCCGGGCGTCGATCCCAACCCGAAGGGCGTGGGCCTCACCTATATCGACCATCTGACCCACAACGTGCATCGCGGGCGCATGGATGAATGGGCCTCGTTCTACGAGCGGCTCTTCAATTTCCGTGAGATCCGCTACTTCGACATCGAAGGCAAGCTGACGGGCCTGAAGTCCAAGGCAATGACCAGCCCGTGCGGCAAGATCCGCATCCCGATCAACGAGAGCACCGACGACAAATCGCAGATCCAGGAGTATCTCTCCGCCTATCACGGCGAGGGCATCCAGCACATCGCGCTCGGCGCCGGCGACATCTACGAAACCGTCGAAACACTCAAGGCGACAGGCGTGCCGTTCCAGACCGTGCCCGACACCTACTATGAGCAGGTCGGCAAGCGCCTGCCTGGCCACGGCGAGAATCTGGCGCGGCTGGCAGCCGACCGCATCCTGATCGACGGCGCGCCGACCGAGGGCGGCGGACTCTTGCTGCAGATCTTCACCCAAACGGTGATCGGTCCAATCTTCTTCGAAATCATCCAGCGTCGCGGCAACGAGGGCTTCGGCGAGGGCAATTTCCGCGCCCTGTTCGAATCGATCGAGCTCGACCAGATCCGCCGCGGCGTTCTGAAAGCCTAGGAGGAAACCATGAGCAAGAACTGGATTCCGTTGCGCCAGGTCGAAGGCACCGCCTCGCGCCAGGCCCATGTCCGCCTGCCCGAGGGCACCTACGAGCGCGAGATCAGCAAGGAGGGCTTCTTCGGCCCTTCGGCGCAGTTCCACCACAGGCACAAGCCGACCGATTGGGTCGAGTTCGATGGGCCGATCCGGCCGCGCGCGCTCGACCTCAACAAGATGGCGACGCCCAAGAGCAATCCTTGGATGGCGCCGCTCGTCATGAGCAACGCCCATCTGCAGATGCGTATCTGGCGCGTCGAGAAGGCCATGACCGAACTGGCACGCAACGGCGATGGCGATCAGCTTCTGTTCATCCATGAAGGCGCCGGTGCCCTGTTCTGCGACTACGGTCACCTCGACTACAGCGAGGGCGACTACCTCGTGATTCCGCGCGGCACGATGTGGCGGCTCGAGCCTGCCAAGCCCACGGCGTCGCTGATGATCGAGGCGACCAACGACCATTTCACCCTGCCGGACAAGGGGATGGTCGGTCGGCACGCGATTTTCGACCCGGCGATTCTCGACACGCCCAGGATCGACGAGGCGTTCAAGGCGCAGCAGGACGAGCGCACCTGGAAGGTCTCGGTGAAGCGGCGCAATCAGCTCTCGACGGTTACCTATCCGTTCAATCCTCTCGACGCCGTGGGCTGGCATGGCGACCTGAGCGTCGTTCGCATCAACTGGCGCGATCTGCGGCCGCTGATGAGCCATCGCGTCCACCTGCCGCCGTCGGCGCACACGACCTGGATGGCGGGCCGTTTCGTGGTCTGCACCTTCGTGCCGCGGCCGTTCGAAAGCGACCCGGAGGCGCTCAAGCTGCCGTTCTTCCACAACAACGACGATTTCGAGGAAGTGATCTTCTATCACAAGGGCAGCTTCTTCAGCCGCGACAACATCCACCCCGGGATGATGACGGTGCACCCCACCGGCTTCACGCATGGTCCGCATCCCAAGGCTTTCAATGCGGCGACGAAGGGCGGCAAGACCGAGACCGACGAAGTTGCGGTGATGATCGACACGCGCGACGCGATAGATGTCGCCGACTTGCCGGCCGGCGTGGAGTTCGACGGCTATGTGAAGTCGTGGCGGCCACCGGAAATGAAGCAGGCGGCGGAGTAGGGAAGAGGTCGATGAAGCTGGGGACGTTGAAGGAAGGCGGCCGTGACGGCACGCTGATCGTGGTCAACCGCGAGCTGACGCGCGCGGTCCGGGCCACGAACGTGGCGCCGACATTGCAGCGGGCACTCGACGACTGGACGGAAGTCATGCCGCGCCTGCGGGCGCTTGCCGAGCAGCTTGCCGACGACAAGGCGCCGGGGTCCTTCGAGCTCGACAGTGCCGCGCTGGCCGCGCCGCTGCCGCGCGCCTACCAGTGGGTGGACGGCTCCGCTTACGTCGTTCACGTCGAGCTGGTGCGCAAGGCCCGCGGCGTCGAGATGCCGCCCTCTTTCTGGACCGACCCGCTGATGTATCAGGGCGGCTCCGACTCCTTCATCGGCTCGACCGACGAGATCGAGGCCGGCGACGAGGCCTGGGGCATCGATTTCGAGGGTGAGATCGCGGTGTTTGTCGACGATGTGCCGATGGGCACTTCGGCTTCGGCGGCGCGCAAACACATCAGACTCGTCACGATCCTGAACGACGTGTCGCTGCGCAACCTGATCCCGGCCGAGCTCAACAAGGGCTTCGGCTTCCTTCATGGCAAGCCCGCCACGG
>JACPVT010000353.1 GCA_016191685.1 Rhodospirillales bacterium | reverse complement strand
GGCCGTAGCCCTGGCGGCGGTCCTGCGGACCTACACGCCTTGGCGAAAGCTTGCGATCATTGTCATGCCCGGCCATGCCATTCTCGGCATCGACCTGGCGGCCCGGCCGGGGGAGCGAACGGTACGTGCACAGGCACGGCAATATGTCGCCCTCGAGCCCGCCGGACCGGCAATGGCGCCGACCGGCGACGTGGCGCCCCAGACCGCCAAATACCTCGCCGAGGGGCGCGCGATCGAGATTTGGCCGCTAAACTGAGGCCGCCATGCAACGCCGTCTCGCTGCCATCGTCCATGCCGACCTCGCCGGATTCACCCGGATGATGGAGGGTGCGGAAACCCGCACTTTCCGGCACCTGAAATCAGCCCAGATCGAGGTCTGGAGGCCGGCGATCGAGTCATCGCAGGGCCGGCTGGTCGGCACGGCAGGCGATGCCATGCTGGCGGAGTTCGGCTCCGCAGTGACTGCCGTCGGGGCCGCCATCGACATCCAGGAACGCATGGCGCGCTTCAACGAGGCCCTGCAGGCCGACCAGCGCATGATGTTTCGCATCGGCGTTCATCTGGGTGAGGTGATCATCGACGAAGAGGACCAGAACATCTTTGGCGACGGCGTCAATCTTGCCGCCCGGATCCAGGCCTTGGCCGAGCCCGGCGGCATCGCGGTATCACGCGCCGTGCGCGACCTAGTCGAGCTCAAGGTCGACTATGTGTTCGCCGACGGCGGCGAGCAGCAGATGAAGAACGTGAGCCGGGCCGTCCAGATATTCCATGTACGCCACGCCCGGGCGCCGACCCTCGGAACGACGACGCGGATGGTGCCGCAGATTACACTGCGCTTCGAGGGTCCCGATTCGGCAGGCCGCAAGCACACCTTCGACGTCGCCCTCGACAAGCTGGTGGCCCAGCCGCAGGGGATGGTTATCGGTCGCTCCGCCGACCAATGCGAACTCGTTGTCGCGCACGCCACCGTGTCGCGCCGCCACGCCCGCCTCAGTCTCGCGGGTGAAGCGCTGCAGGTCGAGGACCTCGGCTCGACCAACGGTTCGGCGGTCAATGGCACGGCGCTCAGTGCCGGGGCGCCGGTGGCGCTTCATGCCGGCAACAAGCTCCGTATTGGCGACGTCGAGCTGCTGGTGCGGCAAGTCTAGGATATGCGTTGCGCATGACCGATTCAGCGAACCCGCCACCGGGTGAATTGCCCGAAGTCGATTACGTTGCGCTCCGTGCCGGGCAGGCGATCGGCCGCTACGAGATCGTCTCCGTTCTCGGTCAGGGCGGCTTTGGCATCACCTATCGCGCGCGCGACATTCAGCTCGGCCGTGAGGTTGCGATCAAGGAGTACCTGCCATCGGCGTTGGCGGTGCGTCAGGATGGCGCCACAGTCCTGCCGCGCACGACCAAGATGGCCGATGACTTCGGCTGGGGGCGCGATCGCTTCGTCACTGAGGGCCGCACGCTGGCGACGCTGCATCGCGTGCCGGCGATCGTGCACGTGTTCGACTTCCTCGAGGCCAACGGCACGGCCTATATCGTCATGGAGC
>JACPVT010000352.1 GCA_016191685.1 Rhodospirillales bacterium | reverse complement strand
AGCTGATGAAGGCGGTGGTCGACAAGGAACAGCCCGGCCTGGTGATCGTCGGCAAGCAGGCGATCGATGACGATTCCAACCAGACCGGCCAGATGCTGGCCGCCCTTCTCGGCTGGTCTCAGGGTACCTTCGCCAACAAGCTGCACGTCGCCGACGGTTCGGCCGAGGTCAAGCGCGAGGTCGACGGCGGCCTCGAGAACATCAAGATCAAGTTGCCGGCGGTGATCACGACCGACCTGCGCCTCAACGAGCCGCGCTACGCCTCGCTGCCTAACATCATGAAGGCCAAGAAGAAGCCGATCGAGGTCCTGGCGCCGGATGCGCTGGGTGTCGACATCGCACCGCGCCTCAAGACGCTCAAGGTCGAAGAGCCGCCCAAGCGCAAGGCCGGTATCAAGGTGAAGACCGTGGCCGAACTGGTCGACAAGCTGCGCAACGAAGCGGGAGTGATCTGATCATGGCCATCCTCGTCGTCGCCGCGCATGACGGCAAGACCGTCCGCGCCAACGTCGCCAACGCCGTTGCCGCCGCGACCCAGATGGGTTCGGACGTGCACGTGCTGGTGGCCGGCAGCAATGCCGGCGAAGCCGCCAAGTCGGCTGCCGCCCTCCAGGGCGTGACCAAGGTGCTGCAGGCCGAAGACGCGGCCTATGCCAACTGGCTGGCCGAGGACATCGCGCCGCTGGTGGTCAAGCTGGCGCCGAACTACAGCCACGTCGTGATGGCGGCCGACTCGGTCGGCAAGAACGTCGCCCCGCGCGTCGCGGCCCTGCTCGACGTGGCGCAGATCTCCGAGGCCATCCAGGTCGTCTCGCCCGACACGTTCGTGCGGCCGATCTATGCCGGCAACGCCATGGCCACCGTGCAGTCGAGCGACAAGATCAAGGTCGTGACGATCCGCCCGACCAACTTCAAGGCCGGCGCCGGCGGCGGTTCGGCCGCGGTCGAACAGATCGGCGGCGCGGCCGCCAGCGGCCTGTCGTCGTTCGTCGGAGCAGAGCTTTCCAAGAGCGAGCGGCCCGAACTCACCAGCGCCAAGATCGTGGTTTCGGGCGGTCGCGGCCTGGCGAGCGGCGAGAATTTCAAGATGCTCGAGACACTGGCCGACAAGCTGGGGGCCGGTCTCGGCGCCAGCCGCGCGGCGGTGGACGCGGGTTATGTGCCGAACGATTATCAGGTCGGCCAGACCGGCAAGGTGGTCGCCCCCGATCTCTATATCGCCATCGGGATTTCCGGCGCGATCCAGCATCTCGCCGGCATGAAGGACAGCAAGACCATCGTGGCGATCAACAAGGACGAGGAAGCACCGATCTTCCAGGTGGCTGACTACGGCATCGTCGGGGATCTGTTCCAGATCGTTCCGGAGCTGACCGCGGCGGTCGAGAAGAAATAGTACACAGGAACCCCAGGGGTACCGATCATGATCAAGCGCATCGGCGTCATCGGCGCCGGCCAGATGGGCAGCGGCATCGCCCATGTCTGCGCGCTCAAGGGCTTCGATATCCGGCTCGCGGATGTCGACCAGCCGCATATCGACAAGGGCCTCGACGCGATCGCCCGCAACATGGATCGGCAGATCGGCCGTGGCATGATCCGGCCCGAGGACAAGGACTCGGCGATCAAGCGCATCACGACGGCCACCGACTACAAGGCCTTCGCCGACTGCGACCTGATCGTCGAGGCGGCGACCGAGAACGAGGCGGTGAAGCGCGAGATCTTCAAGAAGGTCTGTGAAGGCCTGGTCCCGCTGATGGGGCTGGTCGAGCTGATCCGCGGCATCGCCACCGAGGAAGAGACCTTCCGCACGGTCCGCGAGGTCGTGGTCAAACTCGACAAGAAGCCGGTCAATGCCGAGGATTTCCCGGCCTTCATCGTCAACCGTATCCTGCTGCCGATGATCAACGAGGCGGTCTACGCCCTCTATGAAGGCGTCGGCAACGTCGAGGCGATCGACACCGGCATGAAGTTGGGCGCCAATCATCCGATGGGTCCGCTCGAACTCGCCGACTTCATCGGCCTCGATACCTGCCTGTCGGTCATGCAGGTCCTGCACGAGGGACTGGCCGATTCGAAATATCGCCCATGTCCGCTCCTGGTGAAGTACGTCGAAGCCGGCTGGGTCGGCAAGAAGGTCAAGCGCGGCTTCTACGATTACTCCGGCGAACGCCCGGTTCCGACGCGCTGACGGTCACGTGGTGCCGCCGGAAACATCGCGCGTTTCGTTTCTCGGCGGTTACTGGTTCATCCTTTCCAATCATGGCCGGCAGATCGCCGCCTGGGGTTCCTCCCCGACGGGGTGGGGCTCGAAATTTGCCGTCGACCCGGGTTGAATGGCCGCTTCCATGACTGTCCAGGCAAACGTCCGGTCCCCACTCGATAGAGGTTACTGAACATGGCACGGCTCATCACTGTTCTCGCGGTCGCCTTCGGCACCATCCTGGCCGCTGTTCCGTTCAGTCCGGCCGACGCGCAGTGGGTGTTCGTCGCGCGCAAGGCGCTGGGCCGGATTCATCAGATGACCGAGGGTCAGCAGAACGGCCGGTCGGGTTACGACTTCGCCACGGTCATCCTCGATGCTCCCGCCGACAAGGTGTTCTCGACCGCGCTGGAAATGGCACGCAAGAACACGTCGGTTCGCATCCTGATGCAGGATCCCAGCCAGCGCCGCCTGCAGATTGCCGAGGGTGATCGCACCGCGACCTTGAATGTCGCCATCTTCAACGACGATGTTTCCCAGCTCATGATCGCCGGTCACGCCGGTCCGGGCGAGGGTTCGACGGCGTCGATGGTCGTGCAGGCCGTGATGCGGGTCTGCAAGGAAATGAACAAGCACTGCGAAGTCGGCAACTGAGGCAGAGTGCCTACCCCGCCCGGCAGGTGGGTGTACGGCGTGAGGAGTTTTCCGACACGGCTCGCATTCTTCGACACGCAGGTGTCGGAAAACGGCCGGCAAAAAGCCTTGCCGATCAATGCCTTGAATTTTCCGACAGGATTTTCCCGACACCGGGGCGTCGGGAAAAAGCCTCGGCCGCGATGTCAAAGGTGGGCGCCGCTCAGGGCAACGGCTCTCCGGCGTCCGGAGAGCTGGCTACGCCCGGGGCGAGGGACGGACCCAACCTGGCGTCAAGCCGTCAGCTCTGGCTGGCGATGGCCGCTTTCATGAGGGCCACGCCCTCGGGCATGTCCCAATCGGCGTCGCCTTCCAGCCGGCCGAGTTCCCGGCCCATCGGGTCGACCAGGATCGAGGTCGGCAGCAGCGACACATTGAGTCCCTGCATGGCCTTGCGGCCCTTGTCGAAGTACATGCCAAGATGGCTGAGCTTCTGGTCCTTGTAGAAGGGCGCGACCTTGGGCCGCGACGGACCATCGATCGACAGGGGCAGGACGAGGAACTTGTCCTTGGGGAACTTCGCCTGCAGCCGGTCGAGGCTCGGCATCTCCTTGACGCAGGGCACGCACCAGGTCGCCCAGAAGTTGATAAGCAAGGCCCTGCCGCGCAGGTCGGCGAAGTTCATCGGCTTGTCGTCGGCGTCCTGGAACGCGAGATCGGGCAGCGGCTTGGGTGTCGTGGCCTTCTTGAACCGGTCCATTTCTCCCGCCGCCCGCGCCGGAAGCGCTGCCGCCGCCAGCATGCCGGAGAGAATGTACCTCCGGCCGGGGAGGAAATTGGGGACAGGATATGCCATAAGCCGCGTTCCTACAGGATCAATGGCTCGAATTCATGGCACGAAAGAACACGACTGCGCGAGCGCGGAAGAGTCGCTCCAACACGATGTGGGGCGGCCGCTACAAGCTCGGCCCGGCGGAAATCATGGAGCGGATCAACGCCTCCATCGGTTTCGACCGGCGGCTTTACGCGCAGGATATCGCGGGCTCGCTGGCGCATGCCGACATGCTGGTGGCCCAGGGCATCCTCACGGCCAAGGACGGCCGTGCCATCAAGCGCGGGCTGCTCCAGGTGCGCGCCGAGATCGAGGGAGGCCGGTTCAAGTTTTCGACCAGGCTCGAGGACATCCATTTCAATGTCGAGGCACGGCTGACCGAGTTGATCGGACCGGCCGGCGGCCGGCTGCATACCGCGCGTTCGCGCAACGACCAGGTGGCGCTCGACGTCCGGCTGTGGGTGCGCGACACCATCGACCGGCTCGAGCCGATGCTGGCCGACCTGCAGGCCGCGTTGATCGATCGCGCCGAGGAGTATGCCGCGACCATCATGCCGGGCTTCACGCACCTGCAGACGGCGCAGCCCATCACCTTCGGCCATCATCTCATGGCCTATGTCGAGATGTTCGGCCGCGACCGCGACCGCCTCGCCGATTGCCGGCGCAGGTTGAATGAATCGCCGCTGGGCGCTGCAGCGCTCGCCGGCTCGCCGCATCCGATCGATCCGCGCAAGACGGCCAAGGCACTGGGTTTCGACCGGCCGATGGCCAACTCGCTCGATGCCGTGTCCGACCGCGACTACGTGGTCGAGTTCATCGCCGCGGCCTCGATCGCCGCCGTCCACCTGTCGCGACTCTCCGAGGAGATCGTGATCTGGTGCAGCGCGCCATTTCGCTTCATCGCGCTGTCGGATGCCTTCACCACCGGCAGCTCGATCATGCCGCAGAAGCGCAATCCCGACGCCGCCGAGCTGACGCGCGGCAAGACCGGCCGCATCGTCGGCGCCTTCGTGGCGCTCTGCACCATGCTGAAAGGCCTGCCGCTCACCTACGGCAAGGACATGCAGGAGGACAAGGAGCCGCTGTTCGATGCCGCCGATTCACTGGAGCTCGGCCTCGCCGCGATGGCCGGGATGGTGCGCGACCTCAAGGCCAACCCGGTACGAATGCGCGCCGTCGCTTCGGCCGACTATTCTGTGGCGACCGATCTTGCCGACTGGCTGGTTCGAGAGGTCGGCCTGCCGTTCCGCCAGGCGCACCACGTCACGGGCCGCCTTGTGGGAATCGCCGCCGACAAGGGCGTCGACCTCGACAAGCTGTCGCTCGTCGAGATGCGGTCCGTCGAACCCCGAATAAACCGCGGCGTCTATCGCGTGCTCACCGTCGAGGCCTCGGTCAAGGCACGGAAGAGCTTGGGCGGCACGGCGCCTGCCAATGTCGTGCGTGCCGTCAAGGAAGCGCGTCGTCGTTTTCTGGGGCGTTCACGATGAGCTTCTTCGAGTACCGCAACGGCGCGATGCACGCCGAAGGCGTGGCGCTGGCCGCGATCGCGGCCCAGGTCGGCACGCCCTTCTACTGCTACTCCGCGGGCGCACTGCGCGCCGGATGGCGCGAATTCGCCGACGGCATCAAGGGGATGAATGCCAGCGTCTGCTACGCCATGAAGGCCAACAGCAATCTCGCCGTCATCCGCGTGTTCGGCGAGATGGGCGCCGGCGCCGACATCGTCTCGGTGGGCGAGATGCGCCGCGCGCTGGCGGCCGGCATTCCGGCTGGTCGCATTATCTATTCCGGGGTCGGCAAGAAGGCCTCGGAGCTCATGGAGGCCCTGCAGGTCAAGGTCGGCCAGATCAATGTCGAGAGTTCAGCCGAGCTTGAGACTCTGAATGCCGTCGCGGGGCAGCTTGGCGTCCGGGCCGACATCACCATTCGGGTCAATCCCGACGTCGATGCCGGCACGCACGCCAAGATCACCACGGGGCGCAAGGAGAACAAGTTCGGCATCGACATCGACCTCGCGCGCGAGGCCTTCGCGCTGGCCGGGCGGCTGCCCAATCTCAAGGTGGTGGGGGTCGCCATGCACATCGGCTCGCAGCTCACTTCGCTCGAGCCCTACCGCGCCGCGATCGTGCGGGTGCGTGAACTGATCGGCCAGTTGCGCGCCGACGGCCATCGTATCGACCGCTTCGATATTGGCGGCGGCCTGGGGATTGTTTATTCGAACGAGAAGCCGCCCTCGATCGCCGATTTCATGGCCGTGGTCGCCAAGGAGACAGCGGGGCTCGGCTGCGAACTCACCTTCGAGCCCGGCCGGCGCCTAGTCGGCGAGGCGGGCGTGCTGGTGAGCGAGGTCATCCTCGTGAAGCCCGGTGCGGCAAAGACTTTCGTCATCGTCGATGCCGCCATGAACGATCTCATCCGGCCGACGTTATATGAGGCCTGGCACGACATCCTGCCGGTGAAGGAAGCCCGTCAAGATACCGCCACGATCCGCTGCGACATTGTCGGTCCGATCTGCGAATCGGGCGATTTCTTGGCACAGAACCGTGATCTACCCCCGCTGGCTGCCGGATCAACAAACTTATCATTTTCAACAAAATCTATTAAAAAAGAAATAAAAACCAGTTATTTTAATTTTACGTTATTTAAAAACTTTATTTTAATTTTCTAATTCGAAAATTTTTTTTTTTTAAATG
>JACPVT010000195.1 GCA_016191685.1 Rhodospirillales bacterium | reverse complement strand
GAGCAGAACGTCGAGGCCGGCGACATATGGCGCATGTGCCAGACCAAGGACGCCGCGGTGCGCGACTGGGTCAAGCTCGCCGTTACGCGCGCGCGGCAGTCGAACACCCCGGCCGTGTTCTGGCTGGATGAATACCGCCCGCACGAGAACGAGATCATCAAGAAGGTGCGGCGCTACCTCAAGGACCACGACACGACCGGGCTGGACATCCAGATCATGTCGCAGGTGCGCGCGATGCGCTTCACGCTGGAGCGCGTGATCCGCGGCAAGGACACCATCTCCGTCACGGGCAATGTGCTGCGCGACTACCTGACCGACTTGTTCCCGATCATGGAGCTGGGCACGTCGGCCAAAATGCTCTCGATCGTTCCGTTGCTGGCGGGCGGCGGGTTGTTCGAGACCGGCGCCGGCGGTTCGGCGCCCAAACATGTGGAGCAGTTCCAGCACGAAGGGTATCTGCGCTGGGATTCGCTGGGCGAATTCCTGGCGCTTGGCGCTTCACTGGAACATCTGGCGCAGAGAACCGGGAATGAGGATGTGAAGGTATTGGCCGAGACGCTCGATGAGGCCAACGGCAAGATCCTCGAGGACAACCGTTCGCCGGCACGAAAGGTCGGCGAACTGGATAATCGTGGCAGCCACTTCTACCTGGCGAAGTATTGGGCAGAGGCGTTGGCCCGGCGAGACAACAGCACAGGCCTGTCGGCCCGCTTCAAGCCGCTGGCGAAGGCGCTGGCGGCCAATGAGGCCAAGATCGACGCCGAGCTGATCGCCGCGCAAGGTAAGCCGGTGGATACGGGCGGCTATTATCTCCCCGATCAGAGCAAGACATCGGCAGCGATGCGGCCGAGTGCGACGTTGAACGCTGCACTCGCCGCTCTTTGACGCGGCGTTGCCAGTTGATCGTCGGGGGTGCCGACGGTTGCCGTGCAGGCTGGGTGATCTGCCGGCGTGACACCGACGGATCCCTGGATATCAGAGTCGTGAAGACCCACGCAGAAGCCTGCGAGGGTCTTTCCAATTTGGCCGGGGACAAGCCGCTCGGCTTTCACGACAAACAAAAACGCGGCGGCAGAGCGTGTGAACGCGAAGCCCGCAAACTTCTCGGCAAAAAGGGTTCTTCGGTTTTCTCTTCGCCATGCCGATGGG
This sequence comes from Rhodospirillales bacterium, assembly GCA_016191685.1. GTDB lineage: Bacteria > Pseudomonadota > Alphaproteobacteria > Reyranellales > Reyranellaceae > Reyranella. The sequence goes on along the minus strand of JACPVT010000195.1, from coordinate 8,233 downwards.
CGTTGGCCGCGACGGACTACGAAACCGTGAGACGCATGCCGCCCCCGCACGAGGTTGGCCTATCAAAGCAGGCGTTTGGCCTCTTTTCCAAGTTGAACGAGGTCGACTGCATTCTCACTCAACAGCCGACCTTGCGGAGCATCGTCCATGAGGCGCATCCGGAGCTAGCATTCCGCCGCATGAACGGAGATGTGCCGGTCTTCGCCACTAAGAAGAAAGCCGATGGCCGTTCGCAACGTCGGCGACTGCTGGCCGATCACGGCTTCACGCCGACGGTCGAGCGCCTTCCCGGCGCCGCGCGTGACGACATTCTCGATGCGGTCGCCTGCTGCCGCACAGCGTTGCTGATCGCCCAAGGCAAGGCCACGCGGCTTGGTCCGGCCAACGCGCGCGACCGGCACGGCCTACCAATGAACATCTGGTTCTGAGCTACTCCGGCTTGATGCCGGCAGCCTTCAGCACCGGCACCCAGATCGGCTCCTGGATTTTTAGCCAGTCGCCGAGTTGCTGCGGCGTGCCACCCATCGGCACGAAGCCGCGCTTCTTCAGGTCTTCCTTGCCTGCAGGTGTCGACACCGCGTCGTTCAGCGCCTTGTTCAGCTTGGCGATCGCGGCCGGTGGCGTGCCGGCCGGCGCCAGCAGCGTGTAGACGATGGTGCCGTCGACGTCGCCCGCCCCCAGTTCCTTGAAGGTCGGGATGTTCGGCGCAACAGACGAACGCTCTAGCGACGCCATGGCGTAGGGCTTGAGCTTGCCGGCCGCGATCTGCGGCGCAACGCTGGTGATGCTCGACATGCCGAGCTTGATGTGGCCGCCCAGGAGATCGGTGACCAGAGGACCAGTGCCGCGGAACGGCACATGCGTCAGCTTGAGGCCATTCAGCATGGCGAACTGCTCGGCCGACAGATGCATCGGCGTGGTGAGCCCGGCCGTGCCGTATTGCACCGAACCCGGCGCGGCCTTTGCCGCCGCGATAATCGCCTTGAGGTCGGCCCAGGGTGCGTCGGCGCTGCCGACCAGTACCGACTCCTGCTTGGCGATGAAGCCGACCGGGATGAAGGCGGTTTTGGGATCGTAGCCGAGCTTGGCCACGATGTAGGGATAAAGCGGCAGGTTGTTCGCGCTGACCACCACCCAGTGGCCATCAGCCGGCTGCTTGGCGACGAAGTCGTGGGCGATGTTGCCGCCACCACCGCCCTTGTTGTCGATGATGATCGTGCCGCCCAGCGAGCGCTGCATCGGTTCCTGGATGGCGCGCGCCAGCGCGTCCGTGCCGCCGCCCGGCGGGAACGGCACGACGACATGCACGGGCTGGCTGGGAAATGTCTGGGCCCGGGCGACAGAGCCCGCTGCCGCGATCGCACCGAGCGACGCGACGAATACACGACGATGGACGCTCACTTTATCGTTCCTCCCGAAACTTTCGGGAAGCCTAGCGTCCAGCGGACGGTGGCGATAGGCCCGCGTAGGGCCTCAGACCATCCCGAGTGCGTGCTTGTAGACGTCGAGCAGCGTCTCCTGCTCGGCCCGGTCGGCGGCATCCATCTGCCTTAGCGAAACGACCTTTCGCATGGTCTTGACGTCGTAGCCGACGCCCTTCGCCTCGGAGTAGACGTCCTTGATGTCGCCGCCGATGGCCTTGCGCTCCTCCTCGAGCTTTTCGATCCGCTCGACGAAGCTCTTCAGCCGGTCGGCCGAAATCGGCCCGGCCTTGGTCTTCTTGGAAACGGCGCTTCCGTCCGGCATGTCCTCAACTCCTAGGGTCCAGTCAGGCGGACCATAGGAGCGCAGGCCGCGTCGGCTCAATGACGCCGTTGCGATGAAAGACGGGGATAACGGGGACCATCCGGACAAGCCATGACACCTCAGCTTCCGAAACGGAAAAGGCGTGCGATTTCCCGCCACGCCGTCGAGCCGAGTTCTCGATCGGCCTCATCCGTGCCGCCATGGGCATTTACAGTCGACTTGGGCGTCATTTCGCCGGGCAACAGCACGCGATGACCAGCGGCAGGGTGAATGACGAGAGAGGCAGCCTTGCCATGGGCCGTCAACCGGGCGGACAAGGCGTCGGCAAAAACTGCCGAAGGCCAAAGGGCATCGTCGCCACCTGCGACAAGGACGATTTCTGCGGAACTAAGTTCAATAGGAATCGTAGCCTGGGACACATGCCCGGCGAAGGTTCGCAGGCTTTCGTGGAATAGTTCGAGATAGCGAACTGGAGGCACGCGGTTCACCGAAAGCAACGCTTCCGCCGGATACGGCACGAATGGAAAGGGCTTTCCATCACGGGCAAAGCTCGAACGCAGCGGCCATCCGACGCCATCCTTCCCCGGACCACTGTTCGCCCACACAACCGACGAGGGGCTAATCGCAATTACAATATCTACCCGAAGGTCGTATGAAGCGACGAGCAATGCGGCTTCGGCACCCTTGGACGTCCCGACAAAGCCGATCCGGTCGCAGCCCTCTTCACGCAATCGGTCGATTGCCTGCGAGAAAGTCTCTATGGGGATTTCGCAGATCCCAGGGCTTTGCCCTTCTCCTCCGAACCATCGCATTGCGATGGCGAGGACGCCGCGTTCTGCAAACAGACCCGCCCGCACCAAGTCGACTCTGCCACTCGACCCGCCAAGCACGACAACGCCCGCGCCGCTGCATCTCTCGGGGCGAAGCAGCGAGCCTTGAAGGCCTCTATCCAAGGGCTCTTCTGCAAAATCCATGAGCGGCGACGAAACGGATCGACGACGGGTCAGCCGTGCTTGTGCTGGCCCTTGTCGAAAGCCTTCTTCTGGTCGCCCGAGGCCTCTTTCTGGTGCTTGGCCTTCCACTCGTCGTAGGGCATGCCGTAGACGATCTCGCGGGCCTTCGGGTCGGGAATCTCGATGCCCTGCTTGCCCGCTTCCTCGCGATACCAGCGCGACAGGCAGTTGCGGCAGAAGCCCGCCAGATTCATCATATCGATGTTCTGTACGTCGGTGCGCTCCTGCAGATGCACGACCAGCCGGCGAAAGGCGGCGGCTTCGAGATCGGTGCGGGTCTTGTCATCCATGGCAATCTCCTGGGCCGTTGAGGCCTTGATCGCCGATATAGGCTCAGCCCAGGGCCACTGCAACGGCAGCCCGAATCGCCGGCGCCAGGCGGTGCCCCCAGGCGCGGGCGTCGCCAGGCGTTCCGATCAGATCCTGCCGTACTTCCAGCGAGCAATGCGGCAGGTGGCGCGACCGCGCGTGAGCGTTGAGCGTGTATTCGTAGGAAGCGCGCGCCGAATATGGTTCGTTGTCTCCCACCACCAGCGACAAGTCGTGTCTCAGCTCGGCCAGCAACGGTTCGGGCAAACGCGGATCGTCGTTCCACAGCACGCCGACATGCCAGGGCCGTTGAAAGCTGTTCATCCGAGGGGTGAAGCTGTGCATCACCAGCAAGGCGACCGGCCGACCACCTGCCGTCATCCGGTCGAGGTGACGATCGACTTCGCGATGATAGGGCCAGAAACAGGCTTCGGCACGCGCATCGACCTGATGCTTGGAGAGGCTGCTATTCGCCGGGACGGGAATGCCGTCACTGATCTCGGGGATCGATCCCTCGCCACCCGGCCAGCGATTGCAGTCGATCACCAGCCTCGAATAGCCCGACGCAACGAGCGGCGCGTCGAGTGCGATGGATAGTTCGATCGCGGCGTCGAGGCCGCCGATGTCCCAGCCGATGTGGCGGGCAAGATCGTCCTCGGAGATACCGAGATTGCCCAACGCCCGCGGGACAGCCTTGCTGGCATGGTCGCAGAGCAGCAGCAGTGGCGCCCCGCCCTTTTCGTTGAACAGCGAAAACGGCGGCGGGTCGCCGGGAACAAGAAGCTGACCGAGCAGTTGTTGCATCGCGCCCCTATAGTGTGAAGATTGCGCAAATGAAAGATGCCGATGCCCGCGCCCTGTTGCGCGACCTGTTCGATGCCGCCCTGGCGGCCGCCCGCCCTGCCACCTGCCTCGCGCCCTACATCGCCAAGCTCGCGCCGCCGCCAAAGGACAAAGGCGGCCGGACGATCGTGATCGGCGCCGGCAAAGCAAGTGCTGCGATGGCGCACGCCGTCGAGGACCAGTGGCCGCATCCGCTCGAAGGCCTTGTCGTCACCCGCTATGGCTATGGTGAAGTCTGCAAGCGCATCGAGATCGTCGAGGCGGCGCATCCCGTGCCCGATGAGAAGGGTCGCGCCGCCGCGGGCCGTATCCTCGAAAAGGTGAAGGGCCTCTCGGCAGACGATCTCGTTCTCTGTCTCATCTCGGGCGGTGCCTCGTCGTTGCTGGCCCTTCCCGCCCCCGGCCTGTCGCTGGCCGACAAGCAGGAGGTCAATCGCGCGCTGCTGAAATCGGGCGCCAATATCGTCGAGATGAACACGGTGCGTAAGCACCTCTCGGCGATCAAGGGCGGGAGGCTCGCCATCGCGGCGCAGCCGGCGCGCGTCCTGTCGTGGCTGATCTCCGACGTGCCCAACGACGATCCCGGCGTGATCGGCTCCGGGCCAACCGTGGCCGACCGTTCGACCTTCGCCGAGGCGCTGGCGGTGCTCGCCAAATACCGCATCGATCCGCCCGCGTCAGTGCGCGGCCATCTCGAGGCGGGTGCCGCAGGCAAGATCGAGGAGACGCCCAAGCCCGCCGATCCGCGGCTCAGGCGCGTCGAGACCATCGTCGTGGCGACGCCCAAGCGATCGCTCGCGGCGGCCGCGGCGGTGGCGCGCTCGCGCGGCTGCGTCGTCGTGATGCTGGGCGACAATCTCGAGGGCGAGGCGCGCGAACTGGGCGCCGCCCACGCCCGTCGCGCCCTCGATCTCGTGGCCAGCGCGAAGAAGCCCACGGTGATCCTCTCCGGCGGCGAGACGACGGTGACGGTACGCGGCAAGGGCCGCGGCGGCCGCAATGTCGAGTATCTGCTGGGCAAGGCGATCGAAGCGAACGGCGCGCCGCAGATCTGGGGCCTCGCCGCCGACACCGACGGCGTCGACGGTGCCGAGGAGATTGCCGGCGCCATCTTCACGCCGGACTCGCTGGCGCGCGCCCTCGCCAAGGGGCACGATCCCAAGGCCATGCTGCACGACAACGACGGTCACAGCTTCTTCGAAAGCCTCGGCGACAGCCTTGTAACCGGTCCGACCCGGACCAACGTCAACGATTTCCGCGCCACACTGATCATACCAAACACATGACGACCTATACCGGCTCCTGCCATTGTGGCGAAATCGCGATTCGCTTCGACTCCGAGAAGAGGCCCGAGGAGATGCGGGTCGGTCGCTGCGGCTGCAGCTTCTGCCGTCGCCATGGCGCGCGGACCCTGGGCGATCCGGCAGGATCGGTCGAATTTCGCGGCAAGCCCGGCAGCCTATCCCGCTACCGCTTCGGACTCGGCATCACCGACTACCTGCTTTGCACCAAATGCGGCACCTATGTCGGCGCCGTCATGCCGGACGAAAACGGGCCGATCGGCATCGTCAATGTCAACTCCCTCGACATCCGGGACACTTTCGACCCCGCGCCGCCGCTGCACCATTACGACGGCGAGGACGAGGCCAGGCGCCGCAGCCGCCGCCGAAAGTTCTGGATGAAGGCGACCGTGATCGCCTAACGTCTCCCCATGGCTGTTCTTGGCGTGATTGCCGACGATTTTACCGGCGCCACCGACATCGCGGGCATGCTGGTCAAGGGCGGCATGCGCACGATCCAGACGATCGGCGTGCCGCCCAAGGGGACGATTCCCGACGATGTCGATGCCGTCGTGGTGGCGCTCAAAACGCGCTCGATCCAGGCCAAGGAGGCCATCGCCCAGTCGCTCGACGCGCTGAAGGCGCTTCAGGCAGCAGGCTGTGTCCGCTTCTTCTTCAAATACTGCTCGACCTTCGATTCGACCGATGCCGGCAACATCGGCCCGGTCGGCGATGCGCTTCTCGATGAATTGAAAGCCGGGTGGGCGATCTACTGCCCGGCCTTTCCCGAGAATGGCCGCACCATCTTTTTCGGCCATCTGTTCGTTGGCGACGTACTGCTGTCGGACTCGCACATGCGCCACCATCCGCTGACGCCGATGACCGATGCGAGCCTGGTGCGCGTGCTGGCGCGCCAGACCAGACACAAGGTCGGGCTGGTCGCCCTGAAGCAGGTCCAGGCGGGTTCGGCTTCGTTGCGCGCCGCCCTCGACGGGCTTGCGGCCGATGGGGTGCGCCATGTCGTCGTTGATGCCGTGGCCGACACCGATCTCGGCATCATCGGCGAGGCCGTCGGCGATGACGCGCTGGTCACCGGCGGTTCGGGCGTGGCGCTGGGCCTGCCTGCCGCTTATCGCCGCCGTGGACTGCTTCAGCACAAGCCCAACGCCGACACGCTGCCGAAGGTTTCCGGCACCGCGGCGGTCCTCGCTGGTTCGTGTTCGGCGGCCACGCTTGGCCAGATCGCTGCGTTCGAGGGCCCGCATCTCGCACTCGACACCGACGCGATCTGCCGCGGCGAGCCCGTCGGCGAGAAGGCGCTGGCCTGGGCCAAAGACAAGCTGGGCAACGGCCCGATCCTGCTCTCGGCCAGCGACAGGCCCGAGGCGGTGAAGGCGCTGCAATCGAAATATGGCGTCGAGAAGTCGAGCCAGGCGATCGAGAAGACGATGGCGGCCCTCGCGCGCGGCCTGGTCGCTTCGGGCGTCGGCCGCCTCGTCGTCGCCGGCGGCGAGACAGCGGGCGCCGTGGTGGGCGCCCTCGACGTGACGGCGCTGCGTATCGGGCCAGAGATCGATCCCGGCGTGCCGTGGACGGCGTCGGTCGGAAAGAAGCCGCTGTTGCTGGCGCTGAAGTCCGGCAACTTCGGCGCACCGGATTTTTTCACCAAAGCCTTCGAGCGGTTATGAGTACCAAAGAGTCCAAAGCCCGAGACGCAATCTGCGCGCTGGGCGCCAAACTCGCCGCCCGCGGCCTCTGCCCCGGCACGTCGGGCAATATCAGCGCGCGGATCGACGATGGCTGGCTGATGACCCCGACCAATTCGTCGCTGGGCGAGCTCGAACCCGGCCAGCTCTCCAGGCTCGATCTTTCCGGCAAGCACGTGGCGGGCGATCCGCCCACCAAGGAAGCCCTGTTGCACCGCTCGGTCTACGACGTGCGCCCCAAGGACGGTGCGATCGTGCATCTTCATTGCACGCATGCGGTGGCGATCTCCTGTCTCGATCCGTCGTGCCACCACAGCAAGGAAACGACCCTGCCGCCGATCACGCCCTACTTCGTGATGCGCGTCGGCAAGCTGCCGCTGGTGCCCTACTTCAAACCAGGCGATCCCAAGCTCGCCGACGCGATCCGCGACTACGCCAAGGGCCATCGCGCGGTGCTGCTCGCCAACCACGGCCCGGTCGTGGCCGGCACCTCTCTGTCGGCGGCCTCCGCCTCGATCGAGGAGCTGGAGGAAACCGCCAAACTTCACCTGCTGCTGCAAGGTCTCAAGGTGCGCACCCTCTCGGATGCGCAGGTACGTGACGTCGAAGAAGCCTTTCCTTCCTGATCGGACAAGACAAATGCCCAAGCTCGCCGCCAATCTGTCGTGGATCTATCAGGAGGTGCCGTTCCTGAAACGCTTCGGTGCCGCCGCGGCGCACGGCTTCAAGGCGGTGGAAATCCTGTTCCCCTACGAGGCGCCGGCGGCCGACATCGCGGCCGAACTCAAGAAGCACAAGCTCACGCAGGCGCTGTTCAACCTGCCGCCGGGCGACTGGAGCAAGGGCGAGCGCGGTCTTGCCGCCCTGCCCGGCCGCGAGGCCGAGTTTGCCGCGGCGCTGGAGAAGGCGCTCGACTACGCCAAGGTACTGGAGTGCCGGACACTCCATGTCATGTCGGGCATGATCGCGCCGGGCGCCGACACCAAGGCCATGCATCGCACCTTCATCTCGAACCTCAAGAAGGTCTGCGACCGCACCGCCAAGAGCGGTCTCACGATCGTGCTGGAGCCGATCAACCACCGCGACATTCCGGGCTACTTCACCAACACCACCGACCAGGTGAAGCAGATCTTCGAGGAAGTGGGCGCGCCGCATCTAAAACTGCAGCTCGACCTCTATCATATGCAGGTGACCGAAGGAGACCTGCAGATAAAACTTTTAAAAAATTTTTAAAAAAGTCAAAGTCCCAATTTTAACTTTTTTTTAATTTAAAAAAAAAAGTTTTCGATTCAAAACTTTGAAAAAAAAGTCTTTTCAAAAGTTAAAACTTGACTTT
>JACPVT010000158.1 GCA_016191685.1 Rhodospirillales bacterium | reverse complement strand
CCGCGTGGTTCTGCTCTGCTACTACCGCGACGACCGGGTGATGCGCTCGCTGGGCCAGGAACCGCGCTCGCCGTTCCCGAAGGGGCATGTCGTCGAGCAGGGCGACTGGTCGCTGCTCGATCCGGTGCGGAAGCGGGCGCCGATGTGGCGGAAGGCAAGCTGATCTGGTCGTCATGAGCGCGCAAAAGAGATGAGTGGATTGATGTCGTGTTCGTCAGCGGCACGAAGCGCGGCGATGTAGGCCTTTCGTGTATCACCCGACGATTGCAGGTTCATCCGCCCCCAGGTGAAGCGCTGGCCACCGTGTTGAACCACGAGCAGATCGCCGACGAGCCGCGACCACCGGCCGTTGCCGTTGGGGAATGGATGGATTTGCACGATGCGATGAGCGAATCGCAGGGCCAGCTCATCCGGACCAAAGGTTTGCTTTTCGACCCAGTAACGCGCGTCGGCGACGGCTTGGTGCAGGCCGGTTTCAATGAGATGCGCCTCGACGCCGATATTGCGCGACGCTTTGCGGTAGATGCCGGCCCACTTCCATACCTCATCGTACATGCGGCGATGAAGGCCTCTGAGGAATGAGTCGTCCAGCACATTACGTCGACGCGAGAAGGCCCATCGATCAGCCTTGGCGATGTTCAGTTGTTCGAGTTCGTTCAACTCGCTTCGAAGCGTGATGTGCGTCGGGATCACGGATACGATCCCTGTCATCGTCGTCAAATTCCAAGTGACCCCGAACAACGATGTTTCCTGTAAAGTTTGCTTTCTTCCCTTTTGGCACCAAGTCTTGAAACTGCAATAACTGAATTATGTCTTTGTAGATGGCGTCAGTACCTTCCTGATCTGGCAAGAAACTGTTGAGTGCCTCTAAGACGGTAGTCTTGCCACTCTCATTCAAGCCAACAAGAGTGAAGATGTTGGAAGTGGGTAGTTTCGAGAAATCAAGGACTGCAGATTTAATCCCCTTGAAATTTTCGATCTCGAATCGCGTAAAGCGCATCGCCTAGATCCCCCGCCAATTTTCTTCTTTATCGGAACTTATGCCGCTTTCTGGCGGTTGAACAAGTAACACCGCTTTCTCCGAGCCAAAATCTCACCCTCTTTTTCAACTACCCCCGCATCCACCTGATCCTTAAAGCCACCGAGGTTAGACACACTAGCGTAGTCCATGTCCTTCGGCGTCTTGGCGATCGGCGCCACAAAGGTCTCAGCGTTGGCAAAACGGCGAGCAGTGCGATAGGTCCGTGCACACCGCGAGACCGAAAGGAGACCGCCCTTTGCTCACCTACCTTCGCCCCGCCGACATCATCGCCCACCCCGGCCTCCGCCTCGTCCTCGCGCGCGGCGTGCCGAGCCCCTGGTCGCAGGCCGCCAAGACGATTCTGGAAATCAAAGGCCTCCCCTATGTCGCCGCCCCGCTGGAAGTGGCCGGCGCGAACGTGGAGATCGCGGCTTGGTCGGGCCAGAACAGCGCGCCCGTCGTCGCCTGGGGGGCTGAGCCGCCGATCAACCGGTGGCTCGACATCCTGCTGCTGGCCGAGCGGCTGGCGCCGGAACCCGCGCTGCTGCCGGCCGATCCGCGGCAGCGCGCGCTCGCCGTTGGGCTTGGTCACGCGATGCTGGGCGAAGGCGGCATCGCCTGGAACCGCCGCCTGCAGATGTTTGCGGGTGCCGCCGCAAGCGGCAACGCCGGGCGCCTCGCACCGCTGATCGACAAGTACGGCTTTGACGCCTCGGACGCCGCGGCGGCGGGCGGGCGCATCGCGGCCACGCTCGGTATGCTGGCGGCCGAGCTGAAAGCGCAGCAGGCGCGCGGCGTGCCCTTCTTCGTGGGCGAGGGCTTGAGCGCCGTCGACATCTGGTGGGTGGCGACCGCCAACATCCTGGCGCCGCTGCCCCCGGCGCAGTGCCCGATGCGCGAGGCCTCGCGGGCGGGGTTCACGGCGAGCGACCCCGCGATCGTGGCGGCGCTCGATCCGGTGCTGCTCGAACATCGCGACCGCATGTTCAAGGCGCACTTCCGCGATCCGATGGAGTTTTGAGGGCGCGACGGGTTCACAGACGACAGGCCCAGTACAGGTTCGCGATTTGATTGTCCGGCGTCAGGTCGTCCGCGGTGCCGACATGAATGACGGGCACGAGCAGCCCGATCCCGGTCGGACTCGGACAAGGATGGGTCCGGAAGACGACCTGCAGCGTTTCCGCGGGCTGCAGCACCACCTGCAGGACACAGATCTGCGTGATTGAGCCGTTGCTGTTGTTGCGCGACGTGCCGCAGTCGGGCGGGATCGGGCGCGCCGGCGTCTGGCCGGCGGGAAGCAGGGCGCCCTTGTAGGCGGCAACCAGTTGCGGCCCGGCGTAGGGCAGGTCGGGCCGGACGAAGGGGACCGACATCGCAAACGCGATGTTGATGGCGGGGCCTTCGCCTGAATTGGTGATCGTGACGGGAAAGTCCTGGAAGCTGCCGGGGCGGTTCTGGACGATCACGGGTGCGTAGGGACGGTTCTGCGACACCACGAGATGCGGCCGCTTGAAGAAGGTCGAGGGCGGGCTGGTGCCGGTGTTGTTGCTTTCGCGCGCCTCGAAGCAGACGTTGCCGGGATCGACGGTGGCCGTCGCAGTGACGTTGCTCGCCACGCGCAGCGCCTGGACCGTGTAGGTCGTGGTGACCGACTGGCCCGGCCACAGGAAGAAGCCCGGACCGCCGCGGCAGATCTGGACCATCGGTTCGCCGATGATCCGGACCGGCACGCTCCCGGCGCAGGTCAAGGGACCGGAGGAAGCGGTGCCCGTCAGGTTCACGGCGCCCGGCAGAGCCATCGAGATGTTGAGCCAGTTGCAAGGCGAGCGGCCGTTGTTCCGGGCCGTCACGGCGTAGGTGAAGCTTTCGCCGACGGCGACGCGCGAGGCGCTGGTCGTGACGCCGGTGATCACCAGATCGGGCCGCGGATCGGCCGGCTGCGATCGGGCCGGCCCGACCAGCAACGACAACGCCGTGAGGAGACTGAGGATGGAAAGAAGAGCTTTCATGCACGGCCTCTCATTCGGCGAATATGGCCGCACTCTATCATTTCCCCAGGCACAACCTGCCGCGATCCTATGGCGTTTTAGCGGGGGCGTCGTGTGATGACGGTGCCACTCGGGTTCATCCGGACCGCGAGCGTCTCGCTCGCTCGAAAGCATGAGCGAGCCAGAGGCTCGCGGTCCACAAGAGCATGAGTCGGGACGCGCCGAGGCTTGCGTCGGCAACCGCCGGCCTGTAGAGCGCTCGCTTCGAAAGACCTACCGAGGCAGAGATGGCCGATACCAGCGACGACGACTATGTCTATGACGACGCCAGCGGCGAGTGGATTCCCGCGGCCGAAGCGGCGGCGAAGAAGGCCGCCGCGGAGATCGCTGCCGTGGGGGTCGTCGAGGTGCGCGACTCGGTCGGCAATCTCCTGGCCGACGGCGACAGCGTCATCCTGACGAAGGATCTCAAGGTCAAGGGCGCCAACCAGACGCTGCCGCGCGGGACGGTCATCAAGTCGATCCGCCTGACCGGCGACGCCCAGGAGATCGATTGCCGCCACGAGAGCATCAAGGGCCTCGTGCTGCGCGCCGAGTTCGTGCGCAAGCGCTAGCCCTCATGCTTATGAGCGAGCCGGAGGCTCGCGGTCCGGAAGATCATGAGTCTTCGGGACCGCGAGCCTCCGGCTCGCTCTTTCAGCTTGATCCAGATCAGGCCGAGGCGATCGCGGAGCGGCTAGGTTTATTCCACGAGGGATTCTCCATGCTGCTGCGTCTTTTCGGTCTCACTCTTGTTGCCGCGGGCATCGCGGCGCCGGCCCTTGCCCCCGCCTTTGGCCAGGACGTGGGCGGCGTCTCCTCGTCGGCGCTGTCGCGCTGCGCCGGCCGGGTGGGCCTGGAGACGCGCCAGTCCGACGCAGCCTTCGGCGTCATCGCGCTGGACGGCATGCCCTGGCTCACGGTCGAGCGGACCGAGGACAGCATCGGCACGCAGCCGATCTCGACCACGGTCACCGGCACCGGCGAGTACCGGCGACGCAACGGCACCACGGTGCCTTTCCGCTTCACCTGCGTGCTCGACGACAGGGGCCAGGCGCTGATGTTCCATGCCAGCCCGCTGATCCGCCGACTGGGCGACGTGCTGCCGCCGGCGATCGTCGTCGAGGGGATGGCGACCTATCGCGAGAAGACGACCCTTCCAAAGGGAGTCGAGTTGCGCGTGCAGCTGCTCGATGTCGCGAAATCCGCCGCCGGCGAGGGCCCCGACGAGAGGGGTGGCGAGGTCCTGGCCGAGCAGGTCGTGCGCAGCGGCTGGCAGACGCCGATCCCCTTCGCGCTGCGCCTGCCCCGGGAGACATCGTTCGAGGGCCGCAGGCTCGTGATCGCCGCGCGCCTGGTGCTGGCCCACCAGGTGCTGTTCGAGCTCCGCCAGCCCCTGGCCGTCGTCGGCACCGATTTCCTGAAGCCGATCGAGCTCGTGCTCGACAAGGCCGGGGCGCCCGTGCGGTAGGGCCCGCACTCCAAACGCCCGTTCTTCCAAACGAACGCTGTTCCAAACGAATTCCGGGGCCACGCGGGCCCCGGAGTCGTCTCATTGGTTCGCCGTCGCTAGCGAATGATGGTGGCCTTGATGGCGGTCTGCCGGCTCCACACGGTGACGAGCTGGACGCCCGGACCGATCGACGCCAGGGCCGCCTTGCCGGCGGCCGTCACGACCTGCGGCATCTGGATGACCTCGCCGCTGTTGGGCGAGGGCTTATCGGGCTCGCCGCCGGAAGCGTTGATCAGGAAGATGGTGTTGGTCGCCGGGTCGACCTTGGTGGTCATGCCGTCCATTTCCCACAGAACGATCTTCTCCTGGGCGCCGGGAATGCCCATGAGGCGCGCATTCTGGGCCTTCATCTGGGCGGCGCGGGCCACGGTGGCCGGCGTCTTCGGCGCGATCAGGAAGTCCATGTAATCGTACCAGTGGACGTCGACGATCTGGCCGGGCTTGAGCGAGGCGAAGTTGGTGACGAGATCGGCCGCCTTCATCTTCACCCGGCCGAGATCCTCCCAGATGATGGTGAAGCTGCGCTGCTCCGGGTGCATGCTGTGGATCGTGCCGCGCTTGAAATTCTGCAGGCTGTTCGGCACCACGAGTTCTTCCCCCTGCGCGGCCGCCTGGTGCGACAGCAGCGGCAGGGCGCCGGCCGTGAGTGGGTTCGCGCTATGCGCTGGTGCAGCCGCCGCGGCTCCTGAGCCGCGGACAGTCCCAAGAACGACCCCGTCTCAACTGCGTGCCGAATAACGACGTGGGCGGACCGATCCGGCCTTCGCTGCCGGCTGGGCCGATGCGATGGCGAGCGCAGGCGGCGGCTCGGCGCCATCCGCGACTACGACAGCGGCCTGCTGATGCGCCTGCTCCGGCTGCACTGGCCGGCGACCTACGGCCGCGCGCTGAGACACGATTAGGCGACACGAGAGACATGACAGATCCTGTGTCCCGCTTTCGTGTCCAGAAGCCTGTTTTGCCTGGATCTTCCGGCGAACGACTCTAGACGCCGGCGTAGGGCTGGCCCCAGCGGTCCTGGTAGACGATCTCGGCGAGCGGGCCGCGGCCGACCGGGCCGAACTTGCCCATCGGCCAGCCGATCGGAAGGATGGCGTAGGAGTGGACGCCCGGCGGCAGGCCGAGCGCCTTGTCGGCTTCCTTCTCGTAGAGCATGTGCCGCGTGGTGAGCGTGGTGCCGAGGCCCAAGGCCCGCGCCGCCAGCACCATGTTCTGCACCGCCGGGTAGATCGAGGAGCCGGCCATGCGGGTGGGGGTCGGGCCGTCTTCCAGGCAGGCCACGATCCACACCGGCGCCTCGGCGTAGTGGTCCGTGAGATACTCCACGGCGGCCACCTGGCGGAGGTAGCGTTCCTTGCTGACGCCCGGCGGCGGCTCGCTGGTGCGGTAGCGCGGGCCGATCGTCTCGTCGAAGGCCTTCTTGTACCAGACCGCCACCGCGTCCTTGATCTTGCGATCCTTGAGCACCAGGAAGCGCCACTTCTGGGTGTTGCCGCCGTTGGGCGCGCAGCTGCCGGCGCGCAGGATCTTGGCGATCAGCTCATCCGGCACCGGATCGGGCTTGAGGCGCCGCATGGCGCGGCAGGATTCGATGATCTCGAACAGGTCGGGCATGGGATCCTCCGCTCTTCAGGCTTTCAGCAGGATGGGCAGCGCCTGCTGGTAGGCAATCTCGGCGCGGGCCTTGAGTTCGGGAAGGGTGCAGCTGCCGATGGGATGCTGGACTGTCAGGAAGGGATAGTCGGGCAGGCCGAGCACGCGGGCGATGTTGCGCGCCGTCACCTCAAACGGCGTGGTGCAGAGCACCACCGCGCGCTTGCCGAGTTGTTCGAAGGAGATGCCGTCGTGCAGACTGCACGTTGAGCAGGAGCCTCAATCGCCGAGACCAGTGAGCAGGAAGTCGACCTCCTGGGCGACCTTGACCAAAGTGTTGGCCGGCGCCGGGGCGCTCGCGTTCTTCTTCGAGGCAAGCGAGCGGATGGTGCAGCCGTTGCGTTCCACGAAGAGCTGGGCCACCTCGTTCAGCATCTCCTCGGCATTGAGCTTGCCGTTCTCCAGGATGCCGAGCCGGAGGCCGTCGATGCTGGCCAGCGCCGGGGCGCGAAAGGCCTTGCGCTTGGGCGCGGTCGAGGTGGGTGCGTAGAGCTGCATTTGGATCAACTCCTGTTGATGGCGGCGTGCTGCAGGATCGAGCCGCGGCCGCGGCTCCACGACGGAATGAAGCACGAGTGGCCGCCGGCATCGCCGCCGCCCATGGTGATCAGGATATCCTGCGGGTTGAGACCGCGGTGCATAAAACCTTTTTCGGCGAGCGCATGGGCGCCCTCGCCGTGCTGGGTGTCGTATTCGCGGTCGCGGTACTTGCCGACGCCCTTCATGCCCTCGACCGAGCGCTTTGCCTGGGTGAAGAGGAAATCCTGCGCCCGCTCGCGCGTCCAGCCGGCGCCGCCCACGATGCTCATGTGCTCGGGCGCCAGGATCACGACGCTTTGGCCCAAGGTGATGCAGCCGTAGTTGGCCATGGCGTCGGCGACCGAGCCCAAAATCTGCTCCGGCGTGTTGCCGCCGTGGTTCTCGACATTGCAGAAGCCGCCGCCCGCAAAGACGGTGACGCTGGACGTGCCCTTGGGATAGCCCTCAGCCTCGCAGAGCAACGGCCACGGATTGCCGCGCGACCGTTCGGCGATGCAGAAGCTGTACTTGCCCGGATTGCCCTGGGTCGACTTGTCGGAGATGCCGGGGATCATCTGGAAGACGTTGCGCAGGATCAGTCGCACCGCCCGGCCGATCGTCGAATTGGCGCGATTGCCGGGGCCGAACAGGTTGACGTCCGAGTTCATGCCGATCTCGTCAGCGTAAGGACCGCTCACGACCAGCAGCGGCGCCAAGCCGCCGGTCGAGGCGGTCGAGCCGTGGAAATTGAACTCCGGCCGGTCCATGGCTTCGAACGCCGCGACCAGCACCGGGAAATGTTCCGGCAGGCAGCCCGCCATCACGGCATTGACCGCGGCGGCATGCAGCGAGAGGTCGAGCCCGGTCGCGGGATGGTGCGCGATCACGGTCTCGGCCGGCCGTCTGTCGGCGGCCAGCATGGCTTTGACGCGCGCGACCTCGGGCGGGACGACCGGCAGGCCGTCGGTCCAGCCCTGCTCGTAGCAGTAGTCCATGGCGGCGAGCAGGTCGTCCGGCGCCTCGTGGAGGCGCGGAGAAAACGCCGCCATCCCTAAAGGTACTTGGCCGGGCGGATCATCGCCCGCCACATATGGGCGACCGGGCTGTTGTCGAAGCCGAGTCCCTGGCTGGGCTGGCGGAAGTTGCGGCCGATGATGTCGGTGAATTCCTCCAGCTCGACATGCAGGTTGGGATCGAACGAGTAGATGTCGTTCATCGTGATCTGACGGCCCGACATATACCATTTGTGATTGCGCATGCGCTTGTAGTCTTCGTCGACATAGGGATCGGGACGATAGTCGGCGCCGAACAGAGCGACGTAGGCCTGCGGATATTCGTAGCCCACCGCCTCGTCGGGGTAGAAGCGCAGCACCTGGTGAGCGCGGATCGCCCAGGTCACTTCCTCGTCGACATAGGGCTCGACCAGCTGCGCGCCCCAATAACCGTGGTCGCCGCGGATGAAGCCCACCACCGCGATGTCGTGCAGCAGGCAGGCCAGCACCATCTTCTCGGGCAGGCCGGCCTTCCGCGCATGGTGGGCGCTCTGCAGCAGGTGCATGGAGGTGCCGAAGCGATACTTGAAGAAATCGATCAGGGTCGGCTTCTGCGGCATCGCCGGCAGGCGCGGATCGTCGCCCATCAGGACGCGGGCGTTGGGATTCTGTTTCATCAGCATGCCGGCATTGGGCGGCGGGCCCATGTCGGCCTCGGCCCACATGTGAAGGCGCGACTTGATGACGAGGTACTCGAGTTCCTGCGCCATCTTCTCTTCCAGCTGATCGGCGCGCCGCGACAGGGTGATGGTGTCGGTCATGGCATGTCTCCTCGATGGGCCTCTTGGAGGGCTTGCCGCAAGCCTAGCACAGTTTTTCGACCACTCTCCCCAGCCGTTCCAAGGTGCGAACCGCGGTCTTCTGGTCGAGGCCCGGCCACTGCACGCGCAGCAGAATATGGTCGGTGCCGGTCTTCTCACCGTAGCGGCCGATCTGATCAGCGACCTGGTTCTCCGAGCCGATGATGAAGCGATTGGCGGCGAACTTGTCGAAATCGGCGCGGATGCCCTCCTTGGGCACGAAGCCCGAGGCGCCGCTCCATTGGGCGTAGGCCTCGTACTTGAATCCGAGCGGCTCGCGGACTTCGTCCAGCGCATTTGATCCATGGCCGACATGGCATTCGCGGATGATGGGAAATTCGGTGGCCGGCGCGAGTCCCGCCGCCTTGCGCGTGTCGCGGAACAGCGCGCCCAGCCGGCCGACATTCTCCTCGCT
Source organism: Rhodospirillales bacterium (assembly GCA_016191685.1). GTDB lineage: Bacteria > Pseudomonadota > Alphaproteobacteria > Reyranellales > Reyranellaceae > Reyranella. The sequence goes on along the minus strand of JACPVT010000158.1, from coordinate 9,489 downwards.
CACCATCGGCGAGGGCATCCAGGCGTCGGCGAGCTTGCCGGCGCGCCTGACCGCGGCCTCGACGTCGCCCGCCATCCAGATCGGCGGCCCGCCCGGCTGCTTCGGCCGAACGCTCGCCTGCACCTTGGTGAGGGTATGGAAGCGGCCACGATGCTCGACGACGTCGTCGCGCCACAGCTTCCTGATCACCTCGACGCCCTCGACGAAGCGCGGCACGCGCTCCTTGAAGGGCACGCCGATGGAATCAAACTCCTCCTGGCGGTAGCCGAGGCCGAGACCGATGATGGCGTTGCCGCCCGTCAGCCAGTCGAGCGTCGCGGTCTCCTCGGCCACGACCACGGGATTGAGAAGCGGCAGGAGCAGCAGCCCCGGCCCCAGCCGCATGCCCTCCGCCTCGGCCGCGAGCCGCGCCAGCAGCGGCATGGCCTGGAACATTTGTAGCGGACTCGAGACGAAGTGCTGGCCGACCATCAGCGAAGTAAGCCCACTCGCCCTGGCCGTACGCACCTGCTCGATCAGGTTTTTGAGCTCTGGCCCGAGATCGGCGCCCTGGCGCCATTGCGTCGCCATGTAGAGGCCGAGCTTCATGGCCTCAGCCCTTTTCGATCGCGCCGCCGGCGTCGAGCCAGCCCTTGAAGCCGCCGAGGTTGCGGACGTTGGCGTAGCCCATGTCCTTCAGCACCTTGCCGACCAGCGCCGAGCGGCCGCCCGAGGCGCAGTAGGCCACGACGGTCTTGGCGCGGTCGAAGGCGGCGTCGTGCATCGGCGAGGCCGGATCGGCGCGGAACTCGACGAGGCCGCGCGGCACGGCGAGTGCGCCCGGCACCTTGCCGGAGGTCGCGACCTCGCCCGGCTCGCGCACATCGAGGAACAGCACATCGGCCCGGCCGACCAGGCCCTTGGCCTCGTCGGGACTGATCCGCGGCACGGCGGCATCGGCTTCGGCGAGCATCGACTGGACGGTCTTCATGGATGGTCCTCCTGATTGAATGGAGGCGAGGTTACATCAATGCGCGGCTCAATGCGCCAGCAGGAGCGGCACCGGACAGGCGGAAATCACCCGGGCTGTGGCGCCACCCAGGCCTAGGAGATTGCTCACCCCGCCGTGACCGTAGGCGCCCATGACCAGCAGATTGGCGCCCCTGTCGTGGGCGAAGTCCAGCAGAGCGTCGCCGCGCGCGCGGCCCGAAACGGCTTCATGGTCCATCGTCTCGACTGTGGCCGCGACGCCATGGCGGCCCAAGGTGCGCAGGAGATGGGACGCGCCGACCTCGTCAAGCGCGGTACCGACTACAAGGATCGTCACCGTGCGAGCCTTGCGAAGGAACGGCAGGGCGAAACCCGCGGCGCGTGCTGCCTGAGAGCTGCCGTTCCAGGTGACGACGACAGAGGAGATCGGTGCCGGGTTAGGATTGGGCGGGGCAATGACCACGGGGCGAGCGCATTCGTAGAGCGCCATCCGCACCGTCTCCGGCGAGATGTGCTCGGCGTCCGTGCCGGGCCGGCCGAGCAGCAGGAGGTTGGCGAAGCGACCCATCGTGACGAGCTGCTCGCGCGTCACGCCATGACCGCCGGTGAAGGTGGCCCCGGGCAGCGGCGACAGCAATTCCTTGAAGGCCCGCTCGGACTCCCGCGCACGGGCGTTGAGGCGGTCGTCGGTAACGCGCTTCAGGAACGGCATGGCCTGGGCCGCAATATCGGCGTCACCGGGATGGGTCTCGGAGAAATGCACCGCGTCCACGGTGCCGTCGAACATCGCCGCGATCATGGCGGCGAGGCGGAACGACATCGCCGCTTCCGGCCCGCCCTCCGAAATCGCCAGAATGGATTTGTACATCTGCCGGTCGCTCTCCCGTCTTCAGCTCAGGAATCCGCCATCGACCACCAGCGGGCTGCCGATCATGGCCGAGGCGGCGTCCGAGCAGAGGAAGAGCACGGCGTTCGCCACTTCGTCGGGCGAGGCGACGCGGCCGCGCGGTGTGAGGCCGGTGATAGTGGCGGCGAACCCGGGATCAGCCTTCATCCATTCGGCGATGGGCGGCGTCTCGACCCACCCCGGCGTGATGGCCGTGATGCGCACGCCGCTCGACCCGTACTGGCGCGCGGCACTGTTGGTGAGGCCCAGCACGCCGTGCTTGGCCGCGGCATAGGCGCCGCCGCCCGGGATCGAATGGCCGCGCAGCCCGTAGATCGAGGACATGTTGACGACCACGCCCCGCTTTGCCGCCAGCATGGGCGGCAACTGGTAGCGCATGCAGAGAAAGACCGAGGTCAGGTAGCCGTCGATGGTCCGGCGCCAGCTTTCCTCGCTCATCTCGGCGATGGGTGCGATGTCCTCGCCGCCGATGCTGCCGCCGTTGTTGAAGGCATAATCGAGGCGGCCGTGGTGCTCGAGGATCGTATCGATCAGGCGCGCGACCGACTTGCCGTCCGAGGTGTCGCTGCCGATCCACGAGACCGAGGCGCCCTTCTCGAAGGTCTCGAGTGCTGTCTGCGCGCGCTTCTCGTTACGGCTGGTCAGCACCACGACGGCGCCCTCGCGGGCAAAGCCCCGGGCGGCGGCAAGGCCGATACCGCTGGTGCCGCCGGTGACGAGCGCGACCTTGCTCTTCATCTCCGGGTAGCGGCAGACGCGTTGCCCGGCTTGTGTCATCGCCGGTAGGCCCGATAGACGCGGGCGGCGATGAAGATGAATGTACTCGCCGCGATGACGTAGTTCAGGTTTATGTAGATCGGAGTGTACTTGCCCATGCTGTAGAATCGGCGATCCAACTCGACCAGGCACAATGCGCCCAGACTCGCAGCGAAGAGCACGAGCGCCCACCGTGGCACGGTCTTGTCGATCATGATGCAGAAGCGTCGAACTTCGCCAAGCCTTCGCGCGGCATCGAGCTTCATCGTTTCTCCCAGGTCCTTGCAACGGATCGGACCTTACCAGACGTCGTCGCGATGGGCATGAGGTTGTTTCAGCCCAGACGATGTTCCAGTCTCGAGCGACAGAATGCAGCCGGAGGGAACGATGAAGATCAAGGGATTCGAGACTTTTCAATGCGACGCGGGATGGCGGACCTTCTCGTTCCTCAAGCTCACCACTGACGACGGAATAGTCGCGTGGCGGTCTCGTGCGCCAGGCGATCGCGGCGATCGAGAACGCACTTCTGGATATCAAGGGCAAGGCGCTGGGCGTTCCGGTCTATCAGCTGTTCGGTGGCAAGCTGCGCGACCGCATCCCGGTCTACTGGTCGCATTGCGGTTCCTACCGAATGCGCAACGCCGAACTGGTCGGCACGCCGCCGGTGCGGACCTACGACGACATGACCAAGGTCGGCCAGGAAGTGAAGGCGCGCGGCTTCTCGGCACTCAAGACCAACATCGCCATCGAGATCGACGGCCAGATCACCGCCTATCGGCCGGGCTTTGTCGTCGGTCGCGGCTTTCCCGAGCGCAACTGGGATGAATTCATCGCCCGAAGTGCGGCGAAGACGGTGGAGGCGTTCCGCAAAGGCTGCGGGCCCGACGTCGGCATCATGCTCGATCTCAATTTTCACTTCCGCACCGAAGGTTTTAGGCGCATTGCCGAGGCGATCGGCCCGACCAGACTCACCTGGCTCGAACTCGACGCGCACGACCCGAAGTCGATCGCGCTGATCCGCCGCGACGCGCCCTGCCCGATCGCCTCGGGCGAGACGCTGTTGGAACGCCGCGACTTCCGTCCCTACTTCGAGGCCTATGCCTTCGACACCGCCATCGTCGACGTGATCTGGAACGGCTTCTACGAGTCGCTGAAGATCGCGGCGATGGCCGAGGTCTACGAGGTGAACGTGGCGCCGCACAATTTCTACGGTCATCTCGCCAGTGCCATCAGCGCGCATTTTTGCGCCGCGGTGCCAAACTTTCGCATCATGGAGATCGATATCGACAGCGTAACATGGCGTGACGACTTCGTGAAAACTCCGCCCGTCATCGAGAACGGCGATTTCATGCTCCCAAAGGGGCCTGGCTGGGGCGTGGAGGTGAATGAGGCCGGACTGCAGAAGCATGCAGTCAAGCAACGCAGGTAAGCGCGCGCCATAGCGGACCATCGAGAGCGTTTTCACGCTCCGGTTCGCTGCCATAGATGCGCCACAGAAATCGCGCGTCCTGCCATGCGTGCAGACCACCCTCGGCACCAACAACCGAATGGGGGCGATCGGTTATGACAAGATACTCGCCTGAAGAAAAACTAGAGGTGCATGCGGCATTCGAGGCGATCCTCGATCAGCTCGACGCCCTGCAGCGCCAGCCCGACAGCTGGGAAGAGAGCTGTCTGGTCCATGCGTTGAGTTACATGGAGGCTGGCATCTACGACCGCGCCAGGACCGCGCTGGCCGATTGCGTCACGCCAGTGGCCGAACGATCGGCCTGGCGCGCCGCCCAGCTTGAGCGGAATCCTCCGCGCTATCAGGTCGCACGGCTGCGACAGCGGCTTCAAAACGTGAAGGACGAAGCGCGACAGCGATGATGTCGCTCACCACATCCCGAAGAAGATGCCGTGCTTCTTGTGGGTGGCGGTGCGGGCCTCGACATAGGAATCATCGACCGTGACCCGGGTCTTGCGCGCCTTCAGCCAACTGTTGAGCCGGCCTTCCATCTCGCGGCGGATATGGGCGTAGGACTCATTGGCGCCGAGGTCGCGCCGCTCCTGTGGATCATTGGTGAGGTCGAACAGCATCGGCCGGAAGTCCTGCCACCAGACGTATTTCCAGCGGTCGGTGCGGACCATGATGGCGCGGCACTCGCCCGGCTTGCGTTTCAGGATCAGGCGCGCCTCGCGAAAGGAATAGTCGAGCTCGGAGAAGACGGCGTCGCGCCAGGTTTCGAGATGGACCTTGCGCGTGAGCGGGACCAGCGAGCGGCCCTCGACCAGGTGATCGTACGTCGGCAGGCCCAGCGCTTCGAGGATGGTCGGCACGACGTCAATCGCCTCGACGAAGCGTTCATCGACCGTGCCGCGGGTCAGGTCAGCCTCTGGATCGGGATCGACCACGATGAAGGGCACCCTGAGCGCTTCTTCGTAGAACATCTCCTTCTCGCCCAGCCAGTGGTCGCCCAGGAAATCGCCGTGGTCAGATGTGAAGAAGATCAGCGTGTCGTCGAGGCGGCCCGACTTCTTCATGTGGGAAAACAGCCGGCCGAGCCAGTCGTCGAGCTGCCTGATCAAGCCCATGTAGGCCGGGCGCACGACGCCCGGCGCCTCGGGCCGCGAGAAGGAGACCGATTCCTCGTGCTCGCGATAGGCGGCCAGCACGGGATGCTCGTCGACGCGCTCCCGTTCGTCGCGGTTCAGCGGCAGACAATCGGCGGCGCCGTACATGTTGTGATAGGGCGCCGGCGCCATGTAGGGCCAGTGCGGCTTCACGTAGGAGAGATGCAGGCACCACGCCTTTTCGCCCATCTCGTCCATGAAACGCATGGCCTCGCGTGTCATATAGGCGGTCTCGGAATGCTCCTCCTTGACGCGCGACGGCAGGTGGACGTTGCGCATGTGCCAGCCGGAAAGCTTGTCCCCATTCGGTCCGTCGGCCGCGATGACATAGTCGCTCCACGGATCGTCGGAGTTGTAGCCCTGTCGGCGGAGATAGTCGGCATAGCCGCTCTCCCTGCCCGGCGGGTGATGTCCGTCGTAGCGGTCGATCTCCTCGAAGCGGCCGGCGCGCAGTAACGCATCGAGCGCCGAGCCGCCCTCGATGCCGTAGCGCTCCAGCCCCTCGAGATCGGGCAGCACATGGGTCTTGCCGGCGAGCGCCACCCTGATGCCGGCGGGGGTAAGGAAATCGCCGATGGTCTTTTCGCGCAAGGAGAGCGGCACCCGGTTCCAGGTAGCGCCGTGGCTCATCACGTAGCGGCCGGTGTAATAGCTCATGCGGCTGGGGCCGCAGACGCCCGACTGCACATAGGCGTGCGGAAAGCGCACGCCGCGAGCGGCCAGCGCGTCGATGGCGGGCGTCTCGAGATGCGGATGGCCGGCACACGACAGATGATCGGCGCGCATCTGGTCGCACATGATGAACAAGACATTTTTGACTTTGCCCACGATTTTCCTCGCTCGACGGCCTCGATGCCGCCGGCCTATCTAAGCCCCATGACTGACGCTCCGTCCATCTCCCCTGGCATTCAGGACATTCTCGATTTCTGGTTCCTGCCACTCGGCCATCCCGACCACGCCAAGCCGCGCGAAATCTGGTGGCAGAGCACGCCCGAATTCGACGCCGAGACGGTGTCGCGCTTCGGCGCCGCCATCGAACAGGCGGTGTCGGGCGGGCTCGATGCCTGGAAGGCCTCGCCCGAGGGCGCGCTGGCACTGATCCTTCTCTGCGACCAGTTTCCGCGCAATTGCTTCCGCAAGACGGCCCGCGCCTTCTATGGTGACGCCAAGGCGCTGGAGACCGCGCGGCTGGCGCTTGCCCACTTCTATCCCTCGGCCTTCGGGTCCAACCAAAGGCTCTTTTTCTATATGCCGTTCGGCCACAGCGAGGCGCTGGCCGATCAGCTCCTGGCCTGCGCGCTGTTCGAGACGATCGGTGGCAAGGAGAATTTGCAGTCCGCCGCCGAGCACCGCGACGTCATCGCCCGCTTCGGCCGCTTCCCCCATCGCAACGAGGTGCTAGGACGGGCGAGCACGGCCGAAGAACTCGATTATCTTCGCGACGCTAAGCGGTACGGGCAGTGATCTCCCGATAGAGCTCCGCGGTTTCGGCGTCGAAGCAACAGAAGACGATGCGTGCGGGCATGCGGATCATGCGGGCTTCGCGCACGGCGATCTCGGTGGCGGGTTCCTTGGGATAGCCGTAGACGCCGGTCGAGATGGCGGGAAAGGCGACGCTGCCGAGGCCGTTTACGACGGCGAGCGCCAGGGAATTGCGGTAGCAGTTGGCAAGCAGGTCGGGTTCGCCGGCGTCGCCGCCCCGCCACACCGGGCCGACGGTATGGATGACGTGGCGGGCCTTCAGGCGATAGCCGCTGGTGATCCTGGCCTGGCCGGTAGGGCAGCCGCCCAGCATGCGGCACTCGGCCAGCAGATCGGGCCCGGCGGCACGATGGATAGCGCCATCCACACCGCCGCCGCCCAGAAGGCTTTCGTTGGCGGCGTTCACAATGGCATCGACGTCGAGGCGCGTGATATCGCCCTCAACGATCTCGATGCCGCTCAAACTTTTACCAGTAACGAACCGGGCCGGTGTCGAGATGAACGAAACCGGAGCGCGGATAGAAGCCGACGCCGCCCATGTTGAGGGCCCGTGCGGCCTGGCGAATCTTGAACACCGGGACGCCGGGGAAGCGGATGTCCATGGCATTGCCGTTCATGTGCTGACTGTCGCGTGCCACGCCACGGCTGACGCTGGCCAGCCAGGCATTGGTGGTGGGCGAGCGAAAGGCCGACAGCACCTCGATCGAGCCACCATAGCCCACGATCTGCATCGTGTGCCAGAGCACATCGAACAGCAGCGGGTCCATCTCGGTCAGCGCGTTGTCGCGGCTGTCGCGCAGGAAGTGGTTGAGTTTATCGAGTGCGTCGCGATGGTAGGCGCCGTTCGACCAGTAGGTAACGGTGAGCGTCTCCTGGGTATTGAAACTGACCAAGCTAAGGGAGCGCGGGCTTGTCGTGTCGAGCGGTGGTGGCGGGCCGGGCGGTTGGGCCGGGGCGAACCCGCCGTAGCGCGCGGCCCGCAACGTCTCCGGCGTCGTCCGTTGCGCGTTGCCGCGCTGGACCACTGGCTTGGTGGTGGGCTTCTGGATGGCAGCTTTCTGCGAGGTGGTCTTCTGGGAGGCGGTCTTCTGAGAGGCGGGGGGCGTTGTCTTCTTTGTGGCCGGATCGGCCGTGGTGCCACGCAGGACTTCAGGCGTGACAGGTCCGGCGGGGTTGGTCTGGGCGGCGCTGGTGCCGGCAAAGGCCAGCAGGACCGCCAAGCTCAATAGGTGAAACCGCATCCCCGCCCCGGGCTGTTGCATTTTTATCACAGACGTTCTTATCAGAGACCGACTCGTGACTCAAAGTGAAATTCACCAGCCTTGGCGTCCCCGGATTGAGTCATGGCGAGGCCGACCACCGCGCCCACCATGCAGAGAGTCGGTCCCTGCAGGCGTGCATGCATCGCCAGACGCTCGATAGTGGCGAGTGTGCCGACGACACGGCGCTCTTGATCGGTCGTGCCGTTTTCAATCAGCGCTACCGGCGTCGAGGCCGGCAGGCCGTGCGCGACGAGCTGACTGGCGATCACCTGAAGCGACTCGCTGCCCATGTAAATGACGACGGTCTGGCGCGGCCGCGCCAGCATCGGCCAATCGAGATTGACGCTGCCGTCTTTCATGTGTCCCGTCACGAAGACGCAGGCTTGGGCATGGTCGCGATGGGTGAGCGGGATGCCGGCGCTGGCGGCACAGCCGAGCGCGGCAGTGACGCCGGGCACGACCTCGACGGCGACGCCGGCCGCCGCCAGCGCCTCGATCTCCTCGCCCCCGCGGCCAAATACCAGGGGATCGCCGCCCTTCAGCCGCACCACGCTCTTGCCGGAACGGGCCAGCACCACCAGGCGATTGTTGATCTCGTCCTGGGACAGGCAATGGTTCGCGCGGCGCTTGCCGACATAGACCCGTTCGGCATCGCGCCGCGCCAAGGCCAGCACTTCAGCCGAAACCAGGCGGTCGTAGACCACGACATCGGCGCGCTGCAGCAGCCGGTGGGCCTTCATCGTCAGGAGATCGGGATCGCCCGGGCCGGCGCCCACAAGATGAACGATGCCGGCTGTCGGGCCAGCAACCCGGCCGGTCTCGTGGCGCGCCCCGTCGAGCAGACGGATCAGTTCACGTCGCGCGCCGATCTCGTCGCCAGCCAACGCCATTGCGCCGATGTGGCCTTCAAATACGCGATCCCAGAAGCGGCGGCGCGCACGCGGCTGTTCGAGAGTGCGACGCACCTGCGCGCGGAAGACTTCGGCGAAGCGCGCGAGTCGGCCGATCGCGGCCGGCATTGCCCGCTCGATCTCGGCCCGGAGCCGCCGCGCCAGCGCGGGCGCGGCACCTCCCGTCGAGATGGCGATGGTGATTGGCGCCCGATCGACAATGGCGGGCATGATGAAGCTCGAAAGCTTCGGCCGATCGACGACGTTCACCGGCAGGCAGCGCCGCTGGGCGGCGAGCGAGACACGCGCCTGCAGGGACTCGTCGTCACTGGCAACCACGACCAGCGACACGCCCGAGAGATCCTCGTCGGTGCGGAGCGTGACGAACGCCCGCTTGCCGGCCAGCACGGCGGCGATCGCGTCGCGGAGTGCGGCGGGCCCGGGCAGCGGGTCGTGTACGAGGACCTCCTTGCCCGGCGGGAGTCGCTCGAGCAGCGCGGCGAGCGTGGTCGAGACGCCCGCGCCGGCCGGGCCCGCCAGCACGACGAGCCCGCCCCAGATCATGCGGTCGAGCGCGGCTGTCGGGAGGTGGAGCTCGTCCATGTCCTAC
>JACPVT010000194.1 GCA_016191685.1 Rhodospirillales bacterium | reverse complement strand
CCGGGGCGTCGGGAAAAAGCCTCGGCGGCGGGCGCGATCAGACGCTCTGCTGCGGCACCGTCAGGGCGGTCAGAGCCGATACATCACTGCACTTGTCGAGCGTCCAGACCGCGTCGATCAGCGGCTGGATGTCGTGGCCGGGCCGCCAGCGGCCGGCCTCGGCGCGCAACTTGTCCTCGATTTCCGTGTCCTTCATCGGGTTCGAGGGGCTGCCGCGCGCGGCCTTGGTGGCGACGCTGTGCTTGCGGCCGTCGGCGGTGAAGAAATCCATTTCGGCCGCGATCGTCGAGATCGCGGGATCACTCGCGACGTCGATCCTGCGGCGCTGTTCCTTGACTGCCGGATCGTTCACGCAGGCGTCGGTAAACTGGTCGAGGCCGGCCTTGCCGGTCACGAGCGCCGCGGCAACGGCGTGCTGCAGGCTCACCTGGGCCTCGCGGCCGGTCGCGACGTCGGGCCGGTCGGTGCGTTGCAGCAGCAGGGGATTGCCGCGCACGGCCACGCGCGCGACGGCCGCGGCAGGATTGTCGCGCCGCCAGTCGAGCGCGCAGTCGAGCAGCGGATGGATCACGAACCCGCAGGGATAGGGTTTGATCGAATTGTCGTTGAGTTCCCACGTCTTGCCGAGGCCGTCGATCAGGGCCGCCCAGTTCGGCGGCTCGCCCATGGCGGCGAGAAAACCCTGGGCGCCGGCGATCGGTTCGGCCGGTCCTTCGAAGCCTTTCTGTGCGAGCAGGGCGGACCACAGGCCGTTCTTCGCGGCATTGCCGACGCTGATGCTTTTCGCCGGCCAGCCCAGGCACTCGCACAGGCCGGCCGACTGGGTGGAGGCATTGCCCAGCGCCCAGACGATCTGTTTCGCGTCGAGGCCGAGCAGCTTCGCCGCCCCGGCCGCCGCGCCGAAGACGCCGCAGGTCGAGGTGATGTGCCAGCCCTTGGGATAATGGCCGGGCGAGACGGCGCCGCCGACGCGGCATTCGATCTCGAAGCCCAGCACGAAGGCCAGCAGCAGCTCCGGTCCCGTCACGCGCCGCAGTTCGGCCAGCGCCAGCAGGGCCGGCGCCAGGGGAGCGGTCGGATGAACGACGGTGGGGAGATGGGTGTCGCAGTAGTCGAAGACATTGGCGCCCGCGGCATTCAGGAAGGCGGCGCTGAGTGCGTCGATGCGATCGGAGCGGCCGATGACCGTCGCCTGCCTGCCGCTCGAAAATTCGGCGAGCGATGCCAGCGCCATCTCGACCGGCCCGGTGCGGCAGCCGGCGATCGCCACGGCGAAGAAATTGAGAAGCGCGCGCTTGGCTTCGTGACAAACGCGATCCGGGACATCTTCCCACTTGGTCTTTGCGACGAAACGGGCGAGGTCCTGGGTAACGCCGGGTCTGGGCAACATGGATTTCTTTCGGATATCGTTTGGAGATGAAAGATGATCATGCCTGAGAAACTCGCAATCGTACGAACCGTCGCGGAATTGCGCCATGCGGTTGCGGCCTACAAGGCCGCCGGCCGCACTGTCGGCCTGGTTCCCACGATGGGAGCGCTGCACGAGGGCCACGTCAGTCTGGTGAAAGGTGCTCTCGATCGCGGCGACGTGCCGGTGGCGTCCATCTTCGTCAATCCGACGCAGTTCGGCCCGAACGAGGATTTTGCCGCCTATCCGCGCGACGAAGCGGGCGACTTCGCCAAGCTCGAGGCCGCCGGTTGCCGCATCGCCTTCGCGCCGGCCAAGGAGGAAATGTATCCCGCGCCGATGCTGACCACCGTGAAAGTGACCGGCGTTACCGATGGTTTGTGCGGCCCGTTCAGGCCGGGGCACTTCGATGGCGTGGCCACCGTGGTGACCAAGCTCCTGATGATGGCGATGCCTGACCGCGGCTATTTCGGCGAAAAGGACTATCAGCAGCTCCAGGTCATAAAGACCATGGTGCGCGACCTCGCGATGCCCATCGAAATCGTCGGCATGCCGACGGTGCGCGAACCGGATGGCCTCGCCATGTCGTCGCGCAACCGCTACCTCAGCGCCGCCGAACGGACGACGGCGCTGCATCTCTACCGCGAGATGAACGCGGTGGCGAAAACTGTTCGCCACGGTCGTTCATCGTGTTCGGAAGCGACGGCAGCGGCGTCGAAAGCCTTGCTGGCCGCGGGCTTCGACAAGGTCGAGTACCTGACGGTGGTCGATGCCGAGAGCCTTCAGCCGCTCGACAAGGTCGCCGGCCCGGCCCGCGTCGTCGCCGCCACGCGCCTGGGGCGAACGCGCCTAATCGACAACATCGCCGTCGATTGAAAGTCGAGCGCGTCTAGGCCGCCTGCTCCAGCGTCGAGGCGACGTCGCGCGTGGTGACGCGCCGGAGATCGCGGACCTGGGTGGTGTCGAAGGGACGCGCGCGATGCATGGTGCAGCGATTGTCCCAGATCACCAGGTCGCCCTGCCGCCAGGTATGGGCATGGACGAATTTCGGTTGGGTCGCGTGTTCGATCAGATCGAGCAGCAGGAGACGGCCGTCGGCGATCGGCATGCCGATGATGTGCGAGGCATGGGCGGCGACATAGAGCGTCTTGCGCTTGGAGCCGGGATGAGTGCGCACCACCCGCTGCGGCACTGGGGGAAGACTCGCGATCTCCTCCGGCGTGTACTTCGTGACACCGAGCTGGCCGCGCGAATGCCAGATCGAGTGCTCGGCGACCAGGCCCTCGAGCTGCTTCTTCGTCTTGTCGGGCAGGGCATCGTAGGCGGCGCGCAGGTCGGCAAACTCCGTCTCGCCACCCTCCGCCGGCACGATGTGGGCATAGAGCATCGACAGCGCCCCGGGAACGGCGCGGAACGAGGCGTCGGTGTGCCAGAGCCGGTTGGCCAGCCAGTCGAGGCGGCGCCGGTTGTCGACGTCGAGCACCTTGCTGTCGCCGTCGAGATTGGAGATGTCGGCGATCTCGTCCCGCGCCAGGCGGTGCTTGATCCCGCGATGCCGCGCCCTCTGCGCCGACGAATGGATCGGCCCGAAGTGACCGGCGAACTCGATCTGCTGGTCGTCGGAGAGTTTCTGGTCGTGAAAGACCACGACCGCATAGCGGTCGATGGCGGCCGCGATGGCATCGCGGTCGACGGTCTTGAGCGGTTGCACAAGGTCGATGCCGGAAATCTCGGCGAAGAATTGCGGCTGGATCGGCTTGACGGTGATGCTCATAACCGCCTCCTGCGGCTATAGTATCGCACCAATCCATCATCTCCCAGGAAACGCCATGCCGCAAACGATCAAGCTCGCCCTGCTCGACGATTATCAGAAAGTCGCCATGCGCATGGCCGATTGGGACCGGCTGAAGAAGCGCGGCATCGAGATCACGGCCTTCCACGAGCCGTTTTCCTCAGTCGATGATGCGGTGCAAAAACTGGCGCCGTTCCAGATCCTGGGGTTGCTGCGCGAGCGCACGGCTTTTCCGCGCGCGCTGATCGAGAAACTGCCCAATCTCAAGTTCATGGTGCTGACCGGGGCGCGTGCGGCGAGCCTCGACGACAAGGCAGCGACCGAGCGCGGCATTCCCATCTCCACGACGCCCGGCGGCGGCTCGAATGCGCCGACGGCGGAACTTGGCTGGGCGTTGCTGATGATGTGCGCCCGCGATCTCGCCAAGGCCGAGCGGTTGGCGCGCCAGGGCAAGTGGCACGACGGCATCGAACAGATGGTCGTGCTCGAGGGCAAGCGGCTTGGCATTCTCGGCCTCGGCAAGCTGGGCAGCCGCGCGGCTCGCTACGGCAAGGCCTTCGGCATGGACGTCGTGGCCTGGAGCCAGAACCTCACGCCCGAGAAGGCCGAGGCGGGCGGCGCCAGGTACGTCAGCAAGGACGAACTGCTGGCGACATCGGACTTCGTGTCGATCCACCTGGCTCTGTCGGATCGCACCCGCGGCCTGATTGGTGCGGCCGACCTCGCCAAGATGAAGAAGACCGCGATCCTGGTGAACACTTCGCGCGGGCCGATCGTCGACGAAGCTGCCCTGATCACGGCACTGAAGAACCGCACCATCATGCATGCCGGCCTCGACGTCTATGACAAGGAGCCGTTGCCCGCCGACCATCCCTTCACCAAGCTCGACAACATCACGCTCATTCCCCACCTGGGCTACGTCGTCGAGGAGAGCTACCGCTACTTCTACGAAGGCACGATCAAGGACATCGAGGCCTGGTTGGACGGCAAGCCAATCAACCTCCTCAACCCGCAGGCGATCAAGGCGTAGTCCTCGCCCGAACGGCAATCAGCCAGACCGCGCCGGCCAGGATGACCGCGGCTGCGAGCCACTCCCCAGTCGACAGGGCGGGCGGTGCCAGCCAACCGAGGCGCGCGGCCACGGCTTCGAGAGCGATGGCGAAAAACGGCATGGCGGTGAGCGCGATCAGGTAGGTCTGCACGCCCGTGGTGTTGATGGTCCAGAAGCCGAGCCAGGTTCCGGGGGCGCGGAACAACAGCCCGGCCAGCGCCGCATAGAGCCACAGGTCGACCCGCCCGAAGGCGTCGCCGGCGCCGGCCCAGGGCGACGCCATCAGCCCGACCACCCCTGCCAGTGACCAAACGAGAATGAAGGCGAGCGACGCCGCCACCAGGATCTCACCGGTGAAACGGCTGCGCGCCGCCAGATCGGTCACGCGGTTGCGCGGGTGATAGGCGATCATCCAGGACGCCGCGACCGCCGTCGCTTCGGACAGGACCAGCCAGAGCATGCCGCGCCAGGCGGTGTCCGAGGCGAGTGCTGCTGCAAACGCCACGATCCCGACGGCCAGCAGCCCGAGCCCGGGCCAGTCGCGCCTGGCCGGCCTCTTGCGCGTCAGGGCCCAGCCCAGCAGATCGCGCCAATTTCCCGGTGTTCGCCGACCGGCCCACAGCATCGCGAGACCCGCGCTCAGCAATTGCACGAGGGTGTAGGCCCAGGCATCGAGATGGGCGCCGCTTACGACGTGGCGCGTCAGCAGCAGATAGACGGACCACAGGAACGAATTGCCCAGCGCGATCGCCAGGACCTGTCCGTTCATCGCCGGCTCAGGTGCGGAAACGCAGCAGCAGGTGATTGACGCCGTTCAGCTTGACGTAGAGATCTTCGAACTGAGTGTAGAAGTCTTCCCATTGCGGCAGGCCACCCTGGGCGCCGAGCGACGTGTAGATCTCGGCGACGGTCTTGCGGCCGTCGATCTGGGCGATAATGCGCGGCGCGAGCACCGGCAGCTGGGCACGCCACGGGAAGCCGTCGAGATTGGCGACCAGGGGCGAGCCGGGCTGCAGACCTGCCGCCAGCTTCTGGGCATCCATGTCGCGCAATACCGGAATGGCCGATGTATCCTCGGGCCGCGCCACCGTGTCGAAGCCGGCGCGTGTAGCGTAGAAAACGTGCGTGCGCAGGTTGCCGGCCAGCCGTTCGGCAAATGCGGCGCGTTCGAGCAACGGCAACGAACTCATCTGCCGGGCGATTACCGGATCGCTCATGTAGGTCGCGGGTTCGTAGCGCACCGGTTCGAGAAAGGCCACAACCCGCAGGCCGGCGACGGCCGCCATGGCGCCGATCTCGGGGACGGTGAAAGCGCGATCGCAACTGTGCAGGACCAGGTCGTAGAGGCCGGCATCGCCGCCGGTCACGTGGTCGTTGAGATAGGGGTTGCGGCGGAAGAGATTGGTCGTCGGCAGAAAGCGTATCAGACGCTTGGCCATCGCCAGCCGGTCCTCCAGCGCCATCGACGGCGGCGCCAGTGTCCGCAGCATCTCCTGCAGGGGATAGACGCCGCTGCGGCCGTACTCGCCGTAGAGCATCACGCCGATCCCGCCGTCGGGCTGCAGGACGCTCGCCAGGGCGCGCATGCCCACGGCCGGCTCGGGCAGGTGATGCAGCACGCCGGTGCAGTCGATGTAGTCGAACTGGCCGATATTCATGTCCGGCAGGTCGAGCAGCGAGCCGGTCACGAACTGGATGTTGCGCAGGCCGCGCGCCTTGGCGCGAGCTTCGCAGACCTGCCGCGAGGCGGTCGAGAGATCGAGATAGATGATTTCGCCCGGGCAACGCCGGTCGGCGAGTTGCTGGGCCAGCATGATGCAGGCGTCGCCGGTGCCGCCGCCGGCCACCAGGGCACGGAAGGGACGCGTGAAATTGAGCCGGCCCGAGAACAGGTAATGGTTGATCTCGAGGACGTGGCTGGGTGTCCCGGTGATCAGCCGGATAGCCTCGTCACGCGGGTCGCGTGGCGGGTAGGGCAGGGCCTCGTATTGTGCGCGAACGTCTTCCAACGGCGAGGGAACGGTCATTATGGCCTTGTTTCACGGCGAGCGGGCCGCTACCCGGGGGACAGCAACGCCCGCAACGGATTAGTGCAACAAATCGCCCGGTCATGAAAGGCTATTTCGGCATCGGAATCGAAGGCCCCAGCAAGGCCGTGAACGTCGGCACTTTGTTCCGCACGGCCCACGCCTTCGGTGCCTCCTTCGTGTTCACCGTCCGGGCCCAGTACAACCCGCGCCAGGGCTCGGCCAGCGACACCTCCGACACGCCTCGTTCGGTGCCGACCTATCATTTCGCCGACCTGGAAGCGTTTCGCCTGCCGCTCGGCTGCCGGCTGGTCGGCATCGAAATCACCGATGACGCGATCGACCTGCCGAGCTTCCGCCATCCGCGCCAGGCGGCCTACATCGTGGGCTCCGAGCGCGAGGGCCTGTCGGCCGACCTTCAGTCGCGCTGCGACTACGTCGTGAAGATCCCGACCCGCTT
>JACPVT010000346.1 GCA_016191685.1 Rhodospirillales bacterium | reverse complement strand
GATCTGCGCCGGCATCATCGTCTGCAACATGCTGGCCGGCCTGTTCGGCATCGCCATCGCCACGACGGCGATGCTGGCGCTCGCCGGCATGGTGGTGGCGCTCGACGCCTACGGCCCGGTCACCGACAACGCCGGCGGCATCGCCGAGATGGCGGGCCTGCCCAAGGAAGTGCGCAAGAACACCGACGCGCTCGACGCGGTCGGCAACACCACCAAGGCGGTCACCAAGGGCTACGCCATCGGCTCGGCCGGCCTCGGCGCGCTGGTGCTGTTCGCCGCCTACACCTCCGACCTCGACTATTTCATCGCCCAGGGCAAGTTCGGCGTGAAAGCGATCGATTTCTCGCTGAAGAACCCGTACGTGGTGGTCGGCCTCCTGCTCGGCGGGTTGCTGCCCTACCTGTTCGGCGCCATGGGCATGACCGCGGTCGGCCGCGCCGCCGGCTCGGTGGTGATCGAGGTGCGCCGGCAGTTCCGCGAGATCAAGGGCATCATGGAAGGCACCGCCAAGCCGGACTACGGCACCGCGGTCGACATGCTGACCAAGGCGGCGATCAAGGAGATGATGATCCCGTCGCTTTTGCCCGTGCTGTCGCCGATCGTGCTCTACTTCGTCGTCGCGGCGATCGCCGGCAAGGCCGATGCCTTGGCCGCGCTCGGCGCCATGCTGCTCGGCGTGATCGTCACCGGCTTGTTCGTCGCAATCTCGATGACCGCCGGCGGCGGCGCCTGGGACAACGCCAAGAAGAGCTTCGAGGACGGCTTCACCGACAGCCATGGCGTCAAGCACATGAAGGGCTCCGACGCGCACAAGGCGGCGGTGACCGGCGACACGGTCGGCGATCCCTACAAGGACACCGCCGGCCCGGCGGTCAATCCGATGATCAAGATCACCAACATCGTGGCGTTATTGCTGCTGGCAGTGCTGGCGCACTAATTTTGCTCTCCGCGCCTTGGCGCGCAATTGGGCCCCCCCCCTACGGGGCCCCAATTGCGCCGGGCGGCTCACGAGGCGCGCTTGGGGCCCCCCGAGTGCACACCAAGCGCCGGCTTGCCGGCCGAAGCCTTGGCGGAGGCTGCGAGGCGCGCGGAGAGGAAGAGAGAGAATCACTCGCTGCTGCGGGTGCCCGGCGCCTTGTTGAAGCGGCCGATATTGCCGAATATCTGCTCGAGGAAGCCGAGCTCCTTGCCGCGCGTCTCGGTGACGCGGGCGACCGGCTCGATCGGCTTGCCGTCCTGCATGCCCCAGCGCTTCACCG
>JACPVT010000345.1 GCA_016191685.1 Rhodospirillales bacterium | reverse complement strand
TATAGACTTGTCTAAAGTCAAGTTTTTCAAATAGTTTTGCGGCTCTCAAAAACGCATAAGTCTCAAAACCTTCAATGTCAATCTTCATTACTGCCTTTGAGTATGGTCTTTGAAATGAATAAAGCGCCGCTTGGCGGCGGCCTTGTTGCCCATGGCCGCGATGGCGGCGGCCGGCGGGCCGATGAACACCAGGCCCGCCTTCTCGCAGGCCGCGGCGAAGGCGTCGTTTTCCGAGAGAAAGCCGTAGCCCGGGTGGATCGCATCGGCGCCCGACTTGTGGGCCGCCTCCAGGATGCGGTCGATGCTGAGATAACTGTCGGCCACCGGCGGCGGGCCGATGCGCACCGCCTCGTCGGCAAAGGCGACATGCGGCGCTTCCCGGTCGGCGTCGGAATAGACCGCGACGGTGCGATAGCCCATCGCCTTGGCCGTGCGCATGACGCGCCAGGCGATCTCGCCGCGGTTGGCGACCAGGATTTTCGTGAAAGCCATTATTCGACCGCCCACCGCGGCGGGCGCTTTTCGGCAAATGCGCGCAACCCTTCGGACGCTTCCGGCCCGCGCCGCGCCTCGGCGAATTTGTCGGCGGCGAAGTCGAGCACCTGGGACAGAGGCTCGGTGCCGACTTTCATCACCACCTGCTTGGTGAGCGCATTGGCGATTGGCGCGCACTTGTCGATCTGCTTCAGCAGTTCTTCCAGCTTGGCGTCGAGGGCGACGGAGTCCTTCACGAGATAGTGCGCGATGCCCAGCCGATAGGCCTCAGGTCCTTTGAAGCGCGCGGCCGTCAGTGTCAGGTGGCGCGTCTGCGGCACGCCGATACGGGCCGCCACGAAGGGCGCGATCTGGGCCGGCACGATGCCGATTGCCGTTTCGCTCATGGCGAAGCCCGCGTCCTCTGTGCAGATCGCCACGTCGGAGACGCAGAGGATGCCGAAGCCGCCGGCGATGGCGTAACCCTCGACCGCCGCCACCACGACCTGGGGCGTCGTATTCACCATTTCCAGGAACGTACCGAACTGCCGGTTCCAGACGGCGATCGGGTCTTTTTCACCGGGCTTGGGTTTGTCTGTAAGGCTCTGTTCCATGCTCTTGAGGTCGGCGCCGGCGCAGAAGGTGCCGCCGGCGCCGCGCAGGACGACGACCTTGATGTCGCGGCGGTTGCGCAGGATCTCGAAGACGGCGCGCAGCTCGCCGATCAGTGTCGGGTTGAGCGCGTTCTTCACCTCGGGACGGTTCAACGTCACATGCAGGCGCGAGCGCTCGCGATGAAGCAACAGCGTCTGGTACTTGTCGGCGAATTCTGCCATTTGGTCCTCAGCGATTCTCGAGCCTCGGCAGTGTGCCCATCAGCTTGGAAATGATCTGCAGCATGACCTCGTCGGCGCCGCCGCCGATCGAGGCCAGGCGCGAGTCGCGATAGGCCCGCGCCACGGGATTGTCCCAGAGATACCCGGCGCCGCCCCAGTATTGCAGGCAACCGTCGGTGACGAGGCGCGCCATGCGGCCGGCTTTCAGCTTGGCCATCGAGGCCAGCATGGTGACGTCGGTACCGTCGAGATATTCCTCGCAGGCGCGGTAGCAGAGGGACCGCACCAGCTCGACCTCGGTCCTGAGCTCGGCCAATTTGAAATGGATCACCTGGTTGTCGAGCAGCGGCCGGCCGAACACCTTGCGCTCGCGTGTGTACTCGATCGTCTGGTCGATCAGTCGCTCCATGCCGATCACGGCCGAGATCGCGCCCCACAGCCGCTCCTCCTGGAACTGCTGCATCTGATAGACAAAGCCCATGCCCTCCTGGCCGATCAGGTTACCCACCGGCACCTTCACCTCGTCGAAGAAGATCTGCGCGGTGTCACTGGCCCACATGCCGAGCTTGTGCAGTTTCTTGGCCCGCTCGACGCCCTTGGTCGCCATCGGGATGATCACCAGCGACTTGTTCTTGTGCGCCTTGTCGTCGGAGGTGTTGACCAGGCAGCACATCCAGTCGGCCTGGATGCCGTTGGTGATCCACATCTTGCCGCCGTTGATGATGTAGTCGTCGCCGTCCTTGCGCGCGGTGGTCTTGATGCTGGCGACGTCGGAGCCGGCCCCGACCTCGCTGACGCCGATGCAGCCGACCAGGTCGCCGGCGATCGAGGGGGCCAGCCATTCTTTGCGCAGCTCGTCGGAGCCGAAGCGGGCCAGCGCCGGCGTGCACATGTCGGTCTGCACGCCGACCGCGAGCGAGACGCCGCCGCTGGGCAAGCGGCCGAGCTCCTCGGCCAGCAAGATCGCGTACGAGTAGTCGAGGCCGGCGCCGCCGAACTCCTCCGGCTTGGTCAGGCCGAGGAAGCCCTCGTTGCCCATCTTTTTAAACACTTCGTGGGC
>JACPVT010000344.1 GCA_016191685.1 Rhodospirillales bacterium | reverse complement strand
GGGCGGCTTCGGCACCGACTCCTCGGCGGCGGGTGCGGCGCACGCCAAGAGCGACAAGCCGGTCAAGGCGGGCTCGGCCGAGGACGCGGCCTTCCTGATGAAGAACGCGGGCTCCGTGATCATCGTGCCGGGCTACGGCATGGCCGTGGCCCAGGCCCAGCACGCGCTGCGCGAGATGGCCGACATCCTGAAGAAGAACGGCGTCACGGTGAAATACGCCATCCATCCGGTGGCCGGCCGCATGCCGGGCCACATGAACGTGCTCCTCGCGGAAGCAAACGTGCCCTACGACGAGGTCTTCGAGCTCGACGACATCAACCGCGACTTCGCCTCGACCGACGTTGCCTTCGTGATCGGCGCCAACGACGTCACCAATCCCGCGGCCAAGACCGACCCGACCAGCGCGATCTACGGCATGCCGATCCTCGACGTCGAGAAGGCGCAGACCGTGCTGTTCGTCAAGCGCGGCATGGCCTCGGGCTATGCCGGCGTCGACAACGAGCTGTTCTTCCGCGACAACACCATGATGCTGTTCGCCGACGCCAAGGTGATGTGCGAGAACATCGTCAAGGCGCTGGAAGGCTCGGCGCACTGATCATGCATGGAAGTCGCGGTCTCTCGGGAAAATGACCCCGCGCGTAACCGCGGGATTCTGGAGAGTCTGACGGCACGGCTGCCCCAATGGTTCGCGCAATCCGAGTCTAATCGGCATTATGCCGAGCAGGCGGAGATTCTCGAAACCTGGGTGGCCCGGGTCGACGGACAGCCGAGCGGCCTGTTGCTTCTGAAGAGGCACAGTCCGGTCAGTGCGGAGATTTACTGGCTGGGTGTCGATCCCGACCGTCACCGTATCGGCATCGGCCGCTCCCTGATTGCCGCCGTTGAGCGCCGATTGAAGGACGACAAGGCCAGATTCCTTTTCGTCACCACGCTGCATCCCGATGTCGATTATGAGCCGTACCGGCGCACGCGGTCTTTCTATGAGCGGATGGGCTTCGAGTTTGCGCTGTCGGGCGGCCAGCACCCGGCGGGCTCCTCGACGGATCCGCTCGCCTGTTATCTCAAGCTTATGTAGCGCCGGTGGCCGTTTGCGCCGTCTGCGTCGCGGTCAGGCGCGTCGGACGAGGCTTAAGGGTCAAGTGAGTCGACGTGTTGACGTGACATCGACCGTACATTCGCATATTATTGCAGTTATTGGGCGAAATGTTCGTACGCTTGGCGCATGCTTGGGTTGGAAGGTGGCTTGCAAAAGGGAGCGCTCGCCCGACGGTCTAGGGGGAGCCGGGGGGCGACGCGATGCTCACCATCAAGTCGAGCGAAATCGTTGACCTGCTGCCGGACGCGATCGTTGCCGTCGACGGCGACGGCCGCGTGGTGCATTGGAGTAGCGCCGCCGAAGCCCTGCTCGGCTACCGGAGCGATGAGGCCATCGGCCGCGACTATGTCGCTCTCGTGGTGCCGCCTGATCGGGTCCAGGAGCAGGGCCTTGCGACACAGGACGTGTGGCAAGCAGGGTTCGCCGTCTACGAGGCTGTCCGGCGCAGGAAGGACGGCTCCCTGGTGTATGTCGACATTACCAGCCGCAAGGGGCACTTGGGCGGAATCGAAGTCGTGCTTTCGAGCGAGAAGGACGTCACGCGGTTGAAGGTGCTGCGCAGCACCAAGCTGCTGCGTTCACGCTTCGGCGACCTGATCGAGTCCATGCCGGACGCGATCGTCATGGCTGACGGCACCGGTCACATCGTGCTGGTCAATCGTCACGCCGAGGAAATGTTCAAGTATTCGCCAGGGGCGCTGGTCGGCGAGTTGCTGGAGGTCCTGCTGCCGCAAAATGTCCGTGAGGGCCATGTCAGGCACCGGTCCCAGTATTTTGCTGAGCCGCGCGTGCGATCCATGGGCGCCGGGCTCGACTTGCGCGGGCGACGCGCCGACGGCAGCGAATTTCCAGTGGAGATCAGCCTTAGCCCGCTGCGGACGGACGAAGGTGTCCTGGTCGTGAGTGCCATCCGCGACATCGCCGATCGCCGCAAGGCCGAACAGAGGTTCCGCGGCCTGTTGGAGTCGGCGCCAGACGCCATCGTCATCGTTGATCCGGCCGGCTCCGTCGTCCTGGTGAATACCCAGACCGAGTCGCTGTTTGGATATTCGCGCGACGAATTGCTGGGCAAGCGTATCGAATTGCTGCTTCCGGAACGGTATCGCGGTCGCCACCTTGCTCACCGCGACGGGTTCTTCACCGATCCCCGGGTCCGGGCGATGGGCGCCGGGTCCGATCTCTTTGGCAGGCGCAAGGACGGAACGGAGTTTCCGGTAGAGATCAGCCTCAGCCCCATCGAGACCGAGGACGGCGTATTGGCGCTCAGCGCCATCCGCGACGCCACCGCGCGGCAGGAGGCCGAACGAGCGCTACGGCTCAGCGACGAGAGCTTTCGCTATCTGTTCTACAATTCCCCGTTGCCCATGTGGGTGTACGATGCAACGACTCTCAAGTTCGTGGAGGTGAATGAACTGGCAATCGCTCTTTACGGCTATTCGCGCAATGAGTTTCTGTCGATGACGCTTGCAGACGTCCGGTTGGAGGGACAGTCCGAGGGAGGCCGGCGCGAGGAGACCATGAACGGGAGCGCCGAGTTCATACACGTCACCGATTCGAGACACCGCCTAAAAGACGGGACGGTGATCGACACGGAAAAATTCGAGCACGACATCGTGTTCGACGGTAAGAGCGGCAGGCTTGCGCTGATCATTGACGTCACCGAGAAGAAGGAAATCGAGCGACAGCTGATCCAGTCGCAGAAAATGGAGGTCGTTGGCCAGCTGACAGGCGGTGTCGCCCACGATTTCAACAATATCCTCACGATCATCCTGGGCAATGTCGAGGCGCTCGACGAAGAGGGAACCTTTGCTGCCGATCACAAGCGCCGCATAGAGGCAATCGCCAATGCGACCCATCGCGCCGCCAATCTGACCCGCCAGTTGCTCGCCTTCTCGCGCAAACAAATCCTGCGTCCGCGCCCCACCGACGTAAATGACCTCGTGGCCAGCACCGGCGATTTGCTTCGCCGCACGCTCGGCGAACAGATCGAAGTCGAGGCATTCCTGGCCGACGATCTTTGGTTGACCGAGGTGGACACCAGCCAGCTCCAGACCACGCTGATCAATCTCTGCGTCAACGCGCGCGATGCGATGCCTGAGGGTGGGCGATTGATCGTACGGACCAGCAACGGCGTACTCGGCGCCGCCTGCGCCGCGCGTCATCCGGGCGTGGAAGTGGGCGATTATGTCCTGCTTTCCGTGACCGACACGGGCACGGGCATGGCCCCCGAGATCGCCCGACGGGCCTTCGAGCCCTTCTTCACGACAAAGGCGACAGGCAAGGGAACCGGCCTCGGCCTCAGCATGGTCTACGGCTTCATAAAGCAATCGAAAGGCCACATCGAGCTCGATAGCGCAGCGGGCTCCGGAACGACGGTCAGCATCTACCTGCGTCGCAGCGCGGCAGCACCCGTTGGCGCGACAGCTGGGGACGCTTCCATGCCCGTGCCGCGGGGCACGGAGCGCATTCTGGTCGTCGAGGACAACGATGACGTGCGCGACAATACCGTCGATCAGCTCGCCAGCTTGGGTTACCAGGTGGTGAGCGCGTCGGACGGGGCCTCGGCTCTAACCGCGATGGAGTCCGCCGCCAAGGCTTTCGATCTGCTGCTGACGGACGTCATCATGCCGGGGATGGGAGGCAGGCGGCTGGCCGACGAAGTGAATTCGCGATGGCCGGCCACGCGTGTCCTGTTCATGTCCGGCTATTCGGGCGATGCGTTGATTCTGGACGACGCACTGGAGCCCGGGGTCGACCTGTTGGCCAAGCCGTTCCGTAAGATCGACTTGGCGCAGGCAGTGCGTGGGGTGCTGGACCGCAGCGCCGGTCAGTAGCGGGGGCTGCAGCGTTCGGGATGACGAGACTGGCTGTCCTGTTCGACATCGGCGGTCCGATCGACATGGAATTCGCCTGGGAAAGTGCTTTCGACAGCGCCATCGCCATGGCCTGTGGACTGGAAGGAATCCGCGTCGACGAAGCCATGATCGAGGCGGCCTCGGAGCGCGCTGTCGAGGCGTTCGCGGCCAATGCCTACGACCACATGATCGACACGCTGTGCGGCGGCGATCCGCAGACCATCGGCCGCGTCGAGGGCCGGGTGCGCGCCATGATGGCCAATCTCGACGTCTTTCAGCTCCGCCCCGAAATCGACGGACTGTTGCGTCGCCTGCACGGTCGCGGCGTGCCGTTGGGCATTGTCGCCAACCAGCCGGCGGCGGCGCGGGAGCGCCTGCAGCGCGTCGGCATCGGCGAGTTCTTCGCCTACCATGGGCTGAGCGCGCTCACCGGCCTGCGCAAGCCCGATCCGCGCGCCTTCGCGGCAGCGGCCGAGGCACTCGGCCTCGCGCCATCGGCCTGCATCATGGTGGGCGACCGCATCGACAACGACATCGTCCCGGCCAAGTCAGTCGGCATGGCGGCGATCCGCTTCAAGACTGGCCGGTATCGGCGGCAAATACCCAGGAGTGCGGCGGAGACACCTGATGCGGACGTCACCGATGTGCGCGAACTGGATGAGGCGATCGCCGCGCTGCTTGGCTAGGGAGGGCGAGCCAAGGTATCAACCGAGACATGCACCTCCCCGATTTGCCGCCAGACGTTCGGTTCCATGTGCTGCCGAAGGACGAACAGGCGCTTCGCTATTCGTTCGAGGCTAAACGCGCGGCGATGGGGCCGTACATCGTGCGACGCTGGGGTTGGGACGAAGCGCTTCAGAGGCGGCTGCACGGCGAACGCTTTGGCGAAAAGCCGTTCTTCAAGGTGGTGCAGGGCGATCGCGCCATCGGCACCGTGTCGGTGATGCCGCTTGTCGATCATGTCCGCTTCGGCGAATTTTACCTGTTTCCCGAATTCCAGCGTCAGGGCCTCGGCAGCAGAGTTCTTCGCCACTGCCTCATGCTCGCGGACGCCGAGAACATGCCGGTCCGGCTGGAATATCTGAAATGGAACCCTGTCGGCTCACTCTATCGGCGGCACGGTTTCGTGGTTACCGGCGAAACCGACATCCATTGGCTAATGGAAAGGCCGCCGACCTAGTGAGCGTGGTGATGGCTGGCGCCATATCGATGGATGTGCAGCGGTGCCTTGGCGAGGCCGGGGCAGAAGGTGCCGACGACCTTCTCCAGCCGGTCGTAGAGCTTTTTCGCCGGGGCCGTGATCTTCTCGCGCCGGACGCGTGAGGCCTCGGCCTTCCTGGCCAATTCTGCGAGATCGACGGTGAGCAGCTTGCGGTTCTCCACGATCATGCGGCCGCC
This sequence comes from Rhodospirillales bacterium, assembly GCA_016191685.1. Classification (GTDB taxonomy): domain Bacteria; phylum Pseudomonadota; class Alphaproteobacteria; order Reyranellales; family Reyranellaceae; genus Reyranella. The sequence continues at coordinate 7,050 of JACPVT010000344.1, read as the reverse complement.
GATCATCACCGAGTGGACGCCGGTGCCGTCCTCGGTGTGGACCAGCGCATTGACCGGATCGTTCATCGGGATCCAGTTGATGTGGTGGAGGTCGAGGAAGACGATGTCGGCCTTGTAGCCCGTCGCGATCCTGCCGATCTGCTTCTCCATGCCGAGCGCCCGCGCGCTGCCCTCGGTGGCGGCGAGAAGCGCCTCCGTGGTGGTGAGCCACTTCTGCCAGTCCGGGCCCTGGACCTTGGAGGCGAGCGAGGCAAGCCGCATGGCCTCGTACATGTTCTGATTGTCGGCGCAGTTGGCGCCGTCCGTGCCGACGCCGACGTTCACTTTCCGGTTCAGCATGCCGCGCACGTCGGCAAGCCCGCTGCCGAGGCGCATGTTCGAGCCCGGATTGTGCGCCACCGAGGCGCCGCGGTCGCCCAGCCGCTTCATGTCCTCGTCGTCGAGCCAGACGCCGTGCGCCACGGTGAAGCGCTCGTTCACCAGGCCGAGCGCATCCATGTGGGCGGCGAGCGACGTGCCGTAGCGCTGATATCCCGCCACCACCTGGACCTTCGATTCGGCGACGTGGCTGTGGATGCCGACGTCGTATTCGCGGGCGAGATCGCGGCAGGCGATCAGGAAGTCGTCGGTGCAGTGGTGCGGGATGGTCGGAGCGACGGCCAGCACCACCTTCTCGAACGGCCATTTCTGCAGCGCCTTGCGGATCTGCCGCGTCGTCGCCTTCCACGGCGCCATGCGAAAACTCTCGACCTCCTTCTGCAGCGAGGGCGACAGCCGCTCCATCAGACCGGGGATGGCCTCGAAGAAGGAGAGGTCGGCCACCATCGGCGCCAGCACGGCGCGCATGCCCACGTCCTCGTAGGCCGTGGCCATGGCGGAGAGGCCATCGACCGAGGGCAGGGGGAATTCGGCCGCAAGGTCATACGCCGCGGTACAACCCTTCATCACCATCTCGGCCGCGCCGATGGTGGCCGAGAGATGCTTGTCCTCGAGCGATCGGCCCGAGCCGATCCATTGGCTGGCCGTCAGCAGGAGCTCGAGCGACCACAGATCGCCCATGCCCTTGCCGAGGTTGCCCGGCCCGTGGGTGTGGGCGTTGATCAGGCCGGGATGCATCAGCCGGTGGCGGGCGTCGATCACGGCGGCGCCGGCGGGGGCCGCCATGCCGGGCCGGCCGATCGCGGCGACGGTGTCGCCTTTGATCAGGATGTCGGCGGGAGCGGCGGTTCGCTTGGCGATATCGAGCAATCGGCCGCCACGGATAACGGTGTGAGGAGCGTTCCTGGCCATGGTGGACAGTCTCGCAAACAAGGTGCCAGATGTCTCGTCTCGGCACGGACGACTCCTACAGACGAGGGAGCCATGCAGCACAAGCTCATTTCCGGCGACAATCACATCGACCTCACCTACTGCCCGGCCGACCTCTGGTCGTCGCAGGCGCCGGCCAAATGGCAGAAGAACGCGCCGCGCGTCGAGGAGCGCAACGACGGCCAGCACTGGTTCGTCGACGACAAGGACCGCGGCATGTGGAACGGCGTCGGCCCGGGCTTCCTGCCCTACACCAAGGGCTCGTTCGGCCATGTCGACGAGATGAAGGAGGCGGGCTTCGTCTGGGACAGCTATCCCGGTGCCACGCCGCGGCCGACCACGCCGGAACTGCGCATCGCCGATCTCGACCGCGACGGGCTCGAGAAGGAGATCATCTACGGCTGCCTGATGGTGAACGACCTGATCGACGACGCCGAGCTGCGGGTCTGGACCAACGAACGCTACAACGACTGGGCGGCCGACTTTGCCAGGCGTTCCGATCCCAACCGCGTGTTTCCGCTCGCCATCATTCCCAACACCAGCCCCGCCGCCGCCGCGGCCGAGGTCCGGCGCTCAGCGAAGATGGGGCTGAAGGGCGGTGACCTCGCCTTCAAGCGCATGAGCCTGCCGATGTGGCATCGCGACTGGTACGTGCTGTGGGAGGCGGCGGCGGAGTGCAGGTTCCCGATCTCTTTCCACTCGACCGGCTTCAAGGCCTTGCGCGCACCCGATACGCCCGAGATGGAGAAGGAGTATTCGGTCCAGCACCGGCTGGTGCGCTCCGCGCTGTTCCAGCTCGACACGATGGAAGTGCTGGTCTCGCTTCTGGCCTCGGGCGCCTGCGAGAAATATCCCGACTTCAATTTCGTTCTGGGCGAATCGGGCGTGACCTGGCTGCCCTACGTGTTCGACCGCCTCGACACCGAATATCACGACCGCGCCCGCAGCCTCGGCTTCAAGCTGAAGCCCAGCGACTATTTTAGGCGCCAGGGTTACGTCACCTACCAGCAGGACAAGTACCTCGAGCCGATCGTGCCGCTGATCGGCGAGGACAACATCATCTGGGGCGCCGACTACCCGCACCCCGATTGCATCTGGCCGAACTCGCGCGACACCCTGACCAGGAACCTCGCCGGCTTCTCCGACGGCGTGCAGAAGAAGATCGTCCACGACAACGTGGCGCGGCTGTACGGGCTGAACTGAGCCGGACGCGGATCAGGGTCGACTTTCACCGCGTTGCTTCAGCCAGCGCTCGGCCTCGGCGCGGCTGCGGAAGATGCTCACGGCGCCTGGCCGCGTGATGAGGCGGACGATCATCTCGCACAATTCGAAGGAGAGATCGGTATTGCCCACGAAGGCGGTCGGCTGGCCGGCGTCCTTCGGCATCATGTCGGCGCAGATACGTTTGATGTTCTCCACCCGGAAGTTCGCCATCGGGCGGTCGAACTCGAAGATGCACAGGCGTTGCTGGCCGCCCTGTGCTCGGAACGCCGCAAGCGTCGCCTCGGTCTCCTCGAGGGTGAACCAGCCTGCGAAGGTCACGACGGCGAAGGGGCTATCCGGATCGATCTCAAAGCTTACTGGCATGGCCGCGCCCGAGTGGACCTCGCCTCTACTAGCAGGGCGTGCCTGAAAAACAAAAACCCCCGGGCCTGCCGGGGGTTGTCGTTCGATTAACAGAGGGGAGGGCTAGTAGCCCTCGCGCTCCATGCGCTTGCGCATCAGCTTGCGCGTCCGGCGGATGGCCTCGGCGCGCTCGCGGGCGCGGCGCTCGGAGGGCTTCTCGTAGTTGCGGCGGAGCTTCATCTCGCGGAAGATCCCTTCGCGCTGCATCTTCTTCTTCAGGACGCGCAGCGCCTGATCGACGTTGTTTTCACGAACGAGAACCTGCACTTCGATCGCTTCCTTCCAAACGGTAAGGGGCCCGGGAAAGCGTTCCAGGGCCGAATGAGAGGCGCGGTTGGTATCACAGGGGGGAACCCTTGGGAAGCCCTCGCCGGGGGCCTATATTTACCCCCATGGATGACCTGAATACCCCGGAAACCCCTCCTGACGACCCCGACGCCGGGCTGCGCGACCGGCTGGCCGATGCCGTGGCGGCCGATGCCGCCTTCGAAGGCTGGACCCGGACCGCTCTGGCCGCCGGCGCGCGCCGCCTCGACTTGCCACGCGGCGAAGCCGACCGGCTGTTTCCCGGCGGCCCGATCCAGGTCCTGACCCATCTCAGCGGGCGCGCTGATCTCCGCACCGTCGAGGACATGGAGAAGGAAGGCGTGGCCGGCATGAAGATCCGCGACCGTATCAAGAGCGCCGTGCGCATCCGGCTGGAGCGCCATGCCGGCGAGCGCGAGGCGGTGCGGCGGGCGCTCGCTGTGTTGTCGCTGCCGTTCAATGCCGGACTGGGGTTAAAACTTCTCTACAAGACGGTCGATGCCATGTGGTACGCCGCCGGCGACACCAGCACCGACTTCAATTTCTACACCAAGCGCGCCACCCTGGCCGGCGTCTATTCCTCGACCTTGCTCTACTGGCTGAACGATCGCTCGCCCGGCGCCGAGGCGACGTGGTCGTTCCTCGACCGGCGCATCGACGACGTGATGAAGATCGAGAAGCTGAAGTCGCAGGTCAGGTCGTGGGGCTCCGGGAAGACCGGAACGCGATCCGCCTAGCCGGCTAACGGGCAGGCTGCGGCTCGTCCGACGGCGCAAGTGGCGCGTTGGCGGATTGCCGCTCCCGCCAGCGCGTCAATGCCGCCGCGATCTTGCTGTCGCTGAGGCCCAGGATCGCCGCGGCGAACAGGGCTGCGTTGACGGCGCCGGCCCGGCCGATGGCGAGCGTGCCGACCGGGACGCCGGCCGGCATCTGAACCATCGACAGAAGGCTGTCGAGGCCTCCCAGGGACGCGCTGTGCATGGGCACGCCGAGCACCGGAAGAGGCGTCAGTGCCGCCGTCACGCCGGCCAGGTGGGCGGCTCCGCCGGCGGCGGCAATGATGATCTTGAGGCCGCGTCCCTGTGCTCCGCTGGCATAGGTGTCCAGCCGCCGGGGCGTGCGGTGGGCGGAGATGATGAGGGCCTCGTGGGCGATGCCCAGCGCCTCCAGCGTCTCGGCGGTGTGGCGCATGATCGGCCAGTCGGACTGGCTGCCCATGATGATGCCGACGACCGGTTTTCCCGGCGGGCGGCGTTTGCTGGAGGATTTGGCCATCAGGCGATGATATCGGGAATCAACTGGCTTTCCAGCTTCAGGATCTGGTCTTTGAGCCCGAGCTTGCGCTTTTTCAGGCGCTGGAGCTGGAGCTGGTCGAAAGGTGGCTTCTCGATCAGGCGGTCGATGACCTCGTCGAGGTCGCGATGCTCGCTCTTCAAGGCTTCCAGCTTGGCCTTGATTGCCTCGGCGTCCAGCGGCTCCGACGTTGTGTCGTTCATACTCGGCGCACTCGTCTCCGGCAGGCTAGCCACGTCGCTCTGCGCCGTGTACCCCTTCGGCCGCCCAAAGGGAAGCGCTCAAGACCGACCGCAATGTCCGATTTCCTGCCCCATCCGTTCTGGAATTTCTCGCTCGAAATCTACGGCGGCGACGGCGTGGCCGAAGCCTGCCTCGACCTGCAGGAGCGCCGCGGCTGCGACGTGAACATATTGCTGTTTTGTTGCTGGCTGGGCGCCTCGGGGCGGCCGACGCTCGCGGCCGACCGGCTGCGCTCGATCCTGACGGTGAGCAACACCTGGCAGGCCGAGATCGTGCAGCCGTTGCGCCGCGTGCGCCGGCTGCTGAAGGATCGGCCGTGGCCCGAAGCCCTGCCCGAGACCTTGGATGCCGTGCGCCGTCGCGTGGCCGACGCCGAACTGGCGGCCGAACATGCCGAACAGATCAAGCTCGCCAGCCTGCATACGCCTCCGGCCGACCGCGACCGGCCGGTCGAGAAGCGGCTGCGCGCGGCGATCGGCAACCTCGGAGTCTATGCCGTGTGTCTCGGGGTGGTTCCGGATGCCAAGGACCGAGCTGCAGTGGCCACCCTGATGGCCGCGACCTTTCCCATGCTGGGTGCCGAAGAGATCGCCCGCGCCGTCGGGCCGGCGACAACGGTCGCCTAGCTCCAGCGCTTCACCTTGCCGGTGTCGAGATCGAACAGGTCGAGCACGCGGCCGACGGTGTGGTCGATCACGTCGTCGAGCGTCTTCGGCCGGTTGTAGAAAGCTGGCACCGGCGGCGCGATGATGGCGCCCATGTCGGCCAGCGTCGCCATGTTGCGGAGATGGATGGCATGCAGCGGCGTCTCGCGTACCAGCAGCACGAGCTTGCGTCGTTCCTTCAGAACGACGTCGGCGGCCCGGGTCAGGAGGTTGCTCGTGATGCCGTTGGCGATCTCGCCCAGGCTGCGCATGGAACAGGGCGCCACGATCATCCCGGCGGTGCGGAAGGAGCCGCTCGACACCGCGGCGGCGAGATCGTCGATGCGATGGACGACGTCGGCCAGCCGCCGCACGGCCGCCACCTTGAAATCCGTCTCATGTGCAAGTGTCACCTCGGCGGTGCGCGTCATCACCAGATGGGTTTCCACAGGCAGCGGCTTCAGTGCCGCCAGCAGGCGGACGCCGTAGATCACGCCGGAGGCGCCGGAAATACCGATGACGAGCCGTTTTGGTTCAGACATGCGAACCACCTTACAGGGTTATGCACAGGCCGGGGAGGGCGCTCGATTCAGCGTGACTCGGTCCAAACTCGGAGTCAGAGTTTGCTGTCCGCAATCCTCTCGGAGGTCGCCCATGAGCAGCGTGGACCACATCGAAGCGCTCAAGGCCAAGCACGCTTCCCTTGAGCAAGCGATCACACAGGAAGTCAAAAGGCCGCATCCCGACGACGACGTCGTGTGCAGCCTCAAGAAGCGAAAGCTTCAGATCAAAGACGAAATCAACCGATTGAGTTCGCCGACCTCGCACTGAGGCTGTTCATTGCAGCTTGTGTAGATTGACCGTCCAGGCCGTCGGGCCGAAGGCACCGCGCGAACTGCCGCTGCATTGAGCGACATCATCGGCGCCGCGCTGACACACGAGCTGGTCGGCATACCAGCGCGAGCCATCGTTGCAGGTCGTGTCGGCGTCGCGCAGGCGCAGCACCGCTCCCTCGAAGCGCCCTTGGGCGCGCGTGCGGCAGGCGGTGCGGCCGCGCCGCCATTCGAGCTGGCCGTTGCCGTTGGCGTCGAAGCAGTAGGACGACACGCCCGCTTGCGGCTGGTTGCGCTCGTGGCGGAAGGGATCGGTGCGCCAGCAACCCTGCAGGAACGACATGTTGTTGGTCGGATTTTGCGGCAGACGCAGCCGATCATCGCCGGGCCGGCGGCTCGGTGCCGGCGGGGTCGGCGGCGGCGCCGGCGCGGCTGCCTTTGGCGGCGCGGGTGGTGGTGGCGCGACGGCGACCTGCGGCGGCTTTGATGCCGCCTTGGGCGGTTCGGGCGGCTTGCAGTCGGCGATGCGCCTCTTCAGTTCGGCTTCGACCAGCGATAATTCGACCTGAAGGATTCTGCCCTGCGCCGATTCGGTCGATAGCGAGGCCTTCAACAGCGGCAGCGAATCGTGCGGTGCCGGGGGCGCGGGCGGAGCGGGCGGCCCTTCGCGCGTGGCGAGCGTCACGGCGGGATCGGCCGGCAGGCAGCCGCGCAGCAGCCACGCGCCTCCCAGAAGCAGGAGCAGCAGAGGCAGCGCAGCGGCGAGGGAGCGCGCCCAGGGGATGACCGTAGTGGCC
>JACPVT010000343.1 GCA_016191685.1 Rhodospirillales bacterium | reverse complement strand
CGACGCGGCGGGCGGCTACGGCTTCGACCGCGGCGCGCACTTCGGGACGGCTGCCCAGCAGCTTGTTGAAGTCCTTCTTGTAAAGCACCAGCAGGTGACAGTAGCCGTTGGCGACAACATCGGCGCTTCGCGGCTGGGCGCTGAGCAGGCCCATCTCGCCGAAGAAGTCACCCTCCTTCAAGGTCACCGTTACGGTCTTGGCGTGCACGGTAACCTCTCCGGCCGCCACGAAGTACATCGCATCGGAGGCGTCGCCCACGGCGACGATCTTCTCGTTCGGCAGCGCGACGAGGGCGCGCAGCCGCCTACTCACCTCGACGATGGTCGCGCGGTCGAGCGAGGCGAAGAGCGACACGCGACCGATCATGGCCGCCAACTCGAGGCCGAGATCGAGCGGCGGCCTCTGGCTGATGGCGCCGCGGCGCTCGGCAAGCTTCTCCCGCAGGTCGTTGTAGACCTCGCGGCTGATGATGCCCTCGCGCAAGCGTCGGGCATACTCCGCCGATTCGAACCGGATCGCGGCGCGCTCGAGCTGCCGCGCCTGGATCGACTCGGCGTAACCGGGATACTGCAGCGACAGGGCGCGCAGTGCGCTGTCGACCGCCGTCTGACGACTGTCGATCACCTCCGCCAAACGCGCCTCGGCGTCGGATCCAAGCAGGTCGGCAACAGAACTCACATTGAAGGCGGCGAGTTCACCAAGGACGCTTTGCGAGACCATGACGATCTCGAAGCGATCGGCCAGACTTTCGGTGATCATGCCTTCGAGGCCAAAACGCCGGTGCAGCCACAGGGCGAACCGGAATCCGCGATCGGGGCGGGAGATTTCCTCCAGCCACTTCTCATAGCCTTCGACTCCTCGGTCACGGACAGTGTCGATCAGCCGGTCGGCACGTGCCGCGAGCACCGCCACCATCCGTCGCGACAGGATCTGCTGCTCGAAAAGTTCCAGGTAGAGCTCCTTCTCCCGCGTGCACAAGGTCACGAGGCCGATCTTGACCCGTTCATCGAGATCGAGGGCCAGCTCTTCCGGCGCGGACTCGACCTCGGCGTCGCCGGCGGATGCCGGATCGACGTCGATTCCCTTGGTTCGCGCATTGTGCTGCCGCATGATCTGTTGCAGGTGGCGCGCGACATTGACCCGCGAGAGCGCGAGCACGCGGTCGCGCAGCGCCAGTTCGAGGCGGCTCAGCTTGTCGAGCCCGAGCACATGCATGACCAGGCCGAGCGTCGTGGCATTCACGAACAGGGTGAACAGCACGAACAGGACGGCGGAGATCGCGATGAACTCGCGCGCCACTTCCGGCAGCCGCGGGTCGCCGGCCGCGACCATGGCCAGCACGATCGTCACGGCACCGCGCAGCCCGCCCCAAACGAGGATGACCTTGTATCGCTTGTCGACCGGTTGCACGAGCCTAGTGGCCTCGAGCACGGGCAGCATGCCAAACACGACGAGGGCGCGGGCCGTGAAGGCCCCTACGGCCACTGCGAGGACGCCCCAGACATAGAGCCAGGTGACCTGCACCAGCACATTGGCCGCCAGCATCGAGGCCAGCACGAAGATGAGGCAGTTCGCCCAGAACTCGAGCTGCAGCCAGACCTGACGCAGCGCGGTCCATTGCCGCGGATGGAGATGCGTGGGCCCGTAGGCCGCCATCGTGAGCGCCGCCATGACGACCGAAACGACGCCGGAAACGTGCAAATAGCGATCGGCGAGAACGAAGGAGAGATAGGTCAGGCTCACCGTCACGGATGCGATGGCGGCGTCCGACTCGCCAAGCCGCGGCAGGATCACGATCGCGCCGCGGGCCATGACGAAACCCAGCAACAACCCGCCGATGAACTCGCGCAGGAAGACGCCGACGGCGGCCGTCGGATTGCTCTCCATGGCGCCCAAAGGATCGCCGGCCGACCGCGATGCAATGATGCCGATGAAAAGACCGAACGCGGCAATGGCAACGGCATCGTTCAACAGCGACTCACCCTCAGCAAGGATCGACAGCCGCTTGGGGGCGCCGACGTCGCGGAAGATGCCGATAACCGCCGCCGGGTCGGTCGTCGACACGACGGCGCCCAGCAGCAGGCAGACCACGAGGTCGATGCCGGTAGCGAGGTGGACGACGCCGGCCACGCAAGCGATGCACACGAGGACGGCCACGATGGCCAGCAGCAGCACGGCGTGGACCTCGTCCAGGAGGCGCCGCACATCGATGGTCAGGCCGGCGGTGAACAGCAGGGGCGGCAGAAACAGCGGAAGGAATACGTCGGTGCCGACTTCGAGCTTGTCGAGACCGATGAAGGCATCGCCCAGCGCGCCCCACTTGAACTCAGCGGCAATGATCCACGAGCCGAGAAAGCCCATGCCCATGCCGGCGATGGCCAGCAGGACGGTATGCGGTAGGCGGAATCTCTCGGCCAGCGGCACGAGGACGCTGACCACCAGCAGCACCATTGCTATCGCCAGGAGGGCGTAGATCGTATCTGTCACTTGGCCAACTTACTCCGGTTGCGGCCCGTGTCGACCGGGGCCGGCGATCGCTTTATAACCTTGCCGATGGCCCGGCTGGCAGTCTTGATTCACGGCATGTGGGGAACCGCCGACGTATGGCGGAATTGGCGCCCATTCCTCGAGGCACGTGGATGGCAGACGACCGCTTCGTCCTTGCGCCACCACGACGCCCCGCCGGAGACGCCGCCGGCCGCGCTCGCCGCGACAAGCCTGCACGACTACGTCGCCGATCTCGAGGCGAGCCTGCGGCAACTGCCTGAGAAGCCAGTCGTCATCGGCCATTCGATGGGAGGCCTCATCGCCCTGCTGCTCTGCGCCAAGGGGCTCGCGAAAGCCGGCGTGCTGCTGACTCCCGCCCCGCCGGCCAGCGTGATCGCCATCAGGCCGTCCAACCTGCTCGCCTTCGCGCGCATCCAGGCGCACTGGGCCTGGTGGCGCAAGCCACATCGCGCGACCCTAGCTGAGGCGTT
>JACPVT010000342.1 GCA_016191685.1 Rhodospirillales bacterium | reverse complement strand
AGGCCTTCCGCGGCGCCTGCTATGCCGTGGCCTCCGGCGCCGCCGACTTCGCGCTGGCGCTCGGCGTCGAGAAGCTGAAGGACACCGGCTACGGCGGCCTTCCCGGCGGTCGCGGCGGCCCGCTGCAGGCCTTGTGGAACGCTAACGGGACGGCGCCGGGCAATTTTGCCCAGCTCGCCACCGCCTACATGACGGCGCATGGCGTGAGTGGCGAGGACCTCAAGAAGGCGATCGGCCACGTCTCGTGGAAGAGCCACCAGAACGGCGCCAAGAATCCGAAAGCCCATCTGCAGAAGGCCGTCGAGATGGACACCATCCTGAACGCGCCGATGATCGCTTCGCCGCTCGGTCTGTTCGATTGCTGCGGCGTCTCGGACGGTGCCGCCGCGGCCATCGTGACCACCCCCGAGATCGCCAAGTCGCTCGGCAAGCACGACATCGTGAGCGTCAAGGCGCTGCAGCTCTCGGTTTCGAACGGCTCCGAGTCGGGCCACAACTCGTGGGACGGCAGCTACTTCCACACCACGCGCATCGCCTCGAAGAAGGCCTATGAAGAAGCCGGCATCAAGAGCGCGCGCGACGAAGTGTCGATGTTCGAGGTCCACGACTGCTTCTCGGTCACCGAGCTGGTGACCATGGAGGACCTGCATATCTCCCAGCCCGGCAAGGGCTGGCGGGACGTGCTCGACGGCTTCTACGACGCCGACGGCAAGATCCCCTGCCAGATCGACGGCGGCCTGAAATGCTTCGGCCATCCGATCGGCGCCTCGGGCCTGCGCATGCTCTACGAGATGTACCTGCAGATCCAGGGCAAGGCCGGTGCCCGCCAGCTCAAGAACCCGCGCATCGGCATGACGCACAATCTCGGCGGCTCGCCGCGCGAGAACATTGCCAGCGTGGCCATCGTCGGCCGCTACGAGTAATCAGCAAGGACGTCGGCCCTCTCTCCGGCTCGCGCGGTCGGGGAGAGGGCTTTTCTTTGAACGACGAGGAGGAAACGCCATGCAGCTCGACAAGAAGCATGTCGGCCATGAATTCAAGGCCTTCACGACGGCGGTCGAAGCCGGCCGGGTGAAGCTCTTCTGCAAGGCCATCGGCGAGGAAGATCCGATCTACGTCGACGAGGCCGCGGCCAAGGCCGCCGGCTACAGGGCGCTGCCGGTGCCGCCGACCTTCCTGCAGGCCATCACCAACGACGACCCGGAGAAGGGCGGCCTGCTGCGCCTTCTCAACGTCGACATCGGCCTGATCCTGCACGGCGAGCAGCACTACGACTACTACGCACCGGTCCATGTCGGCGACAGGATCACTTGCCAGCAGAAGGTGGTCGACATCTACGACAAGAAGGGCGGCGCGCTCTGGTTCGTGGTCTCGGAGACCTCGATGAAGGACCAGACCGGCAAGCCCGTGGCCAAGGCCACCGGGATCACCGTCGTTCGCAACCCCGACGCCGGCAAGAAGTGAGGGAGGGCAACATGGCAACCGTTCCCAAGTTCGACCAGGTCAAGGTGGGCGACGCGATCAAGCCGATCGTGCTGCCGCCGATCAGCCGCCATCAGCTCGCGCTCTATTGCGGCGGCTCGGGCGACCACAATCCGATCCACGTCGACATCGACTTCGCCAAAAAGTTCGGCTTCAAGGACGTCTTCGCCCACGGCATGCTGTCGATGGGCTTCCTCGGCCGTCTCGTCACCAGCTACGCGCCGCGCGACCGGATTCGCAAGCTCGGTACGCGCTTCACCTCGATCACCTGGGTGGGCGACGTCATCACGCTCTCCGGCAAGGTCACCGGCAAGCGCGAGGAGAACGGCGAGAAGCTGATCGACCTCGAGATCAAGTGCACCAACCAGAACGGTCAGGATACGCTGCAAGGCCACGCCACCGTGGCCGCCGCGTAAAGAAATAACCTCACCCTGAGGAGCGCCCGTAGGGCGCGTCTCGAAGGGTGGGATACAGTCTTGATGTTGCCACCCTTCGAGACGCATCGCTTCGCGATGCTCCTCAGGGTGAGGTCTAGAGGGAGACAAGTCAGATGGGTCAGATGGATGGCAAGGTGGCGATCGTCACCGGCTCGGGGCGCGGCATCGGTCGCGAGATCGCGCTACGCCTGGTGCGCGACGGCGCCAGGGTGGTGATCAACGACATCGACGAGGCGCCGGCCAGGGAGGTCATCGCCGAAATCGAGAAGCTGGGTGGCAAGGCGGTGGCCTGCGTCGGCGACGTGTCGAAGCCCGACTTCGGCGACCGCATCGTCAAGACCGCGGTCGATGCCTTCGGCGACTGCCACGTCGTGGTCAACAACGCCGGCTACACGTGGGACTCGGTCATCCAGAAGATGACCGACGAACAGTGGTACGCCATCCTCGACGTCCACCTGACGGCGCCGTTCCGCATCCTGCGTGCCTTCCAGATCCACTTCCGCGAGGCCGTGGAAAAGGAGCGGGCGGCCGGCAAGCGCATCGTGCGCAAGGTCGTGAACATCTCCTCGACCTCCGGCGTCAACGGCAATGCCGGCCAGTCGAATTACTCCGCCGGCAAGGCCGGTATCGTCGGCCTCACCAAGACGCTGGCCAAGGAGTTCGGCCGCTACGACGTCACGGTTAATGCCGTGGCCTTCGGCTACATCCAGACGCGCCTCACCCTGCCGCTGAGCCAGGGCGAGGACGGCGAGATCGATGTCCAGGGTCGCAAGGTCAAGGTCGGCGTCCAGGGCGGGCGGATCGCCGCCATGAACCAGATGATCCCGCTCGGCCGCGGCGGGCTGCCCGAAGAGGCGGCGTGCTCGGTCTACCTCTTCTGCAGCCCCGACAGCGATTATGTCAGCGGCCAGTGCCTGGTGGTCAACGGCGGCCTTTGACCTCAGTCGGAACGCTCAAGGTTGGCGTCGTCGGGTGTGGTGTCGCCGGCCAGGCGGCCGCGACACTTCTCGCCGATGCCGGACACCGCGTCACCGTCTTCGAGCGCTT
>JACPVT010000157.1 GCA_016191685.1 Rhodospirillales bacterium | reverse complement strand
GGCAAGGTCCTGGCTCTGCGCGCGCATTTCAACGTGCTGACCTGGCAGGTCCTTTTCATCGGCGGCATGATCCTGGGTGCGCTCACCGCGTCGGGCCGGATCGACTGGAACCGGGTATTCCGGCCCGACCGGCCGCAGTTCGCCGTCATTGCGGCCGTGGCACTGCTCTTCTTCGCCGGTTGCCGGTTGTGGACGCTCCATTTCGCCGTTCCGGGCCCGCTGATGGAGCGCTTCGTCGCGTACGGCAACCGCGGCGAGTTCGGCCCGATCTATCTCGTCAATTTCGTTGCGCTGGCCTACCTGGTCGCCTGGCTGATCTGCGCCGGGCCGGCGTCGGCAAGTGCGCCCGTGCGTCGCCTCGCGATGCTGCTGAAGGGGCTCTTCACGCTCTCCTTCCTGCGCCTGCTCGGCCGGCACTCCCTGCAGGTCTACGCATGGCACGTGATCATGGTCTACCTGTTCAAGGCGGTCGACCACGGCTGGGGACCGTTCGGCGAAGCAACCAAGACCCTGATCGCGCTTTCCGGGATCGCGCTTCTCGCGGTCCCCGCCCTGATGCGCGAACGGCCCGTGGCCGAGCGCTTCCGCTTCCGCGCCTATGCCAGGCGCCTCTACGGGAAGCACAATTAGGCGCCTCACCGGGTTGAGAGGCGGGTGCCGGCGCTTCCCACGGCACGAATGCCGGCAAAATGCTGGCACTTCCCGTTGGCATCCTACTAAATAGGCCTATTGACGATATCCTATCCTCCTGCTATTCCTGTCGCCGAAAGCGAGGAACAACAGGAGGATCTCAAATGGATGCGAAAGAAGCCCTCGACCTCTGGGAGGCCTACGGCAAGGCCGCGACGTTGCCGCAGATCTACCGCGACATGGGCCTGACCCGCCTGCGCATCCTGGTCGCCGAGGAGGCCAGGGGTCCGAAGATGAGCGCCCTCGACCGCATGCCGATTCCGCGGCTGAACTACAATCCGCTCGACCGCGCTCTGGGACGCGAAGCGCCACCACCGGCTGCCGCGCCCGTCCCGGCAGCGGCTGCGCCGGAGCCCTGGCCGCAGGCGCCGAAGACCCTGCGCGACAAGGCGCTCACCAATCTCGCGCGCCTGCGCACGCCCGGCCGCAAGCGGGCGTCCTTCCGCTATCACCTTTCCGTCTGCGGTTGCGTGACCGAGGCGGCGGCGCGCGCCCAGGTGAGCCGCAGCACGCTCTACCGCTGGCGTGACGAGCTGCCCGGATTCGCCGAGCTGTGGGACAAGGCCATCGCCCAGTGCCAGCGCATGGTAGGTGACGACATCCTCCTGCAGGCCAGCCAGGTCGAGGTCCAGCCGATCTATTACGCCGGCAAGAAGGTGGGCGAGCGGCGCAGGCCCAATACGCGGCTCTTGATGCATGTACAGAACCGCATGGATGCCGACCGTCGCCGCGCCGAGGACCGCGCCGAACGCCGCGAGCTGGCGCTGCTGCGGGCCAAGCCGCTGGACGAGGAAGCACTGGCCGACCGGCTGCTCGTCCTGATCGACCGGCGACGTGAAACGAGTCAATCGGCGTCCCACGCCGCAACCCCTGAGACACCGGATTCAGCGAACGCGAACAAGGACTTGGACAAGGCGGCATGAGGTCGGCATCGACGTGAACCCGTGTCCCACTGAACCGCTCATCCGGACCGCGAGCGTCCCGCTCGCTCGGACGCATGAGCGAGCGGGACGCTCGCGGTCCGGAAGAAGCTTAATCCCGAAACGGGTCCGTCATCAGCATCGTGCCCCGGCGCTGGGCGCCGGATGGGACTTGACCGAGCGGTGCCACCGGCCTTCAGTTGGATATTCCAGAGGCGCGACGACGGCGGGGACGCTGGGAGGAGTGAAGAAATGCAGCGCACCGTGGCCGGGAACGTTCGGCACTTCGGGTTGATCGCGGCGGCGATCGTCGCACTCGGTGGGGCTGGCGCCGGCTGGGCTCAGCAGGGCCCAACCTGCGATAGAGCCAAGGCGGCAGCGTGCACTGACCAGAAAGTGGTCGAGTGCCTGAGCCAGCACAAGGGCAACCAGACGGCGATCGGTCAGTGCCAGATGCAGCAGAACATGGCCTGCAACACGGCCAACGGCTGCCCGAACTCGGCAAGATGATGTTCCGACCAGCCCGGCTTCTCGCGTTGCTTGCCACGGCGGCGGTCTCGTTCGCGGCCTGCGGCGCCGGTCAGGCCGAGCAGCGCGAGGCAAGGCTGCTGAAAGGCCCGTTCAGCGAGCGGCCGGCGATATTGGCCTCCTGCAACGAGGCGCAGTTCAAGACCTGTATGGATGCGGCGGCCAGATACTGCGAAGTGTTTCCTCTGAGCGCCCCCGACAAGAACAAGTGCTGGCAGGACCGCCAGCAGCAATGCAAGACGCAGTACGGTTGTTAGAGGAGCGAGACATGCGGAGAACGATGGCCGGGAGCGTCCCGCAGATCCTGTTGTGCGCAACGGTGTTGATCGCGCTCGGTGGCGCCGGCGCCGGCTTGGCAGTGCAAAGCGAACGCCGCACCCCGGAGCGCCCGGCGACGGAGAGGCCGATCTTCCTGGCCTGCACCGGCGATCAGCAGTCGAAGTGGAATCTCTGCATCACGGAGAGGCGCGCCGCCTGCACCCTGATGGTAGGTGAGCGTCAGCGGCAGGCTTGCGTCGACGGCATCAATTCGAGCTGCAGCAGCGCGCTCGGAGTGCAGTGCTGATCGGGTCGCGCTCCGCCGATTGGGTTCATCGTGACGGAATGTTTTGGGTGCGAGCCCGTTGCCTTGACGGTGCACCCATCGCGTGCGTTCTATCGAGGAACGTGGAGGTTGGGGGGGCGCAGATGACGAGTTTGTCCCGGAGATCCGTCCGGCATGTCGGACTGTTCGGTCTCTTTCTGGCGATGTCGGGGGCGTTCTGGTGGAGCAGCGCCGGTTGGGCACAACACAGCCCGGGCAAGCAGTGCTGGACGCCAAATCCACAATGCACGGCCACGGCTCAGTCCGATTGCCAGCGGGAGGCGAAATCCTCCTCCAGTCCTGCTTACACCAGCTGCGTGAGCGGACGCGTCCATCAGTGCCAGATGGTCCTGGTGCCGTGCCCATGACTCGTTGCATGAACCTTCTTGGCGTGCTGGCGCTGACGGCGCTTTGGGTCGGGACGCCGGCGTTGGCGCAGGAGCGCGAGGCCCGGCTTCCGAGCGGTCCGATGACGGAGTGGCCGATCGCGGGCCGGTCCGGCCAGACAATCGACGGTCGGCGCATCGCACAGGCCGAAAACTGTCAGAACGCTGCAAACGCCGCCTGCGCCAACCTGTGCAATCCGGCGACCAACAAGACCGCCGAGGCGTGCGCGGTCTGCATTCAAACGCACCGCGATCGCTGCCAGGGCAAGTGACCGGGGCCAGTGACAGGGGCAAGTGACGAGGTGGGTGCGTGAATACGATGCCTAATGCTTGAACGTCGTTTCAATTTTCGGCTTGGATTGACCCGCTCGATCCGGCCGCTGTTGCTGCTTCCGCTTCTCTTCCTGACGGCGTGCCCGAGCATGGGTCCCGACACGGTGAGCCGGGATCGCTTCGACTATGCCGGCGCGGTGGGCGAGTCGTGGAAGTCCCAGATGCTGCTCAACCTGGTGAAGATCCGCTATGGCGACATTCCCGTCTTCATGGACGTCGGCCAAGTCGTCGCCGGCTACTCGCTGCAGCGTACGGTTTCCGCCACGGGGAGTTTCAATACCTTCAACCAGGGCGCGCCGTTCCAGGCCATCACCGGTGCCCTCGGCCCGACCGCCAGCGTCACCTACAACGACAGCCCGACGATCACCTACACCCCGTTGTCGGGCGAGCGCTTTGCCCGCTCGATCATGGGCAGCATTCCGCCGCAGTCGATCCTGAACGTCCTGCAGGCGGGCTTCCCGGCCGATATCGTGTTCCGGCTTGCAGTGCAGTCGATCAACGGCATCGACAACCGGCGTGTGGCCGGCGGAATGTCACGCGAGCACGTGCGGCCGGCCAACCCGGAATTCTATGTGCTGCTCGAACAGCTCTCGCGCATCCAGAATTCCGGCGACATCGGCGTGCGCGCGAACGTGGCCACCGGCACAGGCGCGGGCGCGAAAGTCGACTCACTGACCCTGCTGTTCCGGCGCAGCCACTCCGCCGCCGTCCGGCAGGCGGTGCGCAATGTAACGAGCATCCTGAACCTCGATCCCGAAACCAAGGAGTTCAAGGTCGTCTTTGGCGCGGTGCCGACGAACAACAAGGAGATCGCGATGGTCACGCGGTCGATCTTCGAGGTCCTGCTCGACATCGCGTCGACCATTGCGGTGCCGGAGACGCATGTGACGGAACACCGGGTCGGGTCGACGCCGGAGGGCGATCTCGGTCTGCATGGAACGATCGCGCCGCTCATCAGGATCACGAGCTCGAACGAGCGGCCAAGCGACTCCTTCGTGGCCATTCCCTTTCACGGGCACTGGTTCTCGATCGACGACCGCGATCCGGCGTCCAAGAACCTGTTCTCCTTCATCCTGCTTCTGTTCACCTTCGTGGAGACCGGGAGCAAGGACATCGTTCCCGTCCTGTCGATCCCGACGACGCGATGACACACGGGGACCGCCAGCATCGTCCGACGCGCAGGCGGTTCGCCCTCAGCGGGATGGGCCTGCTCGCGTCAGCACTGGCCGGTGGCGCCGGACCGGCCGCGGCGCAGGGCCGGCAGATCGCCATCGGCTACCAGGAACAGCCCGACTGGCTGCTGTTCGTCGCGCGTGACCTCAAGCTTTTCGAGAAGGCGGGCCTGCAGCCGACATTCGTCAAGTTCCCTGGCGGGCCGCAGATGGTGGAGGCGATGCGCGCCGGCACTCTGGACCTGGCCAGCGTCGGTTCGGTGGCGTTCCTGATCGGGCTGTCGCACGGCGTCGACTGGACGATGATCGGGATCAACCCGGAAGGCGCCTACGGCGAGGGGCTCGTGGTCCGCAGGGACAGCGCCATCCGCACCCCGACCGACCTCAAAGGCAAGCGGGTCGGCCTGCTCGTCGGCGCGACCGCGCAGTTCGGCTTCATCATGATGCTGCGCCAGCACGGCATCCGGCTCGACCAGGTGACGGTGGTCAACATGGACCCCGAAGCGCAGCTGCACGCGCTGGAGGCCCGCCGGATCGATGCCGCCATGGTGCAGG
This sequence comes from Rhodospirillales bacterium, assembly GCA_016191685.1. Taxonomy (GTDB): domain Bacteria; phylum Pseudomonadota; class Alphaproteobacteria; order Reyranellales; family Reyranellaceae; genus Reyranella. The sequence continues at coordinate 25,035 of JACPVT010000157.1, read as the reverse complement.
AGCCGTGGATGCACCGGATGATCCGGAGCGCCAGTGCCCGGATCGTCGAGACCGAGGGCAATCTCGGCATCTACACCAACGTCGACTGCTACAGCGTCCGGCGCGACTGGCTGAAGGCCAACCGCGAAACGGCGCTGCGCTTCCTGCGGGCGCTGGTGCTCGCCAACGACGCCATCAGCAAGGATCACAGGGTCGCCCATCGGGCGTGGGCCCGCGAGGTCGGGCTCGGAAATGCGACGGTCGAGGCGATCTTCGACGTCGTCCCGCCGCCCCTGATCTACGAGTGGACCAACCCGCGTTACAGCTATTCGCTGGTCAAGGGCGCACCGCTCCATCAGCGGCTCGGTTTCCTCGCGAACTACATGACCCGCTACGGCATCATCTCCCAGCCGGTGGAGCTGGACGATGTCATGGACATGTCGCTGATCGCCGAGGTGCTGAAGGGCAAGAAGCCCCCGTGATCAGTCGATGATCAGTCGCGGAACGGGTCCGTCATCAGGATCGTGTCCTCGCGCTTTGGGCTGGTGCTGAGCAGCGCCACCGGGCAGCCGACCAGCTCCTCGACGCGGCGGACGTACTTGATGCAGGTCGCCGGCAGTTCGGCGAAGGAGCGGGCGCCCTGCGTGCTCTCGTGCCAACCCTCGAACGTCTCGTAGACCGGCTTCAGCTTGGCCTGCGCACCCATGGTGAAGGGGAAGCGCTCGATCGTCTTGCCGTCGAGCTCGTAGCCGACGCAGACCTTGATCTCGTCCATGCCGTCCAGCACGTCGAGCTTGGTGAGGGCGATGCCGTCGATGCCGTTCAGCTTCACCGCCTGGCGCACCATCACCGCGTCGAACCAGCCGCAGCGCCGCGGCCGGCCGGTGTTGGTGCCGAATTCCTTGCCGCGGTCGCCCAGCCCGTGGCCGACTTCGTCCAGAAGCTCGGTCGGGAAGGGGCCGTCGCCGACGCGCGTGGTGTAGGCCTTGGCGATGCCCAGCACGTAGCCCACCGAGCCGTTGCCCATGCCCGAGCCGATCATGGCCTGCGCCGCCACGGTGTTCGACGAGGTGACGTAGGGATAGGTGCCATGGTCGACGTCGAGCATGGTGGCCTGCGCGCCCTCGAACAGGATGCGCTTGCCGGCGGCGCGCAAGCCATCGAGCCGTTCCCAGACGTCTTCCGCGAAGGGCAGGATCTTGGGCGCGAGTTCGAGCAGGTCGGCCGTGAGTTTGTCGGCATCGACCAGCGGTCGGCCAAGCCCCTTGCGCAGCGCGTTGTGGTGGGTGAGCAGCGTGTTGACCTTGAGCGGCAGGATGTCGGGCTCGCCGAGGTCGCCGACGCGGATGGCACGACGGCCGACCTTGTCTTCATAGGCGGGACCGATGCCGCGCCGCGTCGTTCCGATCTTGATGACGCCGGGCGCGTCCTCGCGCCAGCCATCGAGGTCGCGGTGCAGCGGCAGGATCAGCACGGCATGGTTGGCGATCTTCAGGCTCTCCGGCGTCACCGACACGCCCTGCTCGCTGACCCGCTTCACCTCCTCGAGGAAATGCCAGGGGTCGACCACGACGCCGTTGCCGATGATCGAGAGCTTGCCTTCGCGCACGACTCCCGACGGCAGCAGGGCGAGCTTGTAGGTCTGGTTGCCGATGACCAGCGTATGGCCGGCGTTGTGGCCGCCCTGGAAGCGCACCACCACTTCGGCGCGCTCGCTCAGCCAGTCCACGATCTTGCCTTTGCCTTCGTCGCCCCACTGGGCGCCGATCACTGCCACGTTGGCCATTGCCCTATCCCTTCACACACGAAAACGCCTCCCCGGGGCCGGTGCCGGAGAGGCGTGACGTCGGATAGCACTTCCCTTCGCCGGGAGCGAGGCGAAACGATCCTCAAAGCGAACCCGTCAGAGCGGGACGGCGTCTCCGTCGATCAGCGCGTGGCTGCAATTCAGCCGCTTGGCTTCGGCGCGCGGTTCGGCGGCTGCGACGACAGCGCGCACGATGGCGTAACCCTTGGCCTGCCAGGGCAAGGCCTCGCTCCAAGGGATGCCCGGCGGCAGGTAGAGACGCGGCCGTTGCGGCGCGGCGTCGGAGGCTGCCAGGACCGCATCCATGTAGACGGTGAAGCCGGTGGCCGGCTCGCTGACGCCGTCGTCGGGGTAGCCGGCCGAATAGCGCCCGCCGCGGGCCAGTTCCTGGCGTCCCTTCAGCGCGAACACCGAGAACGACACGCCGGTCTGATATTCGAGGCCGCGATATTCGACCGGGTCGACGGTGAGCGGCAGGTCGGGGTCGGCGGCGCGGATCAGCTTCACGACTTCGGCCAGCCGTGCCGCTTCGGCGGCGCCGGCGCTCGGCAGCTTGAGGCGGGTGAGCTGGGCGATGCCGCGTTCGGCCGGACCCGCCGCGCGCAGCAGGCCAACGAACAGCTCGGCGCCCTTCTTGTCGCTCTTGTCACCAAGGGCCTTGGCGACGGCGGCTTCGTCCTTGCGGTCGAGCGCACGGCGCAGGCGGCGCAGCGTGTCGGCGGGAAGCTTGAGGCCGGCGGCGACGGCGGCGACCAGGGTCGGCAGGTTGAGATCGACCGTGAGGTCGGCGACGCCGATGGCGCGGAGCGCATCGACGGCCAGCAACACGGCTTCGGCATCGGCCTCGGCCGAATCGACGCCGATCAGCTCGGTGCCGACCTGGGCGAACTGGCGCTCGGGCTTGAGCGTGCTGCCGCGCACGCGGATGACGTTGCCGCCGTAGGACAGGCGCAGCGGCCGGGGTTCGTGCTTCAGCCGGGTGACGGCGATGCGCGCCACCTGGACCGTCATGTCCGGCCGCACGCCCATCATGCGCTGCGAGACCGGATCCATCAGCCGGAAGGTCTGGGGCCCGAGCGCGGCACCCGGGCCGCCCAGCAGCGATTCCTCGAATTCGACCAGCGGCGGCTTCACCCGCTCGTAGCCGAACGCGGCAAAGCGCTCGATGGCGATGTCGATGGCCCGGGCCTCGCGCGCCGCGTCGGGCGGCAGCAGGTCGGCAAGGCCGGCCGGAAGCAGGCCGCGGTGGTCGTTGTCATTGGCGGTCATGGTGCCGCTTGATAGCCCATCGCGCCGCAAATTGGGAGGACGACAAGGGCAGGGAGCTTGTATCCGGCCACCGATGGGTTATTGGTCGCGGCCATGAGTGACCTTGCCCGCCCGGCACTTTCCGTGGTGGCTCCTTGCTACAACGAGCAGGACGCGCTGCCCGAATTCCTGCGCCGGGTCGGCGCGGTGCTGGATTCCCTGGGCGGCAGCAGCGAGATCGTGCTGGTCGACGACGGGTCGCGGGATCGCACCTGGGATGCGATGACCGTCGCGGCAGCGGCCGATCCCAGGATCGTGGCCGTCCGGCTGATGCGCAATCACGGTCACCAGCTCGCGCTCACGGCCGGACTGTCGGTCTGCCGCGGCGAGCGCATCCTGATCATCGATGCCGACCTGCAGGATCCGCCCGAGCTGCTGCCCGACATGATGGCGCTGATGGATGGCGCGGACGGCAAGGCGGGTGCCGACGTGGTCTATGGCCAGCGCCGGCAGCGCGACGGCGAGAGCCTGTTCAAGCGCGCAAGTGCCGCCGCTTTCTATCGTCTGATCAACAGGCTCACCGACGTCGACATTCCCACCGATGCCGGCGACTTCCGCCTCGTCAGCCGCCGCGTTCTCGACCTGCTGCTGGCCATGCCCGAGCGCCATCGCTTCATCCGCGGCATGGTGGCCTGGATCGGCGGCCGGCAGGTGCCGCTGCTCTATGACCGCCACGCCCGCGTCGCCGGCGAGAGCAAGTATCCGCTCAGCAAGATGGTCCGCTTTGCCGCCGACGCCATCACGGCCTTCTCGGTCGTGCCGCTGATGGCCTCGATGACGATCGGCTGGGTGATGGCGGCGGTCGGTTTCGGCTTCTTCATCTATTCGATGATCGGCTGGTTCATGAACGCGAACCTGCCCGGCTGGACGTCGATCATGGCGGCGCTGGGATTGCTGGGCGGCATGCAGTTCCTGATGCTGGGCATCATCGGCGCCTATCTCGGCCGGCTGTACGACCAGAGCAAGGGACGGCCGCTGTTCATGATTCGCGACATCGTCAGCGGGCCGAAATGAGTTCGGGCGCGCCGGGTTCGGGGCCGGTTTCATGGTCCGGCGAATCGGCGGAGTTCGACGACTACGCCGCCGAGTATCAGGGCGGTCTCGACAATCCGGTCAAGCGCATGATGGGCAGCTCGCCCGACCAGTTCATCGCCGTCAAGACGCGCTGGCTGATGCGCCGCGAGCCGGCGCTCCGGACCGGCGGCCTCGCCGTGCTCGACTACGGCTGTGGCGTCGGCAGCCTGATGCGCGTGCTCGCCGGGACCGGCGCGCGGGCCGCTTTCACCGGCTGCGACATCTCGAGCGGGATGCTGCGCGAGGTCGAGAAGCGCTGGCCGGCGCCGCTCGGCGCGCCGCCCGCGTTGGCGCCGCAGCAGGGCGCGCGCACGCCGTTCGCCGACGGCCAGTTCGACGTCGTTACCGTGAGCGCCGTCCTCCATCACGTGCCGGTCGCCGAGCGGCCGGCGGTCTACGCCGAACTCGGCCGCGTGCTCAGGCCCGGCGGGCGGCTCTATGTCTTCGAGCACAATCCGCGCAACCCTCTGGTACGCCACGTCATCGCGCGCACGCCGATCGACCGGAACGCCGTCCTGCTCGACCCGACCGAGGTGCGGCACGGCTTGCTGGACGCGGCGCGCTACGATCTCGACACCGACTACCTGATGTTCATGCCGCCGGGGCTGGCGTTTCTTCGCCCCGTGGACCGGGTACTGGCGTGGCTGCCGCTCGGCGCGCAATATGTCGTGGCGGCCCGCAAGCCGGCCTGACGGGATGAAGAGCCTGTTCCGATCAGGTGTCGTCGCACCGGCGCTCGGCTGGCAGCTCGTGCTGGCATTCGCATTGTCGTTGCTGGTTCTCGTCGGCCTGATCGGCTGGCTGCAGAACGTCCACATCCTGACCGCCAACGGCATGTACAAGAGCATCCAGGCCGAGCCCTGGATCGCCGACCCGGCCACCGCGCGACTCGACTCCTCGAACTATCTCTACTTCCCGCTCTACGGCGCCCTCTGTCGGCTGCTCGATGTGCTGGGCATCGAGCGCGGCGTGCCGTGGAAGCAGCTCGCCTATCTCAATGCCTTTTGGGCAAGCCTCTGCGTCGTCTTCGCCTACGCCTTCGTTCATCGGCTGACGCAAAGCGCCTGGGCGGCCGTGCTTGCTTCGGTGTTCCATTTCGGCTGCGGCTTCTTCCTGCTCCTCGCGGTGATCAGCGAGGACATCATGCCGGGCTACGCGCTGGTGTTCGGCGCCATGGCGCTGGCCGGACTGTGGTTCGACCGGCCGACCTTTGTTCGCGTGGCCATCGTCGGCGCGGTCTTCACTCTGGGCTGGCTGATCGAATGGCGGCTGATCTTTCCGAACCTGCCGGCGCTCGTGCTGGCGCTTGCGCTGTCAGAGGGATCGCCTTGGCGCCGGCTCGCACGCATTGGCGTGCTGGTCGCCGCGATCCTGGCCGCATCGGGCATCGTCCAGCTCCTGTGGGACGGCCACAACGGCGCGGTCGGCCTTCACCATATGCTGTGGACCGGCAAGGGCGTGGCCAGCGGATGGGCCGGCGTCTCGTGGGACAAGGCTTGGATGATGCTGTCGGGGGTCGGGAACTATTTCCTGATCATGGGCGGTTTCGTCGATCCGCTGGCTGCCCGGCGCGTGCTGTTTCCGCTGTCGGTGTCGGTGTTGCTGCAGGCGGCGATCCTGGTGGCGAGCATCGCCATGCTGTGGCCGCGCCGCGGCGAGCCCAGGCTGCGTGCGATCGCGATCGTCTTTCTCGGCACGCTGGCCGTCGGGCAGGTGTTCAATTTCTACGCCCAGCCGCAGGATCCGCAGATGCAGATCAACGTCATGCCCTGGCTGACGGTGGCGTGGGGCCTGCTGGCGGCAACGCTGCTGGCCGAACGCCGCCGGCCGCGGGCGCTGCTCTTTCTTGCCGTTCTGTCGCTGGCACCGTTGATATGGAACGTCACCCAGCTTGCGCGGTGGCGGGGCGGCGACCAGGCGGCGCTGGCGGCGCTCCAGGCCGTCGAAAAGCGCTTCCCGCCCGACTCGACGGTCTTCGTCTACTGGGGCTTCGAGCCGATCACGGTCTGGCAGTATGCGATGTGGAGCCGGACCTGGGACTGGGACGGCACCGCGACGATCGCTCCGGCGCCGTCGGCGGAGCCCAAGTTCAAGTGGATCGCCATCGACGCCGGCGCCATACGCCATCCGGGATGGACGGCCGAGCAGCACGCGGCCTCGATCAAGCGCGACATCGACCAGGCGCTCGACCACGGTTACCAGGTGGCGGTTTCCGACGTCTGGAACTGGAGCGTCGAGGAACTGGCGGGCCAGCTCGGCGGCGTAGCCGCCGCCGGCCGCGCGCCGGCCATCTACAGGATGCTGCACGACAACTTCGAGGCGCGTCAGGTCTTCAGCGATCCCACTGCCGGCACCTACTACGAACTGCGACGGCGCTGACGCTCAACCCTTCTTCCGGCAGCGATCCGGAAGCGGCGGCGCGGTCCTGGCGGACCGCAGCGCGGCCAGCGCCGGCGCCAGCAGGGCGTTGGCCATGACCTGCTGGCCGGCGTAGTTGGGATGCACGGAATCGGCGAAGAGCTGCAGCTTCTCGCCCTTGTCGAAGATGCGGGTCAGATCGACGTACTTGGCGCGGTGCGGGCTGGCCGCGACCTTGTCGAGCAGCAGGGCGTAGATCTCCGTCATTCGCTTTTGCGACAGGATGTCGTCGCTCCCGCTGCCGAGGCGCGCGGCCGTGACCGCGCGGGCGGGCTGGACGGCAACGAGACAGGGTTGCCCGCGCGCCTCGCAGGCGGCCAGCACCTCGTTCATGTTCTCGATGTAGATGTCGGTGATCGCCTCGGCCTGCTTCCGGAACACGGCGTCGTCCTCGTTGAGGCGACGCCGGAACGCGGTGACGTGATCGTTGAACTCGTTCTGGAGGATGGTGTGGGCGATGGCGCTGTGGCGCGCGAACCACCAGATGAAGCCGTCGTTGAAGAGCTGGCTGTAACGCAGGCCGAGCTGGAACGGGTCGCCCGGCCGCACGCCCGAATTCGCCGGGATGGTGACGTCGTTGTAGCCGTTGACGAACAGCACCAGGCTGGCGCGCCGCGGCGCCACGGCGAGGTGGTAGGCGAGCCTCTCCTGCACCGAGACGAAACCGCCCATGGCGCCGTTGAAGACGTAGACGTCCTGGCGCCGCAGCCTGTCGCGCAGCAGGCCCTCGAGCCTGGCATGCCAGGTGTCGGGCGCTTCATCGGCCGAGAAACCCTGGGCGACCGAGCCGCCCAGCACGTGAACCAGCGTGGCGTCCGGCTCGGCACAGGTGATGCGGTCGATTTCGGCGGCATCGTAGCGGGCGTGACGGTGGGTGAAGAGGAAGTCCGCCAGCGTCGTCGAGGAGTGGGGTGGCGGCGTGGCGGCATCGTAGTACAGGCCGAACCGGCCTTCATGATAGCCCAGCGCCACAGGCCCGCCGGGCACGTAGGGCAACCGTTCGTTCGGCATTAGGTAATGGTAGTCGCCCGAGACGAAGACCGGCTGGTAGGGCCGCCGATACTGCAGGGTCTCGAGGCCGAAGACGGTGCGGGCCGCGATCTCCGCCACGATCGCCGATGCGGCAAGAATGCCCAACGTCGCGACGATCGCCCGGGCCCAGTTGCGGGCCGGCTTGCCCTGTCCAGTCATGGGCCTTTTTCACATGTTTTGCCGGGCTGCGACAATCACTGCGGATTGACCGCTGTATCGGCCGCCCTTATACGGGCGGCGGGCCACGCTCCCCCACCGGAGTGCAGCTCTTCTGTAAGGGAGAGGTAAATGATGAAGCCGAACATGCGTCCGGCGCGTCCCGACTTTTCGTCCGGACCCTGCGCCAAGCGTCCCGGATGGACGCCCGAAGCTCTCAAAGATGCGGCCACCGGCCGTTCCCATCGCTCCAAGCTCGGCAAGAAGAAGATCGTCGAAGCGGTCGACCGGACGCGGGCAATCCTCGGCATTCCCGCCGACTATCGCATTGCCATCGTGCCGGCCTCGGACACCGGCGCCGTCGAGATGGCGCTGTGGTCGCTACTCGGCGCCCGGCCCGTCGACATGCTGACCTGGGAGAGCTTCGGCGAAGGCTGGGTCACCGATGTGCTGAAGCAGCTCAAGCTCAAGGACGCGCGGGTGCTCAAGGCGCCCTATGGCCAGATCGCCGACCTGAAGGCGGTCGACTGGACGCACGACGTCGTCTTCACCTGGAACGGCACGACCTCTGGCGTGAAGGTGCCGAACGGCGACTGGATCGCCGCCGACCGCGAAGGCCTTGCCATCTGCGACGCGACCTCGGCCGTTTTCGCCATGGATCTACCCTGGCCCAAGCTCGATGTGGTCACCTGGTCCTGGCAGAAGGTGATGGGCGGCGAGGGCGCACACGGCATGCTGGTGCTGAGCCCGCGCGCCATCCAGCGGCTCGAGAGCTATTCGCCGCCCTGGCCGATGCCCAAGATCTTCCGCCTCACGTCGGGCGGCAAGTTCTCCGAGGCGATCTTCAAGGGCGACACGATCAACACGCCGTCGCTGCTCTGCGTCGAGGATGCAATCGACGGGCTCCGTTGGGGCGAGGGTGTCGGCGGCCTCAGGGGCCTGATGGCGCGCTCCGAGGCGAACCTCGGCGTGCTCGAGAAGTTCGTCGAGAGCCGCAAGTGGCTGGCCTTCCTGGCGGCCGACAAGGCGATCCGTTCCAACACTTCGGTCTGCCTCGTCATCGCGGCGCCGTGGTTCACAGCACTCGCGGCCGACAAGCAGGCCCAGGCTGCCAAGAAGATGGCCGACCTGCTGGAAACCGAGAAGGCCGGCTACGACGTCGGCTCCTACCGCGATGCCCCGCCGGGCCTGCGCATCTGGTGCGGCGCCACGGTGGAGGCGAGCGACCTCGAGGCGCTGCTGCCTTGGCTCGATTGGGCCTATGGCGAGATCGAGCGCGAATTCGGCAAGGCGGCGGCCTGAGTAGAGACTGACAATGGCGAAGCCCAAGGTGCTCATCTCCGATGAGCTGTCTCCCCGTGCCGTCGAGATTTTCGCCGAGCGCGGCTGCGACGTCGATTTCAGGCCTGGCCTGAAGCCTGCCGAACTGCGGGCCATCGTCGGCAACTACGAGGGGTTGGCCATCCGGTCCGCGACCAAGGTCACCGCCGAGGTGCTGGCCGAGGCCAAGAAGCTCAAGGTCGTGGGCCGCGCCGGCATCGGCGTCGACAATGTCGACATCAAGTCGGCCACGGCGCACGGCGTCGTCGTGATGAACACGCCATTCGGCAACGCCATCACCACCGCCGAGCACGCCATCGCCCTGATGTTCGCCGTCGCCCGCCAGGTGCCGGACGCCAATGCCAGCACCCAGGCCGGCAAGTGGGAAAAGAACCGTTTCATGGGCGTGGAGCTCAGCTTCAAGACGCTGGGCCTGATCGGCTGCGGCAACATCGGCTCGATCGTGGCCGAGCGGGCGCTCGGACTGAAGATGCGCGTTCTGGCCTACGATCCGTTCCTGAGCGACCAACGCGCCACCGAGCTCGGCGTCGAGAAGGGCACACTCGACCAGGTGCTGGCGCGGGCCGATTTCATTACCGTGCATACGCCGCTCACCGAGCAGACCAAGAACATCCTTTCACGCGCCAACCTGATGAAGACCAAGAAGGGCGTCCGCATCATCAACTGCGCGCGCGGTGGACTGGTCGATGAACTGGCGGTGCGCGACCTGTTGGTCTCCGGCCATATCGCAGGCGCGGGCTTCGACGTCTTCGTCGAGGAGCCGGCCAAGGACAACGTCCTGTTCGGCGCCCCCAACCTGGTCTGCACGCCGCATCTCGGCGCCTCGACCCTGGAGGCGCAGGAGAACGTGGCCCTGCAGGTCGCCGAGCAGATGGCCGACTATCTGCTGACCGGCGCGGTGACGAACTCGCTCAACATGCCCAACGTCTCGGCCGAGGATGCGCCCCGGCTGGCGCCCTACCTCGACCTTGCCCAGAAGCTTGGCTCCTTCGCCGGCCAGCTCACCGACACCGACATCAAGGCGGTGTCGATCGAGTATGAGGGCGACGTGGCGGCACTCAACGTCAAACCGCTCACCCAGGTGGCGCTGATGGGCGTGCTGCGCCCGCAGCTCGATTCGGTGAACATGGTGAACGCCCCCGTCATCGCCCGCGAGCGCGGCATCGAGGTTGCCGAGGTCAAGCACGAGCGCGTCAGCGACTACCATTCGATGATCCGGCTCTCGGTGACGACCGACAAATACATCCGCTCGGTGACCGGCACGCTGTTCGGGGGCAAGCACCCGCGCATCGTCGAGATCAAAGGCATCGAGATCGATGCCGAGTTCGCAGCCCACATGCTCTACATCACCAACGACGACAAGCCGGGCTTCATCGGCCGGCTGGGCACGATCCTGGGCGAGAACAAGGTCAACATCGCGACCTTCCATCTCGGTCGCGACAAGCCCGGCGGCTCGGCGATCGCGCTGGTCCAGGTCGACCAGCCGATCTCGCCGGTCCTGATCGACCAGATCAGTGCTGTCGAAGGCGTGGTGCAGGCCAAGGTGCTGCGCTTCTAGAGACGACTTTCCGGTGTTCGCTCACCAGGTCATGCGCAGTCCGGCGGAAAGCGAGTGGTTGTCGGACCCGGTGCCGAACTCGCCGTCGTAGCGGAGATAGAGGGAAGTCCGCTCGGCAATGGCGGTGTTGGCGGCGAGGCCGAGGGTTGCGGCATCGCGCAGCGGAGCGGCGCCGAACACGGTGAAGGCGGCGCCGGGAGCGCCAGCGAACGAGGCGGTGACGGGCCGCGAAGTGTCGGCATATTCGTGCGCCCAGCCCAGCCGCAACTGCAGCGCCAGTTTCTCGCGCCAGCCCATGTCGAAGTTGCCCGCGAGCTCGGCGCCGAAGGTGCTGCGCAGAGAGTTGGTGGTTTGCTGCGCGACGTTGAGGTTCAAGGAGCTGGCGCCGGTCTCGCTGAAGGCCGCCTGGTTGTTGCTGATGCCCTGCAGCCGTGCGAACGGCGTCAGCGACGCGGCAGCCGGCTCGTAGATGCCGAACTTGTAGCCGGCCTCGGCCTGGCCGACGAACTGATTGGCGCCGGTGCGGCCCATCGCGGTGCGCGACTGCAGGCCTGCGATGGCGATCTGGCGCGTCATCTGGTTGTCGTTGTAGCCGAAGCCGGCCAGGGCATCGAGATAGAACGCCGACTGCGTGAACGAGGCATAGAGGCTGGCCTGATAGCTGTCGCTGGTGCCGCGGCTGGAGAAGCCGCCAAGCCACTGGTTGCCGCTTGCATAGCCGAGGCCGAGGCCGACCAGGAACCGCGGATCGACGCGATAATCGATGCCGGTGGCCATGCCGCCGGCATTGTAGGTGAGGGTCGAGGCGTTGCCGTTGCCGGCGATGCTGCCGGTGCCGCCCAGCGCGCTTCCCCAGATGCTGAAGGGGCTGGGCTGCTCGCCGTCACAGGCCCCGTCGACGCTTGCCTCGCAGGCCTGGGCCAGCGCCTGACGGGTGCCGGCGCCGCTGCCGCCACGGGCCAGGCTCATCTGCTGGCCGAGCACGTTCATGAACAGCAGTGGGCCAGGGTGAGCGTCGACATGGTGCCGATGACGGTGGCGAAGTCGCCGCTCGATCCGGCGACACTGCGGTCGAGCACGCCGCCGACCGCCGCCTGGTTGACGCTCTGCGCGCCGGCTGCGAAGCCGCCGGGCCTGAGGGTGAGGTAGACGTTGCTGGCATCGTAGCCCAGCGAGGCCTGGAGGAAGGGATAGTTGCTGGTGACGCCGGTGTAGGTGCCGCTCACGCCGCCGCTGGCGTTCAGGATGGTGTAGGTCGTGCTTGGCGCATAGACGCCGGGGTCCGCCAACGCCTGGACCGTGCCGCCGTTGATCGTGGCGGTGCCCGGTGCGCCGCTCACGTTGGTGCGGTCGGCCTGGCCCGCGGCATTGGCCTCGACCTGGTAGCTGCTGCCGGCATTCTGGGTGAAGGAGCCGACGATGTTCAGGGTGCCGATCGAATTGCCGGGCGCCAGGACGCCACCGTTGGACACGCTGCCGGTGATGGTACCGCTGCCGCCGAGGTTGCCGTTTCCGCCCACGGTCACGTTGCTGGTGATGCTGCCGTTGACGGCGACGCGACCGTTCGAGACCGTGGTCGGTCCGGTGTAGGTGTTGGTGCCGGTGAGCGACAGCGTGCCTGAACCCTGCATGGTCAGCCCGCCGGTGCCGGTGATGTTGGTCGCCAGGCTCGTACTGTTGGTTTCGTCCACGGTCAGCGTGCTGCCGCCCAGCGACAGCGTGCCGCCTAGGCCCGACAGCGACCCGACCGTCAAATTGTTGCCGTTGAGATCGAGCGAGCCGCCGTTGACCACGAGCGCGCCGGCCGTCGGCAGGGCGGTGGCGCTGCCCAGGCGCAAAGTGCCGGCTGATACGGTAGTGCCGCCCGTGTAGCTGTTGTTGCCCGAAATCGTGAGCACGTCGGCGCCGATCTTGGTGAGACTGCCGCTGCCCGACATGTTGCCGGCATAGGTGCCGGCGCTGGCCTGATCGAACACGACCGAAGCATTGTTCGTGATGGCGCCCTGCAGGCTGGTGGCGTGGCCTTGCAGGACGCCGCCGGATACGGTCGTGCCACCGGTGTAGCTGTTCGTTCCGGTCAGGATCACCGTACCCGCCCCCAGCTTGGTGAGGCTGCCGCTGCCCGACATGTTGCCGGCATAGGTGCCGTTGCTCGACTGGTTGAAGGCGACCGACGCATTGTTGACGATGGCGCCCTGCAGGCTGGTGGTGTTGCCCTGCAGGATGCCGCCCGACACTGTCGTGCCGCCGGAATAGGTATTGGCGCCCAGCAAGGTGAGCGTGCTGGTGCCGCGCTTCACGAATGCGCCGCTGCCGCTGATGATCGAGGAGAGCGTGGTGCTGCTCTCGCTGTCCGCCGTCAGCGTACCCGCGCCCAGTTCCAGTCTGCCGCCAGTGCCGGAGAGGGCGCCCACCGTCTGGTTGTTGCCGTTGAGCTCGAACCTGCCGCCGTTGACCGCAAGTGCGCCGGTCGACAGCAGCGATGCGCCGGTGGCCAGCCGCAGCGTGCCGTCGTTTACGATCGTGCCGCCGCTGTAGGTGTTGGTGCCGCCCAGGATGAGCGTGCCGTCGGTGAGCGTCAGCGAATTCGGTCCCGTGATGGTGGCGTTGATCGTCGCCGTTCCCGCCCCATCGACGCTGAAGCTTGTCGGGCCAAACAGGTAGGTCGGCAGGGTCGACAGGAAGCCGTTGCCCAGGCTCACCGGGCCCGTCAGCGCGGCGCCTGAGGTGGAACTGCCGGTGCCGGCGGCATTGCCGGTCCAGTAATAGCCGACATAACCGTTCTCGTAGTCATAGAGATAGTCGAAGCCAGCGAAGAACTCGCGGCCGGTATTGACGAAGATGGAACTGGCCGGCAGCACCATCACTTCGCAAGGACTCGCCCCGACTGATATCGAGCAGGTGCTGTGCTTATCCGTCCGGGCGTTGAATTCGTAGTAGGCGCCTTCCCCATTCTGACCCGGCATCCAGATCCGGATACGGGTGCCTGCCGGAACGTCAAAGCCCGCGGGAAGCGCAGCGTTGGTTGGCGGTGTCAGGAACATGTAGTTGATGCCGGCGTCCTGGAGGATGGCGCCGTTGCCGGTGAAATAGCTGCCCGCCGAGACGGTCGCAGTGGTCTCGTTCCAGTCGACGGAATTCTTCACCAGTTTGACGAAGGCGAAGTCCTGAGTGGCGGTCGGCGTCAGGCCGATGATGACCTGATTGTTCTGGACGATGTAGCCCTTGTGCAGGTCGGCGACCGACGAAACTCCCTCAATCGAGGTGATGTTGAGGAAGGGATTGGCATTTACCGGCTCGGGGTTGCCGTTCCCGTCTTTGCGATTGAAGCCCACGCCCATGTAGGAAAGGTTCGCCTGGGTGGGATCGTCGACATAGAGCACCCTGACGGTCGAGGTGGCGACATGAGTCGAAGTACCGCTTACGTCGCTATAGAGTTTGACCTCCGTGTCGTAGTAGGTGCCGGTGTGCGAGATTCCGCTGCTGCCGAAAGTCGTGGTGCCTGTGCCGAACGATTGTTGGCCGGGGGTCGGCTTGAAGTGATCTGAACCGACGACAATGCCGGTCGTGCCGGTATCCATGATGGTTGCGATTGGATCGGACGAGGTGCCGCCAGGCAGCAGAATCTTGATCCTGGCCGGCGTGGAGGGCGACATCGGATCGACGTACCCGAGAGTGAACGTCGTGCCGGAATTGGGATATAGGTTCCACGACTGCGCCGACGCCGGCATGCTCGCGGCAATCATGGCGGCCAGTAGCGTAGAGATGACGAAAAGACGTGACCTGAATGACACGAAGATGGTGTGGTCCCCTGCGCCGGCCTCCGTGGGATCGAAGGCAGGGGCACTAATGCTATGAGCAGAATGGTTTGCGACTGGCGGGCTTCTGGCTTGTCGCCGCGCCACTATGCGCTTCGTTCTTACTATCTCCAGCGGAGAGCTACCCGAAATGAGCCAGTGTGCTCCCCAAAGTGAGCCGTTGGCGACGGAGGCCACGGGCAAAGGCGCGAGGGGCCAGGCCTCATCCCGGTTCGGCTCTCCATGAGAAAAGGTCCCTCGATCCACCGGCGATGACGGCGTTATCGTGGATGTGACCGAAACTTAGGTGTCCGATGCCCCGTGTCAGTGAAATCGAGGAAGATGGCGGCGACCCGACCTTGAAGGCGATCTTCGATCGCCAGCGCGAGATGTTCGGCGGCCTGCTCAATCCCACCAAGGTCCTGGCGCACTGCCCGCCGATCCTGCGCGCGGCCGGACTGCTCGGCCAGTCGATCGAGCAGTCGGGGCTTCTGCCCAAGGGGCTGCCGGCGCTGCTCTACGTGCGCGTCGCCACCATCAACGGCTGTCCGTTTTGAATGGACATCAATTCCAGCCGTGTGCTGGAAACCACTGAAGGCGGGATGGAGAAGCTCGCGGAAGTCACGGACTGGCGCGACAGCAAGCTGTTCAGCGAAGCCGAGCGGCTGGCGCTCGAATACGCCGAGCGCATCACCTACACCGACCGACAAGTCGACGATGCCCTGGTCGACAAGCTGAAGCAGCACTTCACCGACGCACAGATCGTCGAGCTGACGGCTGCCGTCGCGATGGAGAATTTCCGCTCCAAGTTCAATCCGCCGCTCGGCATCGAGGCGCAGGGTTTCTGCATGGTGCCGAGCAAGCCGAAGGCGTGAGGGATCCCTCTTTTTATTCGGCCTTGATGTTCAGCGCCTTCAGCTTCTTGCCCCAGAAGGCGTGCTCGTCCTGCACGTACCTGGCGAATTCGGCACGGCTGCGGTTGGGCGGCAGCTCGAGGCCGTCCTTGGCGAGCGCCCCGGTGTACTTCGGATCCTTCATGGCCGCGACCGTTTCCTTGTGGATGCGGTCGAGGATGGCGTCCGGCGTCTTGGGCGGCGCGAACAGGCCGTGCCAGCCGGTCACCGCCACATCGACGCCCTGTTCCTTGAGGGTCGGCACGTCGGGCAGCGAGCTCACCCGCTTGTCGCCGGTCACGGCCAGCGCCTTGAGCTTGCCGGCCTTGATCTGACTGACCGCCGGCGGCAGCGAAGAGAAGTTCATGGTGATGATGCCGCTGATGACGTCGAGCAGCGCCGGGCCGGTGCCCTTGTAAGGAGCGTGCGTGAGGTCGATGCCGGCCGCCTCGGCAAACAGCGCGCCGGCCAGGTGGTTGTTGCCGCCGACGCCCGACGAGGAATAGGTGAGCTTGCCCGGCTCCTTCTTGGCGAGCGCGATCAGCTCCTTGACGTTGTTGACCGGCACGTTGGGATTGACCGCCAGAACGTACTGGTAGTCGGTGGTCTGGATGATCGGCACCAGGCCCGCCAGCGTGTCGATCGAACTCTTGAGCACATGCGGATTGGTCACGACGTTGGTGCCGACGGCGTAGAAGATCGTGTAGCCGTCGGGCTTGGCGTTCGACACGAAGCGCGCGCCGATCGCGCCGGCCGCGCCACCCTTGTTCTCGACGATCACCTGTTGGCCGAGCAGCGGCGTCAGCAGATGGGCGAGTTCGCGCGCCACGATGTCGGCGCCGCCGCCCGCGGCATAGCCGACGACGAAGCTGACCGGCTGCGTCGGCCAGGTGGCCTGGGCGCGGGCCGCCGAAGGCAGGAGGAAGGCGGTACTGCCGAGAGCGAGGGCGTTGCGGCGGGTAAGCCTGTTCATGATGTCCTCCACTGGGGTCTTTCTAATTCTTGCCAGCAACGTAGCGGCCCGCGCCGTCGCCCGCCAGCTTGCCGAGCACGGCGCCGGAGACCAGCCCGGTGCCGCCGGGGTAGTTGTGATAGAACAGTCCGCCCACCAGCTCGCCGGCCGCGAACAGGCCGGGGATCACGTGGCCGTCGGTGCTCTCGACCTCGCCCTCGGTGGTGATCTTGAGCCCGCCGAAGGTGAAGGTGAGGCCGCAGGTCACGGCATATGCCTCGAACGGCGCCTGGTCGATCGTGTTGGCCCAGTTGCTCTTCGGCACGGCGAGGCCTCTGGTGCTGCGGCCGTCCTTGACCGCCGGGTTGAAGGGCACCTCGGTCATCACGGCGGCGTTCCATTCCTTGATGGTCTTGAGGAACTGCTGTTCGTCGACGCCTTCCAGCTTCTTGGCCAGCTCCTCGATCGTGTCGGCGCGCACCTTGGTCATGCGCTTGATGCGGTATTCGTCGCGCAGCTTGTCGAGCACCTTGGAATCGAAGATCTGCCACGCGAACTGCTGCGGCTGCGCCAGGATCACCGCGCCGTACTTGGCGTAGGTGTAATTGCGGAAATCCGCACCCTCGTCGACGAAGCGCACGCCGTTGGCGTTCACCATGATGCCGAGCGGGTAGGAGTGCTTCTGGAAATTGTCGCCGACCTCGAGGTCGCCGAACTCCGGCGCGTTCATGTCCCAGCCGACGGCGTGACCGCCCGACCAGTTGCCGTGCGCCTTGGCGCCGATCGCCAGTGCCATGTTGATGCCGGCGCCGGTGTTGAAGCGCGTGCCGCGCACCTTGGCCAGATCCCAGGTCGGGCCGAGATAGCGCGTGCGCATCTCGGCGTTGCTCTCGAAGCCGCCGCAGGCCAGCACCACGGCCTTGGCGCCGATCCTGACCTTGCGGCCTTTATGTCTGGCGATGACGCCGCGCACGACGCCGTCCTCCTCGATCAGCGACACCGCCGCCGTCTCGTAGTGGATCGGGATGCCGGCCTTCACCGCCGCCTTGTGTTCGAGGTCGACCAGGCCCGGCCCGCCGCCCCAGGCTTCGACCGCGAGGCCGCCCCAGAACTTGTACTTGCCGTTCACCTTGAAGGCCTGGCGGCCGTAGCTCGGCTGAAAGCGCACGCCCTTGGAGCGCATCCACTTCAGGGTCTCGAAGCTGCGACCGATCAGGATGTCGGTGAGTTCGGGGTCGCA
Source organism: Rhodospirillales bacterium (assembly GCA_016191685.1). Taxonomy (GTDB): domain Bacteria; phylum Pseudomonadota; class Alphaproteobacteria; order Reyranellales; family Reyranellaceae; genus Reyranella. The sequence continues at coordinate 7,480 of JACPVT010000157.1, read as the reverse complement.
GCGGTAGTTGGTTACACGGCCCATGTCGTCGAGGAACTCGTCGGCCGAGTAGCTGCCGAAATCGACGTCGCGCTTCTCGTCCTCGGTGAGGTCGTAGAGCTGCACCAGGTCGTCGACGCCGTGGAACACCACGCGCATGGCGCCAGCCGTGTAAGTGCTGTTGCCGCCGCGTTCGTTCTCGGGCGCCGCTTCCAGCATGGCGACCGAGGCGCCCTTTTCACGGGCGGCCAAAGCCGCACAGGCCGCAGCGTTTCCCGCCCCCACCACCAACACATCGACCTGAAAATCGTCCACGCGCTACTCCTCGATTTTGGCCCCGGATTTGCGTTAGAATAGCGCAATGGGTGATCGTTTCGACCGTCTAGGGGTCCGGCATGCCAATGTCGAGGCCCTGCTGCGCAGGCCAGGCATCGGGCACAACAACGGCCCGACCTTCGACATGTCCTGGGAGGCCTGGGTGTGGCGGCGCGCCAGTGCCAAGGCCTGGAAGGCGCCCAAACCCGAAGTGGCGATGATGCGGCTGAAACGGGCCGAGCGGCTGGGCATCACTTATAAGGAACTGACCTCGGCCCTGATGGACTCGGGCGCCCATCTCGGCGCCGCCGTGCTGCCGCTGTCGCTGGCCGCCCGCGTGCGCCGGGGACCGAACCGCGAAATCGTGGTCGAGCCGCGCAACAGCATTGCCGACCTCGTCGCGAAATTCCGCGGCCGCCTCTTTATCCTGGGCGACCTCGATGCCGTGCCGGCGATGAGCGAAGCCGAGCGCGCCGAGTTCCTGTTGCTGCTGAATCGCGCCTTCGACGGCAAGGTCGAGGCGATCGGTTGGGGCCATGACGGCCCCGCCATCCGCACCATGCTCAAGGCCAATGCGCTGCCGCACCAGGAGGCGTTCCTGGTCGGCTCGGGCATCGGCCACCGCGTGCTGGGCGAGGCCGCCGGCCTGCCGCTCACCAAGGACATCGATACGTGGCTCACCCCCTCGGGGTGAGGTATTTGATGAGGCATGACCTCATCGTTTGAACCGCCCCTAAAAGGCGTCCGCGTCGTCGAACTCACCCACACCATCCTCGGGCCGTCCTGCGGCATGATTCTGGCCGATCTCGGGGCCGAGGTGATCAAGGTCGAGCCGGTCGACGGCGACCGCACGCGCAAGCTGCGCGGCTTCGGCGCCGGCTTCTTCGGCTACTTCAACCGCAACAAGAAGAGCCTGGCGCTCGACGCGGACAGTCCGAAGGGCAGGGCAGTTCTCGAGAAGCTGCTGCAGTCGGCCGACGTGCTGATCGAGAATTTCGCGCCGGGCTCGATGGCCAAGCGCGGGCTGGGGCCGGAGCATCTGGAGAAGATCAATCCGCGCCTGGTTTACTGTGCGCTAAAAGGCTTCCTGCCGGGGCCGTACGAAAAACGCCCGGCGCTCGACGAGGTCGTGCAGATGATGGGCGGTCTCGCCTACATGACCGGGCCGTCGGGCCGGCCGCTGCGTGCCGGCACCTCGGTGGTCGACATCATGGGCGGCATGTTCGGCGCCTTCGGCACGGTGCTGGCGTTGAAGCAACGCGACCGCACCGGCAAGGGTGGGCTGGTCGAGAGCGCGTTGTTCGAATCGGTGGTCTTCCTGATGGGCCAGCACCTCGCCATCACGGCGATGAACGGTGCAGCCCCGCCGCCGATGCCCGAGCGCGTGAGTTCGTGGGCGGTCTACGAGATCTTCGACACCGCCGACGGCCAGCAGGTCTTCATCGGCATCACCAGCGACGGCCAGTGGAAGCGCTTCTGCGAGTTCTTCGGCCAGGCCGATCTCGCGGCCGATCCCAGGCTCGCCACCAACAACCTGCGCATCGAGGCCAGGCCGTGGCTGGTGCCCAAGGTGGCGGCGGTCTTCAAGCGCCACGCCAAGGACGAGCTCGAACGCATGTGCCTGGAGGCCGACATCTCATTTGCCCCCGTGGCGCGGCCGCAGGACCTGTTCGACCATCCGCACCTTTTGGCCAACGGTTCGCTGGCGGCAACCACGCTGCCGGGCGGCGTAAAAACGCGCCTGCCGCTGCTGCCCTTCCAGATGTTCGGCTGGCGGCCGCCGCTGCTCCGCGATCCGCCGGAGATCGGCCAGCACAACGATGAGGTGCTGGCGGAGATCGGCTACGACAAGGCGGGTATAGCGACGCTGAAAGCGGCGGGGCTGTTGGGCCCCAAAGAGGGCCAGCCCAAGCAGGACAGGCTGGGAGCACGCGATACAGACGAAACAATTTCACGGCCCCGCAATACTTCGATGATACGGGCGACCGGTACACAGGCGTCACCGGCAAGGGCAGTCCCGCCCTCGGCCGCTTCGACACCGGGGATAGTCATGTTCCAGATCATCGGTTGCTTCCTGGCCCTCGCCACCGTCATCGCCACCCTCGCCGCGGCGCCGGTCTACGGCCTGGTCTTCGCGCTGGCGACACTCGGCTGGGTCGTCAAGGCCAAGCCCGCCAGCGTTTCCGCCGTCGAGTGCGACGCCCCGCAAGGCGGCGTCGTCGTTTTCCTCGGCCAGTTCCGTTAGTTCCAGAAATATCGCCTCGCTCCCGACCCGCATCAGCGGCTCCGGTTGAGCGCCCATTCATCGATCTGAAAATCTAGGCGCCGATCTCGGCCTGTGCCCGTTGCACCTCGACGGCCAGCGGCCCGAGGCTGTCCTGGCAGGCCGCGCGGTCGCCCGCCTTGGCGGTCTGCTCCAGCGTTCCCGCCGCCTCGCCGAGCGCGCGGGCCCCGACCGCCAGCGCACTGCCCTTGAGCCGGTGGGCGGCGGCGGCGAGGGCGGGCAGATCGCCCGCCGTCATGGCCGCCTCGATGTCGCGGCGCGACTCGACGGCCGTGGTGCAGAACTTGCGCAGCAGGTCGCGGCGTGCCGACTCGTCGTCCTGGATCCAGGGATCGAGCACGCTGCGGTCGATCACCGGCTGGACGCCAGCCTCGCCGCGCAACCAGCGCTGCAGGGTGGCGCGCAGGCGGGCGAGGCTGACCGGCTTGGAGAGATAGCCGTCCATGCCGGCGGCGCGGCAGCGCTCGTCCTCGCCGGCGAGCGCGTTGGCCGTGACCGCGACGATCGGCGTGTGCGGCCGGCGCTCGGCGGTTTCGACGCGGCGGATCTCCGCCGTCATCTCGAAACCGTCCATCTGCGGCATGTGGATGTCGGCGAACACGATGTCGTAGGCGCCGCCCTGCCATGCCTGCAGGCCGGCCAGCCCGTCGGCCGCCGAGTCGGACGCGACGCCCAGGGCGCGGAGCTGGCGGACCAGCACGTCGCGGTTGATCGGGTGATCGTCGACCACCAGCACGCGGTTGCCGCCGAGGCTCGCCCGACCATTCGCGATCGAGGTTTCCGTGAAGGGACGGTCGATGACGGGGAGGTCGATCAGTGGCGAGTCGGCGGGGGCAGCCTGCAGGTAGAGCGTCACGGTGAAGGTCGAGCCGCCGCCGGGGGAGCTTTCGGCCGACACATCGCCACCCATCAGCTGGGCGAGGCGCCGCACGATCGAGAGGCCAAGTCCGGTGCCGCCGAAGCGGCGCGTCGTCGAGCTGTCGGCCTGGGAGAAGGGCAGGAAAAGCCGTTGCTGCTGCGGCTCGCTCATGCCGATTCCGGTGTCGCTCACCGATAGAACGACACGGGTACCGCCTTCGCCCAGCGGCTCGGTGCGGGCGCGGATCATGGCGCCGCCGCGGTCGGTGAACTTGAGAGCATTGCCCAGCAGGTTGAACAGGATCTGGCGGACACGCGTGGGGTCGCCCAACAGGGCATCGGTCGATCCCGGGGCGACGGCTGCCACCAGCGACAGTCCCTTGCGCTCGGCCTGCGGACGGAAGGTCGCGATCGCGCTCTCGACCAGGCCGGTCAGGGAGAAGGGCGTCTCCTCGAATTCCAGCGCGCCGGCCTCTATCTTGGAGAAATCGAGCAGGTCGTCGATGATCCGCAGCAGCGCCTGTGCTGACTCGCGCATGGTCGCAACGGTTCGCGCCTGCGCCTCGTCGACGCCTTCGGCCTCCAGCACCTCCATCATGCCGAGCACGCCGTTCATCGGCGTCCTGATCTCGTGGCTCATGGTGGCGAGGAAGGTCGACTTGGCCTGGTTGGCGGCCTCGGCATCGGCGCGCGACTTCTCGGCGGAGGCCAGCGCCCGCTCCAGTTCGCGTTGGCGGTGGCGTTCTTCCGACACGTCGCTGACCAGCACGACGGCGCGGCGGTCGGCTTCGTAGCGCATCGACACGCGCGCCCATTTCCCGGGTCCGTAGGAGATCAGCGCGGGCCTGCCGGAGCGCAGCGTTGCGAGCTGCCGGTCCGCCCAGCCGGCGGGATCTTCTTTTGGCGGCGCAGCTCCTGCCTTGGCGGCGTGCAGCATGGCCGCCGGGTACGCCGTGCCCGGTGTGACGATTTCGGGCATGTGCTGCATGAAGCGGCGGTAGGCCTCGTTGCACAGGATCAGCTTTTCGTCGCTGTCGAGGAAAGCGATGCCGTCGTCCATCGCCTCCATGGCAAGGATCAGCCGCTCCCGCGCCTCGGCGACCTCGTCACGCGCCGTCTCGAGGTCACGCTCGCGCACCTTGGCGTCGCTGAGGTCGGTGACCAGCGTGACGACGCCGCCCTCCCGTGTGGGATGTTTGGCGATCCGGATCCAACGGCCGTCGCGCGTCGCCATCTCGCGCTCGCCGAACGACGTCTTGTGGTGTGCGACCATCTCGGCGATCCAGGCCTCGCTGCGCGCCGCGTGATCGGGCGCGACCCGCCCGCGCCGCAGCATCTCGCGCAGCATCGCCTCGTGCGTCATGCCGCGCTCGATCAGGCCGGCCGCACGGCCACCGGTGAACATCTCGTAGGCCTCGTTCCAGACGATGAGGCGTGTGTCGGCGTCGTGGATGGAGAAGCCCGAGGGCAGGGCGCGGATCGCGTCGTCGAAGCGCTCGCGCTGCCGGGTGGCCTCGGCGCGGGCGTTCTCGAGCTCGGTCACGTCGCGATGCATGACCAGTCGCCAGCCGTTGGCCAGTACGGTCAGGGTGAACTGCAGCGTGCGGTCGCCGCGCTTCATCAGGGTCCAGCCGTCGCTGCCGGTTTCGAACAGGCGGCGCTGCGAGGCGATGAATTCGGCACGTTGTGCGGCGTCCATGACGCCGAAGTCGCCGCGGTCGATTTCGTAGCCGAGCATCGACCAGACGTCCGGCAGCTTTGCCAGCAGCTCGCGATCCATGTCGTGGAACTTGACCAGCGCGTCGTTGAGGAACAGCCATTTGCCGTCGGCGTCGTAGACGACCATGCGCGGCCGTCGCGGCCGGTGCGGATGAAGGGTGTGCCGCTGCCGCTCAGGACCAGGGCGGTTCGGCGTTCCGCTTCCGCCTCGACGTCGGCGGGTGGCCCGAAATCGCCGCGCAGGAGCTGATGGCGCCCAAGCGCGCCGAGGCTCGGATGCGCGGCGATCGTCGCCGGGTCGAGATCGAGCAGGCGGCGGAAGGCGGCATTGTGGAACAGCAGGCCGCCGTCGGGTGAATAGAGCGCGGCGCCGTCGCCCATGTTGTCGAGGACGGCCTGCATCGTGGCCCGCGTCTCCACCAGTTCGGCCTCGCGCACCTTGATGTCGGTGATGTCGGGCAGCAGCGAGACCGTGCCGCCGTCGCTGGTCTTGCGGTTGAGAAGCCGGGTCCACCGGCCGCCATGCGTCGGGATCTCGCGATCGACGCGGCCCGAGCGGAACAGGGCCAGCGTGTCGGCGATCGCCTGGGCGTGGTTGCCCTCTGCCGACAGCATATGCCCGGCCTCGATATAGTCGCGGATGCCGTCTTCGAACCTTTCGCCGGGGGTGACCGCGCGCGCCACATTGCGCATGCGCTGGCGATAGGCGCTGTTGCAGACCACGAGGCGCTCGTCGGCATCGAAGGCCGCGAACGGCTCGTCGAGGGATTCGATGGCGTCGACAAGACGCCGGCGGGTGGTCTCGGCTTCGCTGCGCGCCGCGTCGATGTCGGTGAAGTCGCGATGGACGGTGAGGACGCGCCCGCCGGGCAGCGGCCGGTAGGTGACCTCGACGGTGCGGCCGGTGACGGTGCGGCGGCGCTCGGCCGGCTGGCCGGGCGCATCGAAGCGGGCGGCGCGGCTTTGGATCCATCCCTCGAGGCCGCCGGGCAGCGCCTCGATCGGACCGTAGTCGCCGCGGTGGGCGCGGAAGCGGACGATGTCGGCGAAGGTCGGCAGGGTCTTCAGCAACTCGTCCGGCATGTCGTGCAGCCGCGCCATCGCCTTGTTCTGGTAGAGCCAGCGCCCGTCACCCTCGTAGAGCATGGCGCCGTCGCTCATGTTGTCGAGGACGGTGCGCATCGTGTCCTGGGCGATGGCCACGTCGCGGTTTGCCTGGTCGAGGTTCTGCGCGAGATCCGACGCGGCGAGGTCGCGCGCGATCTGCTCGCGCACGCGGCGGCGCTCGATCATGGCGAACAGGTTGATGATGACGAAGAAGCCGAAGGCGATCGCGGCCAACCCGATGGCGGCCCGGCTGCCGTCGCCCAGCACCAGCACGCCGCCGATCGGCAGCAGGAGCGCCGCTGCCGACAACACGAAGGTGCGGCCGTCGAGGCCGCGTGACGGCGTCCAGCCGACGATCAGGCAGAGCGCGAACGTCCACAGGGTACGTTCCTGGTCCGCCGGCAAGGTGGCGAAGAAGCCACCCATCAGGCCGTTGGCGAAGGAGGTCGGAACGGCGGTGACGGTGTAGAGCCAGCGCCAAGCCGACAGGCTCACGGTGTCGGGGTTGCGCTTGTGCGTGACCTGGACGCGCCACGATCCCCAGACCGAAACCACGTAGACGACCGCCGGAACGAGGAACATCCATAGCGGTGCGATCCCGGCATAGAGCGAGGCCGCCACGGCCGCGAAAATCGGCAACGCGACCAGCTTGGGCAGGATGGGCACCGCCACCAGCCGGTCGGTGATGATCCGCTCGACCCGCTTCGGGTCGATGCCGGCGATGTCCAACTGGTTCATGTCGATCATGCTGGAAGCCCGATGTATCGGCCGTGTGTCGCGGGCCCGGTGCTTTGTATCGTTGAAGTCGCGGGCAGGGCCTGACGATACACCGGCGACACGATCGGGCCCAATCCCGCGATACACACGGCACACCAAGGCGGCCGGCGCGACACCGCCACGACTTGGGACACGGGCATGATCCTCCCATCGGCGGACGGCACAACGCGGCCCGCCAGACCTCAAAATGGGAGACAGACAATGTTCAAGACCATCGCGACTTTCGCCGCCCTCGCCACCCTGGCGGCTGCCACCTTCGCCCCGGCCCATGCTGGGAACGACGGGTGGGTCAACGGCGTCAGCCTCAACGGCAAGGAGCTGCTCGATATCTCGTACGGCAGTGTGTTGCCGCTCGAGCGCGTGATCGGCGAGCCTGTCGATCTCGTGCTGGAGAACAAGACCATCGCGCAAGCCGAGGTCGTGCTCATCAACGGCAAGAAC
>JACPVT010000264.1 GCA_016191685.1 Rhodospirillales bacterium | reverse complement strand
GGCGGTGCGGCTGGGCGCCGAGGGCAAGCCCGATCTCGAGGGCATGGGGGCCACGGTCGTGGCGGCACAGGTCCGTGGCGACGAGGTCCGCTGGATCAGCGTCGGCGACTCGCCGTTCTTCCTCGTGACCGGGGGCAAGCTCGAGCGGTTGAACGCCGATCATTCGATGGCGCCGCAGATCGACGCCCTGGTGGCGCGCGGCATGCTGACGGCGGAGGAGGCCGAGCACCATCCCGGTCGCCACACCTTGCGCGAGGCCGTCATGGGAGAGCCGCTCAGCCTGATCGACAAGGGCAGCCGCCGGCTCGGACCGGGCGATCGGCTGCTGCTGTGCAGCGACGGGGTGCAGACCCTCACCGTCGAACAGATCGCGGCTGCGGCGTCGCGACCGGCGAGCAGCATGGTCGAGCAGGTGCTGGCCGCCGCCAAGGACCATCAGGACAACATCACGGTCATCAAGCTGGAGCGCCACGCGTGAGCAATAGTATGGTCGTCATCGAGGTCACGCGCGGCCCGGTGGTCGAAAGCCGGCATGAGGGCATTGCCGCCGTAGTGAAAGCCGACGGCACGGTCGTGGCCTCGTGGGGCGACATCGACGCGGCCATCCTGCCGCGCTCGGCCAACAAGCCGATCCAGGCCATGGCCTTCGTCGAGAGCGGCGCGGTCGAGCGCTTCGGTCTCGGCGACGAACACATCGCGCTCTCCTGCGCCTCGCACAACGGCGAGCCGCGACATGTCGAGACCGTGCGGGCCTGGTTGAAGAAGGTCGGGTTGGGCGAGGGCGATCTCGAGTGCGGCACGCATGCGCCGCGCCTGCCGCAGACCGTCGAGGCGTTGATACGTGCAAATGCGGCACCGACGGCTGCCCATAACAACTGCTCGGGCAAGCACAGCGGCTTCCAGACCACAGCCGTTCAGTATGGCGAGCCGACCAATGGCTACATCAAGTACGACCATCCGGTGCAGCGTCGTCTGCGCGACGTCATGAGCGACCTTTGCGGCGCTGACGCCCATGCCTTCCCGCACGGCACCGACGGTTGCGGCATCCCCACGCTGGCGACGCCGCTAAAAAGCCTGGCGCGGGCGATGGCCAGCATGGCCGAACCGTCGCGGCTGTCGAACAAGCATGCCGAGGCCGCGACCCGCATCCGTGCTGCGATGAACGCCGAGCCCTTCATGGTCGCGGGCACCGGCCGGTTTTGCACCCGCATCAACGGCGCGTTGCCCGGCGTGGCACAGGTGAAGACCGGCGCGGAGGGCGTGTTCTGCGCCATGTTGCCAACCTTGGGTCTCGGTGTGGCGATCAAGATGTGGGACGGCGCCGGCCGTGCTTCCGAAGTCGCCATGGCAGCGCTGCTCGACCATCTCGGCGTGCTGCCCGCGGCCCAGCGCGACGAAGCGCTCCATCCCGCGATCAAGAACGTCGTCGGCCTGCTGGTCGGCGAGATGAGGCCGGCCAAGAGCTGGCTCGGCTGAGCGTGGCGTGACCGTCACGCTCAACATCCTCGAGATCGGCGCTCGCGGCGATGGGGTCGCGCAAGAGGAGGGGCAGCGTTACTTCGTGCCCTTCACCCTTCCGGGCGAGATCGTCGAGGCCGAGCCGCGCGACAGGCGCGGCGAGGGCATGGTGGCCGATCTGGTCGAGGTGCTGGCGCCCTCGCGCCATCGCGAAGCCCCGCCCTGCAAGCACTTCGGCGTTTGCGGCGGCTGTGCCCTGCAGCATTGGCGGCAGGACATCTATGCCGGCTGGAAGAACGCGTTGATCGCGCGAGCGCTGGAGCAGAGTGGCGTTGCGGCACCGGCCCTTGAGCCGGCGCTTGCCGCGCAGCCGAGCGAGCGCCGCCGCGCGGACTTCGTCGTGCGCCGGCAGGGTCGGCGGTCGGTCGCAGGCTTCCACGAGCGCGCCAGCCCGCAAGTGGTCGATGTCGAGGAATGCTTCGTCGTCACGCCGCGGCTGGTTGCGGTGTTGCCTCCCCTGCGTGTCGTGCTGGCCGGCGTCCTGCCCGAGGGTGGGTCGGCCGATGCGATCGTGAACGACACCGATGCCGGCCTCGACGTGCTGATACGGCCGCACAAGCGGTTCGCCCTGTCGCTCGAGAGCAACCAGAAACTGGTGGCCTTCGCCGAGAGCGCCGATCTGGCGCGTCTGAGCTGGGGCGATCGGGCGACCGCGGAGCCGCTGGTCACGCGCCGCCAACCACGTCTCGTGTTCGGAGACGCGAGTTTGGAACCGCCGCCGGGCGCATTCCTGCAGGCAACGCGGCGGGCGGAGCAAGTGATGCGTGAGGCCGTCGCGTCATGGATCGGCGATGCCAGGCGCGTGGCCGACCTTTTCGCAGGCGTCGGAACTCTTACCGCTGGTCGGTCGTGGCGTGCGACGCTTTACGAGAGCGATAAGCCATCGGTGGCCGCGGTCGAGGCCGCCGGCCGGCGGCTGGGCGGCGGAAAACTGACGGCTGTGCATCGCGACCTGTTCCGCAATCCGCTGATGGTGGCGGAGCTGGATGTCTTCGATGCGGTGGTGCTCGACCCACCCCGCGCCGGCGCGGCGGCACAAACGGTTGAGCTTTCACGCTCGAAGGTGCCGCGGATCGTCTATGGCTCGTGTGATCCCGGCAGCTTCGCCCGCGATGCGCGTGCGCTGCAGGACGGCGGATACCGGCTGGAGAAGCTGTTGCCGATCGACCAGTTCCTGTGGTCGCCACATGTGGAGTTGATTGCGCTGTTTGTCCGCGCGCCGTTAAGGTCGGCAAAAGGAAAATCGGGAGACACCAGATGATGTTCGATCTCAAAGGCAAGGTCGCCGTGGTGACCGGCGGCAGCCGCGGCATCGGCCGCTCGATCTGCGAGCAGATGGCCGCGCACGGCGCCAAGGTCGTCGTTTCCAGCCGCAAGCTGCCGGCCTGCGAGGAGGTCGTGAAGGGCATCAAGGCCAGGGGAGGCGAGGCGACGGCCGTAGCCGCCAGCATCTCCGAGAAGGTGCAACTGGAGAACCTCGTCGCCGCGGCGCGCAAGGCCTACGGCAAGATCGACATCATGGTCTGCAACGCCGCGTCCAACCCATACTTCGGTCCACTCACCGGGCTGAAGGAGGATGTGTTCCAGAAGATCATGATGAACAACGTCATGTCGAACCTGTGGCTGATGAACATGGTCGGTCCGGAGATGGCGGAGCGGAAGGACGGCGCCTTCATCATCGTGTCGTCGATCGGCGCCCTGGTCGGTTCGGCTCATATCGCAGCCTACAACATGTCGAAGGCCGCCGATCTTTCGCTGGTGAAGTCGCTGGCCATGGAGTGGGGCAAGCACAACATCCGCGTCAACGCCATCGCACCGGGCCTGATCCAGACCGACTTCGCCAAGGCGCTGTGGGACAATCCGCAGATCCGCAGCGCCCAGGAGAACAAGGCGGCGCTGAAGCGCATCGGCCAGCCCGACGATATCGGCGGCGTGGCGGTGTTCCTGGCCTCGAAGGCCGGCGCCTTCGTCTGCGGCCAGTGCATTATCGCCGACGGCGGCGTGATCGGCGCGGGCGCCGAATAGAACCTAGGCTGCGACGTCGAGTTCGCACCACACCGGGACATGGTCTGACGGCTCGGTCTTGCCGCGTTCGGCCTTGTCGATGCCGACGGCGGTCAGGCGGTCGGCGGCCTGCGGCGAGAGCAGCAGGTGGTCGATGCGGAGCCCGTTGTCCTTCTGCCAGGCACCGGCCTGATAGTCCCAGAAGGTGTAGCACTCGCCGTCGGCATGGAAGGCGCGCACGGCGTCGGTCAGGCCGAGATTGAGAAGTTTCCGAAGGGCGGCGCGGGATTCGGGTTGGCAGAGTGCATCATCGGCGAAGGCCTTGGGATCGTAGACGTCGACTTCGGTCGGGCAGACGTTGTAGTCGCCGCCCAGTACGAACATCTCCTCCTTGGCCAGCAATTCGCGGGCATGGCCGAGCAGGCGCTCCATCCAGGCGAGCTTGTAGGTGAATTTCTCGGTGCCGATGGGATTGCCGTTGGGCAGATAGATGCCGCCTACAGTCAGCGGACCGCGCGGTGTGGAGACACGCCCTTCGACGTAGCGCGCCGGCTCGTCGTCGGCGTGGCCCGGCAGCGTGCGCGCCGTGACATCGAACGGGTGCAGCGAAAGGAAGGCGACGCCGTTGAAACCCTTCTGGCCCACGATCGCGGTCTTGTAGCCGGCGGCCTCGAGCTCGAGCTTGGGAAACTGCGGCTCCTGCGCCTTGATTTCCTGCAGCACCACGACGTCGGGTTTGGCGCGCTCGAGCCACGAGACCAGGTTTCCGGTCCGCTTGCGGACGGAATTGACGTTCCAGGTCGCGATCTTCATCGCGGCTGGATCACACGCTGAAGGAGTTGCCGCAGCCGCAGGACGAGGTGGCGTTCGGGTTCTTCACCTGGAACGCGGCGCCGACCATTTCCTCGACATAGTCGAGCTGGCTGCCCTTGAGCAGTTCCAGCGAGGTGCTGTCGACCAGCACGGCGGCACCGTCGCGCTCGATCACGAGGTCGTCGTCGCTGCGGGCGTCCTCGAAGGAGAAGTTGTACTGAAAGCCGGAACAGCCGCCGCCCAGCACGGCCACCCGCATCATTACGGGCTTGGCTTCCTTGGAGGCCAGGAAGGCGATTCGCTTGGCGGCGCTCTCGGTCACGGAGAAGGTGGCGTCGGTCATGCCTACAAGATGTGGTTGGAAGACCGGTTCGTCAATGCTCCATGGCGGCCGGTTCGCGTTTGGCCCCAAGGCTATTGAGGGATTGACCTTCAGAACCCCTAGCAATTCGTCGGACTGACCTGCGATTGGCATGTCGGATTGTATGTCGGTGGCGGCAGGGAGACCGGCGGCTGCGGTGGCGGCTGTGGCGTCGGTTGCGGCGTCGGCGTCGGCGGCGGAACGGAAACCGGGATCGGGGTAGGCGGCGGCGCCTCTGGCGGCGGCGGCGGCGGCGTCAGCACGTTGACGAGAATGGCAAGGACCTGCGGACTCGGTGGATTCGGTCCGGACATGACGCTCGCCAAGAGTTGGCTCATCGTCCCGACGTTGGTAGCCGGACCGGCCGGCGGAGGAGCCGCCGCGATGACGGGCCCAACCGGCGGCGGGGCCGCGGCAGCCAATGCAGTTGGCGCCGGCAACGGGCCGACGGCCTGGACCGGGGCCGCCCCCTGGAGCGGGCCAGCGCCCTGCAAGGGACCGGCGCCCTGCAACGGTCCGGCACCTTGCAGCGGGCCGGTGCCCTGGAGCGGTCCCGTACCCTGAAGCGGACCACCGCCTTGTTGAGGGCCACTGCCTTGTTGAGGTCCGGAGGCCAATTGCGGACCAGTTCCCTGCTGCGGGCCTGCCGCTGTTTGCGGTGCCGCTGGCGCCACTGGAGCGGCCGTTTTCAATTGTGCCTGTTGTGTCGCGGGTACAGCAGCCAAGGCCGCCGCTGGCGGCAACGCCGAGTTGGACCTGCTCAATCCCGAGTTTGCAAACGCCGCACCGATCGAGATCGCCGATGGTCGGCCACCGCCGCTTCCGCCACCCCCGGCGGGGGCATTCCCCTGGCCGCCGCCGGGTTGGTTCCCGGCTCCGGCGGTTTGCTGGAAGTTGTTGCTGTTGCCGAGGCCGCCGGGCGGGATCGGCGCCGGCGGCGTGGGCGGCGTTGCACCCCCTGTCGCCCGGGTGCTCGTGCCCGGCTGCGTCAAGGTCGTCGTGCCGCCCGGGGTGGTGACGGTGAGAGACTGCCCAAACAGGAGGTTGGCCGTGGTTGCGCCGTTGTTCGCCACCGCGAAAGTCGCAATGCCGCCGCGGATGCCCATGGTCGCCGACGGCGTCTTGATCGTGACTTCGGAGTTCTTGCTGATGGCGCCGCCGACAAAACGGAAGACTCCGCGCGACGCATTCAAGGCGAGTTCGCCGGTCTTGCGCTCCGGGTCGTAGACGAACTTGTCGATCGTCACCACGCTGTTCGGTCCGACCGTCAAGGACGATCCGTCGAGAAAGACGATGTGCGCCTTGTCGTTCGCGCCGGTCGAAACCCGTTCATTGGGCTGCATGTCGTTGCCGACATGAAGGATGCGTTCCGCCCCGGCTGGCGGCAGGCCCTTGGGCTCGCCGTCCACGGCTGAGGCGACGCCGACACGCGCCCACGATGTCGATGCCGACAGCAGGCCGACGATCACAATGGCGAGAATTCGAGCGCTGAATTTCGGGCTCATTTCACTTCCTTCAGGAAGGCTGCCGCGCGTTCCTTGAGTGCCGCTGACGCACGCGACGACGATCGCACTTCCTCCAAATAACCCCGTGCGGCTTCGAAAGAGCCGAGCCGAAAATACAGGACGCCCAGTTCGAGTTTGACCTCGGGTTGGTCGCCGTCGATGAGCAGCAATCGGTCCAGGGCCGAGATAGCCCCCTCGAGGTCGCCGACTTTGACGGCGATTTCCGCGAAGCCGACGAGTGTGGCAGGGTCGGCAGGCTTGCGAAGTGTTTCCTGAAAAGCCAGGTCGTAGACCTTACGGTCCGCTTCTGTCGGGGCGGCTGTCGGTGGAGATTGCGTCTGGGCCTGAGCAGACAAAGACTGGCCGTCAGCGCCTGTCCCCGAAAAAAGGGAAGCGACAACCATCAACCCGATAGCTCGCCATGGAGCTTTGTTCGTCACGACAACCTGCTTGACCGGTCAGAGCCGGTATCTAAGGACGCGGTAGAAGGTCCTATATTAGCAATATTATAGGCCTCTTTCCGCACTTGGGGTGAGTGAATAGTTGGAAATTGAGCCAAAGTCGTGGCGCGACATTGCACACCGACTGTTGAACTTGTTCTGCAATATGTTTGGTCCGTTCAAAATGCCGGGGCGAATGCGGGGTTATGACGGTGTCACCGCTTCAAGACGGCTCCAGTTGCCGCTCCCACGCCCGAGCGCGTTCGCGATGCAATATGTAGAGACCGGACCCGACCACAAGCGGCAGGCCGTACCAGATGACGGGCGATGGCTGTTCCTTGAACCACAGGTAGCCGTAGAGCATCGCCAGGACGATGGAACT
>JACPVT010000263.1 GCA_016191685.1 Rhodospirillales bacterium | reverse complement strand
GGTGCCCGAGGATCTGACCGAAGCCGAACGCAAGGCGCTGGCCCAGTGCCGCCACGCGGTCCTGGGCGTCGAGCGGCCATTGCGGCTGGACTGCGGCGTCGAGCTCGGGCCGTACCGCATCGCCTACCAGACCTACGGCACGCTGAACGCCGACAAGACCAATGCGATCCTGATCTGCCATCCGCTCAGCTGCGACCAGTTCGTCGCCGAGCGGCATCCGGTGACGGGGAAGGAAGGCTGGTGGGAGAGCCTGGTCGGGCCGGGCAAGGTCCTGGACCCGGCGCATTACTTCATCATCTGCGTCAATGTGCTGGGCCACTGCATGGGCTCGACCGGTCCGCTGGCGCGCGAGCCTGCGACCGGCCAACCTTGGAACCTGCGTTTCCCGGTGGTGACCATCGCCGACATGGTGCGTGCCCAGGCGGCGCTGCTCGATCATCTCGGCATCGCCGACCTGTTCTGCGTCATCGGCGGCTCGATGGGCGGCATGCAGGTGCTCGAATGGGCCGCGGCCTACCCCCGCCGCGTCTTCTCGGCCGTGCCGATCGCCTGCGCCGCGAATCATTCGGCACAAAACATCGCGTTCCACGAGGTCGGCCGCCAGGCGATCATGGCCGATCCCGAATGGAAAGGCGGCGACTACCGCCTGCACCAGACGGTGCCGGCGCGCGGCCTTGCGGTTGCGCGCATGACCGCGCACATCACCTATCTCTCGGAGCAGGCGTTGCAGCGCAAGTTCGGGCGCGCGCTGCAGGACCGCAATGCCCTGGGGTTCGGCTTCGATGCCGATTTCCAGGTCGAGAGCTACCTGCGCCATCAGGGCTCGACCTTCGTCGATCGCTTCGACGCCAACAGCTACCTCTACATCACGCGCGCGATGGACTACTTCGACCTCGCCGGCGCGCACGGCGGGGTGTTGGCGAATGCCTTCCGCGGCTCGGCCACGCGATTCTGCCTGATGTCCTTCACCAGCGACTGGCTGTTCCCGACCCGCGAGAGCCGCGAGATCGTCCATGCGCTGAACGCGGCGGCGGCCAATGTGTCGTTCGTCGAAGTCGCGAGCGACAAGGGCCACGATGCCTTCCTGCTCGACGAGCCGGAGATGTTTCGCACGCTCAGTGGCTTCCTAAAGGGCGCGGCCACCGTGCGCGGCCTCAAGGGTGTGTCGTGAACGCCATCCGTGTCGATCTTCAGCTCATCGCCGACATGGTGGCGCCTGACACCCGCGCGCTCGACGTCGGCTGCGGCGACGGCGCGCTGCTGGCCTACCTGGTGAACTTCAAGCGCGTCGATGCGCGCGGCATGGAGCTCAGCCAGGCCGGTGTGAACGCCTGCGTCGCCAACGGCCTGTCGGTGATTCAGGGCGATGCCGATGCCGATCTGCGGGCCTATCCCGACGATGCCTTCGACTACGTGATCCTCGGCCAGACTCTGCAGGCCACGCGCGAGCCGCGCGAGGTGCTGCGGCAGATGCTCCGGGTCGGCAAGCGGGCGATCGTGTCGTTCCCAAACTTCGCGCACTGGCAGGTGCGCCTGCGGATGGTGTTCGGCGGCCGCATGCCGCAAACGACGTCGTTGCCCTACAAGTGGTACGACACGCCCAACATCCATCTCTGCAGCATCGACGATTTCCGTGCGCTCTGCCACGACATGGGCGTACAGATCGAGCGCGCCATCGTGCTCAATAGCAAGAGCCGCCCGATCCGCATGCCGCCGCCGCTCGCCAACCTGTTCGGCGAGCAGGCGGTGTTCATGCTGCGGCGGGATTAGAGCGTGATGACTCCGGATTCACTCATGTCGAAAGAGTAACCCAGCACGCAGTGGGCCACGTGCTCTGTGCGCTTGGTGGTCTTTTCATCAGAGCACGGCGATTTCAAAAGACGAGCTCGATCAGGTGAGCGGAGAATCAGGCCCGGATCGTTCCTTCGCCAGTGAGAAGGCGAGCTTCGCCAGAAGCTTGGCGAGTGCCTCGCGCTCAGCGGGTGCGATTCCCGCCAGCAGCTCCGCTTCCACCTGCATGTCCTCGCGGAACGCCGCTTCTGCGCGGCGACGTCCGTCCAGCGCGCCCGTCCCAGGATCGCCATGCCGCTGATGTCGATGTCGGGAAGCTCTGCCGACCATTGCCGTCGGCGCCCGCCTACATGATCCGGGGACTGGTCACGGGCCAATTGTCTTGACATCAAGATATCTCCAACTACCTTGATATCGAGATATCTCAATTCCCTCGCCAGTCAACGGAGATCGGGTCATGGAAGTTGTTGGAATTGATCACGTGGCGCTGCGTGTGACCGACTTGGGTCGCATGATCGACTTCTACGAGAAGGTGCTCGGCTGCCAAGTCGAACGCAGGCAGGACGAACTCGGACTCGTCCATCTGCGAGCAGGCTCCGCCCTTGTGGACCTGATCGACATCGCCGGCCGCATGGGTCGGGTCGACGGCGATACGACGGGCGCGACGGTGCCCAATCTCCACCACATGTGCCTGCGTGTTGCGGCCTTTGATCTTGAAAAGGTCCGGCGCAAGCTTGAACTCCACGGTGTTGAGGTGGGCGAGGTTCGCGAGCGCTATGGCTCGTCGGGGTCCGTCGCATCAATCTATCTGCAAGACCCCGAAGGAAACGGGCTGGAACTCCGAGGCTAGGCAGGGATGGCGGACGTCATGCGTGATGAGCGAACCGCTGCGCCAGACAGCACGGCGGTGCGGGTCGCCTTGTGGCGGGCCCTGCACGTTGAGGTCGATCCGCCGCCGCATGTACTTGAGGACGAGATCGGCCTTCGGCTGGCGGCCCCGGCCGATGGTTGGCGCCGCCGTCCGGACATGGATCCGCACTTCACGAGCCAATTCCGAGCATCGATCGTGGCCCGTGCTCGTTTCATCGAGGATCTGGTCGCGGAACGGGCCGGTCAGGGCGTCGCCCAGTACGTCATTCTCGGTGCCGGCCTGGACACCTTCGCCCAGCGCCGGCCGGAGATCGCCTCCCGCCTGCGGATATTCGAAGTCGACAGGCCCGGTCCTCAGGCTTGGAAGCGGCAGCGCCTGATCGAGCTCGGCTATGGGATCCCTGAATGGCTGAGGCTCGTGCCGGTCGACTTCGAGGCAGGCGACGCCTGGTGGCAATGGCTGACGGCTGCCGGCTTCGATGCCGGCCAGCGGGCGGTCGTGGCCTCCACCGGCGTCACCATGTACCTCACCAAGGACGTGATCGCGGCAACGTTACGCCAGATCGCGGCGCTGGTCTCGGGATCCACGCTCGCCATGACATTCGTGCTGCCGCTGGAACTCGTGGAGCCCGAGGAGCGTCCCGGCTAAAGAGATTGGGCTCAATGCAGCTGGCGCCGCCTTCGC
>JACPVT010000262.1 GCA_016191685.1 Rhodospirillales bacterium | reverse complement strand
GATCGGTTGAAACGTCAGGGAACCCTCACGCCCGACGAGGTCGATCGCATCCTGTGGACGCTGCTCGATTGGCTAGAGCAGGTGCACGGCGCGGGCTTCCTGCATCGCGACATCAAGCCCGCCAACATTCTGCTCAATGCCGCCGGTGACCCGACGTTGATTGACTTCGGCGCCGCGCGCGAGGCGATGGTTGGGCGGACATCGGCGATGACGGCGATCTTCACGCCGGGCTATGCTGCTGCCGAGCAGATGACGTCGGCCAAGCAGGGGCCGTGGACCGACATCTACGGCCTCGCCGCCACGCTCTATCACGCGATCGCCGGCAAGACTCCGCCCAGCGCGTTCGATCGCATGCTGGACGATGGCTACGAGCCGCTTGCGCGGTTGATGCCGAAAGGGTTCGCGCCGGGCCTTCTGGCCGGCATCGATGCGGGCCTCACAGTGCCTGCCCGCGACCGGCCGCAGTCGATCGCCGGTTGGCGGCCCATCCTCGGGATGACCTCGGCGCCGGCCGCGGATGCGACCATGATGATGGCCAAGGCACCGCCGTCCGCAGCCGGTCGCCAATCCGTGCTGACGCCGACGCCGGACGCCGCATCCTCCGGACCGGCGCCAAAGTCTCGTACTGGGCTCTGGATCGCCTTGGCGGTCGTTCTGGCCGCTGCCCTCGGCGGTGGCGGCTATTACGCGACGGCCATGCGCGGGCCGGACCCCGAGACCGTCAAGGCGCGGGCGGCGGCCGAAGCGGCGGAAGAGGAGAAGCGCAAGTTCCAGGAGGAGGCGCAGAAGCTCCGTGCGGAAAAGGAAGCCGCGGAGCAGCGCAAGGCCGAGGAAGACGCTCGGCGCAAGGCAGAGCAGGAGGCACGGCAGAAGGCCGAGGCCGACGCCGCGGCGAAGCGCCAGCTCGAGGACGAGACCCGTCGCAGGGTCGAAGCCGAGATGGCGGAGAAGAAGCGGGCCGAGGAAGAAGCGCACCAAAAGGCGGAAGCCGAGGCGGCGGCAAAGCGCAAGGCGGAGGAAGACGCCCGCAAGGCTGCCGAACTTATCGACGGCCAGTTCGATCATTTCGGCAAGACCTTGATGTTGCTGACCTTGCGCAATAATCCCACCGAGATTCGCCTGCAAGGGGTCGACATCGTCGATGAACCCGGCCTCCGCCAAGCCGGGGTCAACGCCTTGGCGGCCAAGCCGCGCAACCTGCGCTGCCGCCAGACCGACCGCCTGACCGACGGCACGCCCCTCTATCGTTGTCTGGTCAGCAAGCTCGACGCCAAGGAGCCTCTGGCCGACATCCCGGACTCGGACCGCGTCGACCTCGCTCTGGCGCTGGTCCGCGGCGGGCTGGTGCTGGCCTCCTGCGATGCCCCACGGGCCTATGCCGATGCCGAAGACGAAGCCCGTGGCAAGGGACTGAACTTATGGTCTATGATGAAACCCGCTGAATACAGACGGAGATGCACGCGATGAATGCTGTAGTTGCAATGCCGAGCCCTCGTGCGGCCATGCGGTCGCGGTTCTTCGTCAAGTTGATCGGCGTCGTGGCCGCACTCGGCCTCGCGGTAGGCTGCACGACCGGCGATAGCGGCAAGCCATCGAACCAGGCCATGGGCACCGTCATGGGCGCCGCGGTCGGCGGTGCGGTCGGCGGCCTGGCGTTCGGCAGCGCTGGCGGCATCGTAGGTGGTGCGCTGGTGGGAGCGCTGGCCGGCAACCTCGTCGGCAGGGCGCTCGACAACCAGGAGCGCGCACGGCTTGCGCAGGCGACGCAAAACGCCTTCGTGGCCGAAACCAACGTGCCGACCACCTATACGGTCGAGAAGACGTCGAGCCAGTCGTCGTCGACCCCGGCGACGGTCGTTGCCGCCAAGCCAGTCGGCCCGCCGGCCGGCCGCGCTGACGGCAGCACCTGCCGGCCGATCGAACTCACAGCAACCAAGAATGGCCAGACCACGACCGAGACGACGACTTTCTGCCAGGCCGCTGGCTCGACCGAGCTGAAGCCGGTTACGGTCTGATCCGCCGGGGTGGCCGGGGCCGCGACGCGGCGCCGGCCTCGGCCCTGACGAAAGAAGCGTGAAAGCCTTTTGCGCCATGCCGGAGGCTCATGAGCGACGTACCTGACCAGTCCGCTTCGAGCGGGACGGGGACGCCATCGGTGGACTTCGTCGCGCTGTCGGCGGGACGGACGATCGGGCGGTACGAGATCGTCTCCGTTCTCGGCCAGGGCGGTTTTGGCATCACCTACCGCGCCCACGACAGTCAGCTCCATCGCGCGGTTGCCATCAAGGAATACCTGCCCCTGGCGCTTGCCGTGCGGCAGGACGGCACGACGGTGCTGCCACGCTCGACTGACGCAGCCGCCGACTTCGCCTGGGGCCGCGACCGCTTCGTGGCCGAGGGGCGCACGCTCGCCAGCCTGCAGAACGCCCCGGCCATTGTCCGGGTCTTCGACTTCCTGGAAGCCAACGGCACGGCCTACATCGTCATGCAGCTGCTGAGCGGCGAGACGCTCGAGCATCGTCTGAAGCAGAAGGGGCCCCTGGCGCCGGCCGAAGTCGACCGCATCCTGTGGCCGTTGCTCGATGGGCTGGATCAGGTGCACGCGGCGGGGTTCCTGCACCGCGACATCAAGCCGGCCAATATCCTGCTCGACGACGTCGGCAATCCCACACTGATCGACTTCGGCGCCTCGCGCGCCGCCATGGCGGGCCGTACGGCAGCGCTGACGGCGATTTTCACGCCAGGCTACGCCGCGGCGGAACAGTTCACCTCGGCCAAGCAGGGGCCGTGGACGGACATCTACGGCCTGTCGGCCACTCTCTATCACGCCGTCACCGGCCAGACACCGCCCAGTGCCTTCGACCGTATGCTGGACGACAGCTACCAGCCGCTGGGCGGGAAAGCGTTGCCGGGCTTCTCGCCCGGTCTGCTGGTCGGCATAGATGCAGGATTGGCTCTCCGGGCCGCCGACCGGCCGCAGTCGATCGGCGGTTGGCGGCTTGTCCTGGGGCAGACAACGGCACCCGATGCCCATGCCACGGTGGCGATGGCCCGGCAGGGCGACGGCGCGACCGTGCGTGCGCCGGCCACGTCGGTTGCCACGCCTGTCGCTCCCTCCGTCCAGGCGCCGGCCAAGAGTCGCCTGCCTCTATTTGCCGGCATTGCAGCCGTCGCGCTGGCTCTTGCCGGCGGCGGCGGATACCTCGCCTTCGCCCCCGGCAGCACGCCGGTACCGACGGCCACTGTGTTGCAGGATCTCAAGATCGAGGATCTCGAGCGTGTGCTGGCGGAGCGCCGCAAGGCCGATGCTGCGGCCGCGGAGAAGAAGCGACTGGAGGAGGAAGCGCAGCGCAGGGCCGAGGCCGATGCCGCCGCCAAGAAGGCCGCCGATGCCGAACTCGAGAAGGCACAGCAGGCACGCCTGAAGGCTGAGCAGGAACTGGCGCAAATGAAGGCCGACATGGAAGCTCGCCGGCAGGCCGAGGCCGGCCAGCGCGAGCAGACCGACGCTGTCGCACGGCGCGCCGCCGAGGAGGCCGCCCAGCGCAAGGCCGAGGCCGAGATGGCGGCGCTGAGACAGGCGGAAGACGACGCGCGCAAGAAGGCAGCTGTCGAGGCCGACGCCAAGCGCCAGGCCGACGAGGCGCTCGTCAGAGCGCAGGCCGAGCGCCAGAAAGCCGAATCCGAAGCGAAGCAAAAGGCCGAAGCGGAAGTCAGGCAGAAGGCCGAATCCAGCGCCAGGGAAGTCGCCGAGGCGGAAGCTCGCCAGAAGGCCGAGGCCGACGCCAGGCAGAAGGCCGATGCCGCCGCCGCTGCTGCTGCCGAAAAGAAGGCAGCGGAAGCCGACGAGACGGCGCTGCGTTTCGCGATGGTCGACCGCCAGCGCCTCCAGGTGGCGTTGACGTCGTTGGGCTTCGATACCCGCGGCAGCGACGGCGCTTTCGGCCCGCGCTCGCGCGAAATGATCGCCAATTGGCAGCGCGGCCACAGCTATCCGGCGACCGGCTTTTTGACCGGCGCACAGAATCAGGCGCTGCTGCGCGAGGCTGCTCCGGCCGTCGCCAAATTCGACGACGAGCAGAGGAAGCTCGAGGAAGCAAAGAAGAAGGCCGACGAGGAAAAGGCCAGGTCCGAGGCCGCCGCCAAGGCGGTGCCTCCTCCTGTCGCGGCCGCGCCTCCGCCCGCAGCCGCGGCGCCGAACGTTGCCGCCGCTGCCCCGAGATCGGGCCCCGATGGGCTCTGGCGGGGAACGATGCAATGCACGCCGTCGAGAGTGGGCGCCGAGTTCAGCGTCGGCTTGCAGGTCAACATATCGGGCGGTGCCGGCACCTGGACCCGGCCAGGCTCCGGGCCCGGCACGCGCGGCATTCAGTCCGTCAGCCTGCAGATCAGCGGCGCGCAGGTCCAGGTTTCGCGCGTCTTCGTGCCGAACAATCCGTCCGGCGTGGCTCAAACGGGGAGGATGTCGGCGCGATACGAGGGCAACAGCATCAGCGGCGCGGGACCGGAGCAGGGCGGGGGCGGGCGCACCTGCAACATCTCGTTGACGCGGGGCCCCTAGACGCCATCCTGCGGTCGACTTTATTGTGAGAGGACCGAGACATGGCGGGCAATGAGAAGGCACGCACGTTGCGCAGCCTGTTGGCGAAGGGCGAATTCATCCTGGCCCCCGGAATCTATGATGGCATCTCCGCCCGCGTGGCGGACAAGATGGATTTTCCCGCCCTCTACATGACGGGTTACGGCGCCACGGCCTCGACGCTGGGCCTGCCGGACGCGGGCCTCGCCACCTATTCCGACATGGTGGGCCGCGCCGAGATGATCTGTTCGATCACCAGGACGCCGCTGATTGCCGACGCCGATACCGGCTACGGCGGCCTGCTCAACGTCCGGCGCACGGTGCGCGGCTACGAGGCGGCCGGTGTCGCCGCGATCCAGATCGAAGATCAGGAGATGCCAAAAAAGTGTGGCCACACGCCCGGCCGCCGCGTCGTGCCGGCCGAGGAGATGGTGCTCAAGATCAGGGTCGCGGTCGAGGCGCGCCGCCACGAGGAAACGATGATCGTCGCGCGCACCGACGCGCGCACGGCGCATGGTCTCGACGAGGCGCTGCGCCGGGCCCGGCTCTACGAGGAGGCGGGCGCCGACGTGATCTTCGTCGAGTCGCCCGAGAGCGAGGCCGAGCTGGAGCGCATCGGCAAGGAAGTGAGCAAGCCGCTGCTCGCCAACATGGTCGAGTTCGGCAAGACGCCTCGCGTTGAAGTGGCGCGGCTGAAGAAGTGGGGCTTCGACCTCGCGATCTATCCGGGCCTGGGCTTCAGCGTCGCTGCCGAAGCGATGCGGCTCGCCTGGTCGCATCTCAAGGCCAAGGGCACCAGTATCGACGTGGCCACGCCGCAGTATCGCGACATGCACGAATTGATGGGCTTTGCCGAGGTCTGGGACTTCGAGAAGCGCTGGGCGCCATGAACGGCAGGATGAACGGCAAGCAGTTCCTCGAAATGCTGGCGCGGCTGCCGGCGCGGGTGTGGCTGCAGGCGATCATCGGCCTGATCGGCTTCATCGTCCTGGCCGTTCTGGGCTTCGCCGTGATCGCAGGCGTGGCGGCGGTGGTGCTGATCGCCATCCTGGCCTTCAAGGCCAAGGCCTGGTTCGCCGGCCTGTTTGGCCGCCGCCCGCCCGCTGAGCCGCCGGTGCGCGAGATTCGCCAGGTAACCGACGTGCAGTACGAGATCGTCGAGAAGAAGGATGATCGTCCCTAGTTCCCGGCGTTCAATGCGGCCTGCAGTCGCGCGGCACGGGAATCATCGTCGTCGGCCTGCAAGTTGAGGTTGAACGCGTATTCCTCGAGTTCTTCCGCTTTGGCGGCATAGCCCGCCAAATCTTCCAACCACCATCGCTTCTCCAGAGGATCAATGGCCCGCATCGCGTTCGTGCGCGCCACGGCCTCGAGGTCACGCCGCTGCCGGGCCGCGTCGAGCTGTTGCTCGGCGGCCTTCCTGTAGCGCACTGCGCCCTTCCGCAATCCATCGATGATCGCCGGCGTCGCGGGCGTAATCTCCTCTTGGGCGCCTGCAGGAAACCACACGCCGCCGAAGGACAGAGCAAAAACAGTCAGGAGAACCAGTTGTCTGGTCATGATGGGGCGAGCCTAGTTCAGATTCGGATGATCTTGCCAGGGTTCATCAGGTTCTGCGGATCGAGTGCGCGCTTGATCGAACGCATGGCGTCGAGCTCGATCCTGCTGCGGTAGTGCGCCAGCTCGTCGACTTTTAACCGGCCGATGCCGTGCTCGGCCGAGATCGAGCCGCCGTAGCCCACCACCAGATCGTAGACCGCCCCGCTGATCGCCTCGCCGTGGGCGAAGAAGCGCTGCTTGTCCCAGCCCGGCGGCGACTGGCAGTTGAAGTGAAGGTTGCCGTCGCCGACATGGCCGAACGGCACCGGCCGGCAGTCGGGCAGCGCCTTCTTCATGGCGGCGAGGCCTTCGGCCATGAAGGCGGGGATCTTGCTCACCGCGACCGAGATGTCGTGCTTGATCGAGGGGCCCTCGCGCTTCTGGGCCTCGGAGTGGTTTTCGCGCAGGGCCCAGAAGGCGCGGCCCTGGGCCTCGTTCTGGGCGATGGCGGCGTCGAGCACGAGGCCCTGTTCCATGGCCTCGCCGAGATAGGTCTCCATTTTCTCCCGCAGCCCGGTCTCGTTGGCGCCCTCGCGGCGGGCGCGGGTCGACGACCATTCCAACAGCACGTACCAGTCGTGGCGTTCGGCCAGTGGATCGTTGGCGCCGGGAATGTGTTTTCAGGACGAAGTCGATGCCCTGGCGGGCCATCAGCTCGCAGGAGGTGACGTTGTCCTCGCTGGCGGCGTGCGCACCGCTCAGCAGGTCGACGGCGGCCTGCGGTGACGGCACGGCGATCCACGACGTCGCCACGTCCTTGGGCTTGGGCCAGAGTTTCAGCACCGCCTTGGTGATGATGCCGAGCGTTCCCTCGGCGCCGAGATAGAGATCGCGCAGGTCGTAGCCGGTGTTGTCCTTCTTGAGCGCTCTCAGGCCGTTCCAGATCTCGCCTTTCGGCGTCACGACTTCGAGGCCAAGGACCAGATGGCGGGTGTTGCCGTAGTGCAGCACCTGCACGCCGCCGGCGTTGGTCGAGAGATTGCCGCCGATGGTGCAGCTCCCCTCGGCGGCGAGGCTGAGCGGAAACAGGCGGTCGTGGGCGGCGGCCGTCTCCTGGATGGTCTTCAGGACGACGCCCGCCTCGACCGTCATCGAGTAGCCGATCTCGTCGATCTCGACGATGCGGTTCATGCGGGTGAGCGACAGCACGATCTCGCGGCCGTCCTCGTGCGGCATGCCGCCGCCGACCAGTCCGGTGTTGCCGCCCTGGGGCACGATGGCGACACCCGCGGCGGCGCAGAGTTTCACGACCCCCGCGACCTCCTCGGTCGAGGCGGGCCGCACCACGGCAAGCGCGGTGCCGAGATAATTGTCGCGCCAATCCGTGAGATAGGGATGCTTGCCCGCGTCGTCGGTGATCAGGCCCTTGTCGCCGACAAGGACGCGCAGCTTTTCGACAAAATCGCTCACAACCGGAGAATCTTCCCTGGGTTCATGATGTTCTTGGGATCGAGCGCGCGCTTCAGCGAACGCATGGTGTCGAGCTCGATCCTGGAGCGGTAGTGCGCCAGCTCGTCGATCTTGTCGATGCCGATGCCGTGCTCGGCCGAGATCGAGCCCGCCATGTCGCGCACCAGGTCGTTCACCGCGCGGGTGATGGCGGGCGAGTACTGGTGCAGCGTCGGGCGGTCCATGCCCTTCGGCCCCATGAACGAGAAGTGCAGGTTGCCGTCGCCGATATGGCCGAGCGGGTAGGGCCGGATCGAGGGCAGGATATTGAGGGCGGCCTTGATGCCCTTGTCGATGAACTCGGGGATCTTCGAGATCGACACCGAGATGTCGTAGCTGAGGCCGGGCCCTTCGGCGCGCGACGCGGGTGCCACCGACTCGCGGATCACCCACATGTTGCGCGACTGCGCCTCGCTCTGGGCGATGGCGGCGTCGAGCACGCGGCCCGCCTCGAGCTGCTCGCCCAGGAACTGCTCCATCTTGTCGGACATTCCTTCGGCACCCTCAGCCTTGGCGCGCGACGAGGACCATTCGAGCAGCAGGAACCACGGCGTGTCGGCTTTCAGCGGATCCTGCGTGCCGGGAATGTGGCGCAGCACCATGTCGGTGCAGGCGCGGCTCATCAGTTCGCACGAGCCCACGTTGTCGTCGCTGGCGGCATGCGCTTCCGACAGGATTTCGATGGCGGCCTGCGGGTCTCGGATGGCGAGCCAGGCGGTGCAGACGTCCTTGGGCGCCGGCCACAGCTTCAGCACCGCCTTGGTGATGATGCCGAGCGTGCCCTCGGCGCCCATGAACAGGTGCTTCAGGTCGTAGCCGGTATTGTCCTTCTTGAGCGAGCGCAGGCCGTTCCAGACGTCGCCGTTGGGCAGCACGACTTCCAGGCCCATCACCAGGTTGCGCGCATTGCCGTAGCGCAGCACCTGCACGCCGCCGGCATTGGTCGAGAGATTGCCGCCGATCATGCACGAGCCCTGGGCGCCGAGGCTGAGCGGAAAGAAGCGGTCGTGGCTGGCCGCCGTCTCCTGCAGGGTCTGCAGCACGCAGCCGGCTTCTACGGTCATCGAATAGCCGACCGGATCGACGTCCAGCACATGGTTCATCCGCCCCAGCGACAGCAGGATGCCGCTGTGAGTAGGCCACGGCGTGGCGCCGCCCATCAGGCCGGTGTTGCCGCCCTGGGGCACGATCGCGATGCCGTTGTCGAAGCAGAGTTTCACCACCTTGGAGACTTCCTCGGTGTTGCCCGGGCGCACGACGACGGCGGCGGTCCCCACGGTCGAGCCGCGCCAGTCGGTGACGAAGGGCTGCTTGCCCGGCTCGTCGAGGATCAGGCCCCTCTCGCCCACGATGGCGCGCAGCGCCTCGAGGACGGTGGACGTCACTGGGACGGTCGGGATGGCAGGCGCAATGATGTTATCTGGCATCGTTTCCTCTGATTTTGCGCAAGATTAGCCGCGTCGGACGGTGCCGTCACCCGCCCCATCATGACCCTGAGACGCCCGGCGCAGCCGGTCGTTGATCGCAAGGCCGAGGCCCGTTTCCGGAATGGGCATGACCGCGATGCGGCCGATGCCCGGCCGGTCGAGCAGGCGCATCTGGGCAAAGAGGTTGGCCGCCGCCTCGCCGAGATCGCCCGTCGGGCTGAGGTTGTAGGTCAGCATCGCGCCCGGTGGCACCGTCGGCCCGAACGCCAGAAGTCCCTCATCTGCGCCGACGGTGCTGGCATTGAGTCGCACCGGCCGCGCCGGCGCATAGCCACTTTCGGGCCGGCCGGGCGACGTGCGTGCCGAACCGCCCGGGGAAAGGGCGGCGCTGAGCGCGATCGGCCCGATGACCGCCTCGATCGCCTCGCGCGTGGTGCCGCCGGGACGCAGCAGGGTGGGCGTCGCGGTCGTGAGATCCAGCACCGTCGACTCGACTCCGACCAGGCAGGGCCCGCCGTCGAGGATCAGCGGCACACGGTCTCCCAGCGACTCCACAACATGCTCGGCCCGTGTCGGGCTGACGGCGCCGCTCCTGTTGGCGGAAGGTGCGGTGATCGGCCGGCCGGCGGCGCGAATTAATGCCTGCGCGATGGGATGCGCCGGCGCGCGGACGGCCACGGTGTCGAGGCCTGCCGTCGCCAGCAGGGAAATCGGCGACCCCGGGCGGCGCGGAAGAACCAGCGTCAGCGGCCCGGGCCAGAAACGCGCCGCGAGCTTTTCCGCGATTGGGTTCCACAGCACGAGTTTCCGCGCCGCCGCGGCATCGAGCACAGCGCTGATCAGGGGATTGAACTCGGGCCGGCCCTTGGCCTCGAAGATCGCCGCGACCGCGCGATCGTTGGTGGCGTCGGCGCCGAGGCCATAGACCGTCTCGGTCGGGAAGGCGACGAGCTTGCCGTCGCGCAGCAGTTGCGCCGCCTCGGCGATCGACTGCGCGTCGGGCTCGGCAACCTTCATCGCGCCGCCTTGCTGCGGGCGATGAAGTGCGGATTGGAGAAGCGCGGCTTGCCGTAGAGCAGGGGGCGATCGTCGGTGGTGACCACCTCGCCGCCCGCCGCTTCGAGCACGCCCTGGCCCGCTGCGGTGTCCCATTCGTTGGTCGGGCCGAAGCGCGGATAGATGTCGGCCTTGCCCTCGGCGATCAGGCAGAATTTCAGCGAGGAGCCGGCCTGCACGCGGTCGGCGACGGTGAGGTTGTTGTTGCGGAACCAGATGTCGAGGTCGCTGTAGATGGCATGGCTGCGGCTGGCACACGCCGTCAGGCCCTGCGGCGGCGGCGTGCGTGTCGTGATCGCGGTGAAGGCGCCGCCACCCTCGCGCTTGTCGGCGCCGAGGCCCGCCGCGCCGCGCCACAGCGTTTCGGTCGCCGGCGCCAGCACGATGCCGAGCGTCGGCCGGCCGTGCTCGATCAAGGCGATGTTCACGGTGAACTCGCCGTTCCTCTTGATGAACTCCTTGGTGCCGTCGAGCGGGTCGACCAGCCAGAACGGCCCGCCGTCCAGTTTAGGCACATGGCCCGCGGCCATTTCTTCCTCGGCCACGACCGGCAGGCCGGGCGTCAGCGCGCGCAGGCCGGCCACGATGACGAGCTCGGCCGCGTGGTCGGCGTCGGTGACCGGACTCTTGTCGGCCTTGGTGCGTTCGCCGAGGTCGCCGGCATAGATGCGCATGATCTCAGCTGCGGCATCGCAGGCGAAAATCGTGCAGGCGTCGCGAAGAGTCGTGAGGTCGGGGAGGGTCATGGACATGGGAGCGGCGACCTTATAACCCATTCGACCATGGCAAACAGGCTTTTGGGCGTCATTTCGGCCCTTCCCGAAGAGCTGGCCCACCTCTCCGACCTTTCGGGCGAGCAGAGCCTGATCGGCGGGCTGCCGTTCTGGCGCGGCCGCATCGCCGGCCGCGACGCGGTGTTCGTCGAATCCGGCGCGGGCAAGGTCAATGCCGCCATCGCCACGGCGCTTCTGCTCGACCGTTTCGACTGTCGCGCGCTGATGCTGTGCGGCGTGGCCGGCGGCATCGATCCGGCGCTGGGCGTCGGCGATGTCGTGGTGGGCATCGGCAACACCCAACACGACTACGGCGTGCTGAAGGAGGACAGCTTCCTCACCATCCAGCCCGGCAGCCGGCCGTCGCTGGGCGAGGATCCGACGCCGGGCTATCCGTTGGCCGGGCCGTTGGCCGCGCGCCTGCGCGACGCCTTGGCGGGCCTCGTGCTGGAGCCGTTGCCCGAAACCGTGGGCGCGGGCCGCCGCGCGCCCGCGATCCATTTCGGCACGATCCTGACCGGCGACATCTTCGTCAATTCCGAACGCACACGGCAGCGCCTGCATGCCGAGTTCAAGGCGCAGGCTGTCGAGATGGAAGGCGGCGCGGTGGCGCAGGTCGCGCACCGCTGGGGTTCCGACATTCCGGTGGTCAACGTCCGCTGCCTGAGCGACCTTGCCGGCGCCGAGAGCCATCTCGACTTCCGCTCCTTCCTGGCCGTGGCCGCCCGCTACGCATCGCAGGTGGCGCACCGGTTGGCGCCTGTCATTTGATTCTTCCGGACCGCGAGCGTCCCGCTCGCCTCATGATCATGAGCGAGCGGGACGCTCGCGGTCCAAAAGATTCACTGCTTCAACACGCGCCCCGCGACCGCCTCGAGCTTCTTGGCCATGGCGGGCGAGCGCGCCGCGGGCGCGGTGATCAGCGCGTACTCGAGCGCGTGGTCGCAGCCCGCGGGGCAGGGCGACGGCCGCGACTGCTTGAGCAGCGGCGCCACCATCTTGACCAGCGACTTGGCCCGTTCGGCATTGTCGTGCAGCACGCGCACGATGTCGGCCACCTGGACATGGCCGTGGTCGGGATGCCAGCAGTCGAAGTCGGTGACCATGGCGACGGTGACGTAACAGATCTCCGCTTCGCGGGCGAGCTTGGCCTCCGGCATGTTGGTCATGCCGATCACGTCGCAGCCCCAGCTTCGATAGAGCTTCGACTCGGCGAGGCTGGAGAATTGCGGCCCCTCCATCACCAGATAGGTGCCGCCGAACTTGACCGGGAAGCCGGCGTTGCGCGCACAGTCGTGCACCGCCCGCGCCAGCCGGTTGCAGGTCGGGTGCGCCATCGAGACGTGGGCGACGAAGCCGTCGCCGAAGAAGCTCTTGTCGCGGGCGAAGGTGCGGGCGATGACCTGGTCGACGACGACGAAATGGCCGGGCGGGAGGTCCTCGCGCAGCGAGCCGCAGGCCGACAGCGACAGGATGTCGGTCACGCCCGAGCGCTTCAGCGCATCGATGTTGGCGCGGTAGTTGATCGAGGTCGGCGAGTGGCGGTGGCCGCGGCCGTGGCGCGGCACGAACACGACCTCCAGCCCGTCGAGCACGCCGAACAGGAACTCGTCCGACGTCTCGCCGAACGGCGAGGCGACCCGGCGCCACGTCGCGTCCTTGAGGCCGGCGATTTCGTAGAGACCGCTGCCGCCCAGAATGCCCAATACCGTCATCCGCTTCTCCTTGCTGGCGATGGTGTATCATGCTCGAAATCAAGAATCTTGGCCCTGTTGGCCTTTCTCGGTTTCGCGCACATTGTCATCCCGAGCGAAGCGAGGGACCTTTAAGGCCACCGATAAAGATCCCTCGCTGCGCTCGGGATGACAATTTTGCCGTGATAGAAAAATGAAGGAAACCGCCATGGGCAGACTCGACGGCAAGATCACCATCGTGACGGGAGCGACCAGCGGCATCGGTCGCCGCACGGCCGAGATCTTCGTGAGGGAGGGCGCCAAGGTCCTGGCGACCGGCCGCCGCGAGGAGCTGGGGCGCACGCTCGAAGCGTCGCTCGGCAAGGACAACTGCCTGTTCCTGAGGACCGACGCCACCCAGGAAGCCGACGTCAAGGCGATGTTCGCGGCCTGCCTTTCGAAATGGGGCCGGCTCGACTGCCTGTTCAACAACGCCGGCGGACCGGCGCCGGTGGGCGGCATCGAGACGGTGCCGGTCGCGGGCTTCGACGCCGCGATGGCGACGCTGGTGCGCTCGGTGATGCTGGGCATCAAGCACGCCGCCCCGATCATGATGAAGCAGGGCTCGGGCAGCATCATCAACAACGGCAGCATCGCCGGCCGCCGTGCCGGCTATTCGACCTCGATCATCTACGGCGCCGCCAAGGCGGCGGTGAACCACCTCACGGTCTGCACCGCCATGCAGCTCGGCGAGAAGAACGTGCGGGTGAATTCGATCTCGCCGGGCGGCATCGCCACCGGCATCTTCGCCAAGGCGCTGGGCGTCGCACCCGACAAGGCCGACGGCTACGCCGAGGCGGCCAAGAAGATGATGGCCACCATGCAGCCGATCCCGCGCGCCGGCCTCACCGACGACATCGCCAAGGCGGCGGTGTTTCTCGCCTCCGACGATTCGAGTTTCATCAACGGCCACGACCTGGTGGTCGACGGCGGCGTGGTCGGCGGTCGCCTCTGGACGCCGCACCAGGAGGGCGTGAAGGCGATGCGCAAGGCCTTCGGCGCCGACGAGGTGTAGGCATGGGCAAGGAATTCTGGAAGTCCGCCTGTCCGCACGACTGCCCGAGCGCCTGCTCGCTCGAAGTCGAGCGCCTGTCGCCCACGCGCATCGGGCGCATCCGCGGCGCAGCCGCCAACAGCTATACCGACGGCGTGGTCTGCGCCAAGGTCGCGCGCTACGCCGAGCGCGTGCACCATCCCGATCGGCTGACGCAGCCGTTGCAGAGGGTCGGCGAGAAGGGCAAGGGCGAGTTTCGTCCGATCGCCTGGGACGACGCCTTGAACGAGGTCGCGGATGCGTTCAGGCGCGCGACGTCGAGGCACGGCGCGGAAGCGGTTTGGCCCTACCATTCGGGTGGCACGATGGGCGTCGTGCAGCGCTGGGGCCTCGACCGGCTGCGGCACGCCTTCGGCTACTCGCGGCAGAAGACCACGATCTGCGTGACGCCCGCCGAATCCGGATGGCGCGCCGGCGTGGGCAAGCTGACCGGGCCCGACCCGCGCGAGATGGCCGAGGCCGACCTGATCGTGGTGTGGGGCGGCAATCCCGTCTCGACCCAGGTGAACGCCATGACCCACATCGCCAAGGCCCGAAAGCGGCGCGGCGCCAAGCTCGTGGTGGTGGATGTCTATCGCACGCCCACCGTCGAGGCGGCCGACATCGGCCTGGTGCTGCGGCCCGGCACCGACGGCGCGCTGGCCCTGGCGCTGATGCATGTCCTCCTGCAGGAAGGCCTCGTCGATCGAGACTACTTGGCGCGCTACACGGATTTCGACGCCGGCGTGGAATCCCACCTCGCCGACAAGACGCCGCAATGGGCCTCGGCGATCACCGGGCTGCCGGTCGAGGAGATCGTGGCCTTTGCCCGGCTTTA
The DNA here is from genome assembly GCA_016191685.1 of Rhodospirillales bacterium. Lineage (GTDB taxonomy): Bacteria > Pseudomonadota > Alphaproteobacteria > Reyranellales > Reyranellaceae > Reyranella. Next base: position 1,369 of record JACPVT010000262.1, on the reverse strand, counting down.
CGGCGGCACCGAGCGGAGCTTCCTGCGGCTGGGCTTCGGCTTCACGCGCTCGCGCAATGGCGCTGCCGCCATGCACGCCGTCACCTGCCTGCCGGCCCTGACCGGCGCCTGGCGCCATCCGGGCGGCGGCGCCTTCTTCCTCAATCTCGACAATTGGGGCCTCGACCTCACCCTGGCGCACGGGCTCGACATGCAGGACAAGTCGACGCGCATCCTCGACCAGTCGCGCATCGGCCCGGTGCTGTGCGGCGAGGCGGATGCGCTGGCCGGTGGACCGCCGGTCGCGGCGATGCTGATGCAGAACGCCAACTCGGCCAATGTCGCGCCGGACAGCGCCGCCGTGGCCAGGGGCCTGTCGCGCGAAGATCTGTTCGTCTGCGTGCACGAACAGTTCATGACGGCGACGGCCCGCTACGCCGACATCCTTCTGCCGGCAGCCATGTTCCTGGAATACGACGACATCTACTACGGTCTCGGCCACACGCACCTCACCGTCGGACCGGCGGTAGTCGGGCGCCACGCCGAATGCCGGACCAACCACGAGCTGGTGTGCGATCTGGCCCGGCGACTCGGCGCGTCGCAGCCGAGCTTCCGCATGAGCGCCGTCGAACTGCTCGACGCCACGTTGCGTGCCTCGGGCAAGGGCACCTGGGCGGAGGCGGCGGCGCGCGGCTGGATCGATTGCGCCGAGGGCTTCGAAGCCTCGCATTTCGTCGACCGGTTTCCGTCGAGCGACGGCCGCTTCCATTTCAAGCCGGACTGGGCAGCGGTCGGGCCATACCATGCCGGCATGAAGCCGTTGCCCGATCATCTGCAGAACTACGACCGCGAAACGATGGACCTGCCGTTTCGCCTCGTCGTGCCGCCGGCGCGCGGCTTCCTCAACACGACCTTCACCGAGACACCGGGCTCGATCGCCCGGGAGGGCGAGCCGCGGGCCTTGATCCACACCGACGACGCCGCGCGCCTCGGCCTCGCCGAGGGCACGATGGTCCGCCTCGGCAACGGGCGCGGCGAGGTGACGGTGCGCGCCCGCCCCGTGCCCACCGCCCGGCCGGGCGTGGTGGTGGTCGAAGGCAACTGGCCGAGCGATGCCTATCCGGGACGCGTGGGCGTCAACGTCCTGATCGGCGCCGACCCGGTGCCGCCCAATGGCGGCGTGGCCTTCCACGACACCGCGATCTGGATGCGGGCAGCCTAGGGCGGGTTCCGATCAGGTAGCATCGATTCGGTGATTTCAAGTTCCTCTCCCCCTTGGGGGTAGGGCTATCGCATATGGTCCTTCTCTGCCCCCGCGAAGCGGGTCGCGGCATGGCTCTTGCACTTTTTTCTCTTTCTCTTTGGCATTGCGAAACTTTGCAATCAATTG
>JACPVT010000156.1 GCA_016191685.1 Rhodospirillales bacterium | reverse complement strand
GTCCGGGGCACCGGTTGTATCATAACCTTGGGAATTGGCGGTTCGAGGAAGTGACCGGGCGCGCCGGTCTGGCGGCGCCGTCCGGCTACGGCATGGGATGTGCCTGCGGGGATTTCGATGGCGACGGGTGGGTGGACGACGCCGACCCCGACTGCGCCTCCCTGGGCTACGAGCAGGGGTACACCGGGGCGGCCAGCAATGACGGCCAGGACGACGACGGCGACGGGAACGTCGACGATGGTGCCGGTGCGCTTGACGATGTCGCCTTCGCGGATCGTGCGATCCTCGCCGAAGATCACGACGCCGACGTTGTCGCTCTCGAGGTTGAGCGCCATGCCCTTGATGCCGCCGGGGAACTCGACCATCTCGCCGGCCTTGACGCTGTCGAGGCCGTAGACGCGCGCGATGCCGTCACCGACGGAGAGGACCTGGCCGACCTCGGCCACTTCGGCTTCGGTGCCGAAGTTGGCGATCTGCTGCTTGAGGATGGCCGAGATTTCGGCGGCACGGATATCCATTTAGGCAACTCCCTTCATGGCAAGCTGCAGGCGCTGCAGCTTGCTGCGGATGGACGAGTCGAACAGGCGCGAACCGACCTTCACGACGAGACCGCCGAGAATGTCGGGTTCGACGCGCGCGTCGACGGAGACCTTGGCGCTCCCCAACACGCCGCGAAGCGTGTCGGTGAGCTGCTGAAGCTGGGCCGGCGAGAGCGGCACGGCCGAGGTGACGGCTACGGTGGTCTCGCCGCGGCGGCTCGCCAGCTCGGCCAGGAAGGCCGTCGCCATGGCGACCAGCTCGCGGGCGCGGCCGTTGGCCGCCACGGTGCCGATGAAATTACGGGTGAGACCCTTGATGCCGGCGGCATCGAGGACCGCCAGCAGCGCCTTGCCCTGCAGGTCGCGGCCGATCACCGGGCTCGCAATGAGACGGGCGAGATCGGCGCTCTCGCCGACCAACTTTCGGAATGTGCTGAGGTCCTGGGCAACCTGGTCGAGCGACTTGGCATTGTCCGCCAGCTCGAAAAGGGCGCTGGCATAGCGTCCGGCAACGCCGGTCGTGGCAGAGGTAGCGGTTGACACGTTGAAAGCCTCTCCAAGTACCGTTGCGTCCGGCCGGCAAGCCATTGTTCCGGCGGGACTTTTCCCAGGAGAACGTGCCGCGCAGTATCCCGCCCCACCCCGGAAAAGCGCGCGTTGCTACCATGCGGTTTTCCCAGGCGCAAGATTGCCAAAGGCCTGTATTACCGCGGTTTTTCAGCGCGCACTGTCACAGGAAGGAATAGGGGTCGACGTCGACCTGCAGACGCACTGATCCGGGCAGTCCGATCCGCTCCAGCCAGCCATGCAGCAGCGGCTGCAGCGCCGTTTCACGCGAGGCCTTCAGCAGGAACCGCCGGCGGTGACGACCGCGCAGCAGGGCGAGCGGCGCCGTCGAGGGTCCCAACACCGTGACCCCCGGCTGCTGCGGCGCCCGGCGTGCGAGCGCCGCGCACACGCCGTCGACGGCCGCGGGATCGGGCCCGGACACGATCAGCGAGGCGAGGCGGCCATAAGGTGGCATGCCGGCGGCAGCGCGATCGGCGAGTTCGGCCGCCACGAAGCGGTCGCGGTCGCCCGATACCAGTGCCTGCATCACCGGATGCTCGGGCATGTGGGTCTGCACCAGCGCTCGACCCGGCCGGTCCTCGCGGCCGGCACGGCCCGCCACCTGATAGAGAAGCTGGAACGTGCGTTCCGCGGCGCGCAAATCGCCGCCGTTCAAGCCGAGGTCGGCATCGATCACGGCGACCAGCGTGAGATTGGGGAAATGGTGGCCCTTGGCCGCCATTTGCGTGCCGATCAGTATGTCGATCTCGCCCGCGATCATGCGATCGACCGCAGCGGACGCCTCGTCGCGGTTCATGAGGGAATCGGAGGTGAAGAGCTCCAGTTTCGCCTCGGGGAACAGTTCCAGCGCCTCCTCGGCCAGGCGTTCCACACCGGGCCCGCAGGCCACGAACTGGTCGGCCGCGCCGCAGTACTTGCAGGCATGCGCCGGCGGTTCCGTGTAGCCGCAGTGATGGCAGACCAGCGTGCGGCGGAAACGGTGCTCGACCAGCCAGGCCGAGCATTGCGGGCATTCCAGCCCGTGGCCGCAGGCGCGGCAGAGGGTGAGCGGCGCATATCCGCGGCGATTGAGGAACAGCAGCACCTGCTCGCCGGCCGCCAGGGTCTGCTTCATCGCCTCGATCGCCGGCGGCGACAGCCAGCGCCCGCGGGCCGGCGGCTCGCGCCGGAGATCGACCGCCGTCAGCCGCGCCAGTTGCTGGCCGCCGTGCCGGCCCGGCAGGTGGAGCGCGCCGTAGCGTCCCGTCGTGACGTTGACGACGCTTTCGAGCGAGGGGGTGGCGGAGGCGAGCACGATTGGCGCCGCCACCAGCCGCGCCCGCACCACCGCCATGTCGCGGGCATTGTAGGTGACGCCCTCGTCCTGCTTGAAAGAGCTGTCATGCTCCTCGTCGACCACGACCAGTCCCAGCTTCGCAAAGGGCAGGAAAAGCGCCGAACGGGCACCGACCACGACTCCCACCCTGCCCTCGGCGATCGCCCGCCATGTCTCGCGGCGCTCGAGCCCGGTCAGACCGGAATGCCACGGCGCCGGCGGCGCGCCGAAGCGGTCCTCGAACCGTTTCAGCCACTGCGCCGTGAGCGCGATCTCGGGCAGCAGCACCAGCGCCTGCCGGCCAGCGGCGAGTGCCGTAGCGATCGCCTCGAAATAGACCTCGGTCTTGCCTGCGCCCGGCACGCCGTCGAGCAGGGTCGCGGAGAAGGCATCGGCTGCCACCTTCTCGATCAGCGCCTGCGCCGCGGTTTGCTGTTCGGGCGACAGCGCCGGCCCCGGCCGTTCGCCATCGGGCCGCGGAAAGGACCGCCGCATCGTGCGCTCGACCGGTTCGAGCAGACCGACAGAGGCCATGGTCTTGATCACCGACGTGCCGACGCCCGCGAGATGGGAAAGCTCGGCAGCCGGCATCGCCGGTCCATCCCGGAGCGCATCGAGCACGCGGCGGCGCGCGGCCGTGAGTTTCAGCGCCTCGTCGCCTGAGGAAGCGGCAGGGCGATAGATGGTCTCGGTCTTGGGCGCCTCGAGCGCGGAAGGCACGCTCATGGCCATGCGCAGCACGGCGCCCGGCGGCGCCAGCGTGTAAGCCGCCACCCAGTCGACGAAGCGGCGCAGCGCGGCGGCCATCGGCAACGCGGGAAGGATTTCGACGATGTCGCGCAGCTTTTCCGGCGCCACCTCGCCCGAGCCTTCACCCCAGACGACGCCCACCGTCTCGCGCTTGCCAAGCGGCACGACCACGAAATGGCCAGACGCAACCTCCAGCCCGTCGGGAACGCTGTAATCGTAGGCGTCCGCCAGGGGCAGCGGCAGCAGGACCTTCACCGTCCGGGACACCGTTCGGAGGGCGTTGTTTTCCACCGACTCGGGGCGCGACGAGGCGGCCTCCTCGGCTTGTGGCTCGGAGGGGGAAACGCTAGAAATTGTGGTGGCGCGCACGTCCGTACCACTGGCCATTGGGGTAGTTTATATGAAGTTCTTCGTCGATACCGCCGATGTCGCCGAGATCAAGGACCTCGCAGCCTCCGGCCTGCTCGACGGGGTGACGACCAATCCCTCGCTGATCGCCAAGGCCGGCCGGCCGATGCTCGACGTCATCAAGGAGATCTGCGCCATCGTCCCGGGCCCGGTCAGCGCCGAAACCGTCGCGACCGACCACAAGACCATGCTCGCCGAGGGCCGCAAGCTCGCCAAGCTCGCCAAGAACGTCGCGGTGAAGGTCCCCCTCACCCCGGACGGGCTGAAAACCTGCAAGGCGCTCACCTCCGAAGGCACGATGGTGAACGTCACCCTGTGCTTCTCGGCGGCCCAAGCGCTGCTGGCCGCCAAGGCCGGGGCCACCTTCATCTCGCCCTTCGTCGGCCGCCTCGACGACATCGGCCAGGACGGCATGCACCTGATCGGCGAGATCATGACGATCTACCGGCAATACCCCCACTTCAAGACCGAGGTGCTGGTGGCCTCGGTGCGCCACACCCAGCACGTGATCGCGGCGGCCAAGCTCGGCGCCCACGTCGCCACGCTGCCGCCCAACGTGCTGCGCCAGCTCTTCAAGCACGTGCTGACCGACAACGGATTGAAGGCATTCCTCGACGACTGGGCCAAGACCGGCCAGTCGATCCTCTGACCGAGAAGGCCAGCTCATGGCTAACGACGGCACGGTCACGGCACCCGACGGGACGGGACGGCAGGTGAAGCTGATCACCGCCGACGATGTCGTGGCCTACCTCAAGGCCCATCCGACCTTCTTCGCCGACCACACCGAGCTTGCCGACGAGCTGGCGCTGATCCCGCGCCCGCAGGGACCGGGCGTCATCGACATGCAGCAGGCGATCCTGAAGCGCCTGCGCAGCGAGATCGACCGGCTGAAGAACGAGCGCACCGAGATCATCGCCAATTCCAAGCAGAACCAGATCGTCCAGAACCGCATCCAGGCGGCGGTGATCAGCATCATCCAGGCCACGACCTTCGAGAAGATGATCCATGTCGTGACGCATGAGCTGCCCGAACTGCTCGACGTCGATTTCATCACCCTGGCCATCGAGGCCAATGCCGATGCGCCCAAGCGCGTGCCGGTGCGCGGCGTCTATGTGCTGGCGCCGGGCGCCATCGATGCCGCCATCGGCCCTGAAAAGCACGCCCGGCTGCGCAGCTCGATCATCGGCGAGGACGCCTTCTTCGGCGAGGTCTCGCGCTTCGTGAAGTCCGACGTACTGATGCGGCTCAAGGTCTCGACCGGCTCGCCCGACGGCGTCATGTGCTTCGGCTCGCGCGAGCCCGAGGCCTTCGGCCCCGACATGTCGACCGAGCTCTTGTTCTTCCTGGCCAAGGTGCTGGAGAACACCATCCGCGCCTGGCTCGACCTTCCCGAATGAGCCTCGCGGCGGCCCAGGAGGGCTGGCGCGACTGGCTCAGGAGCGAACGCCGGCTCGCCGCCCACACGCTGATCGCCTACGAGCACGATGTCGCGGGCTTCCTCGGCTTCATGGCGACCTATCTCGGCACCGCCCCCACCCTGGAGGCGCTGGCCAGGCTGAAACCCGCCGAGTTCCGCGCTTGGCTCGCCGAACGCTCGCGCCAGGGCATGGCGCGCAGCTCGACGGCCAGGGCGTTCTCCTCGGTGCGCTCCTTCTTCGGCTTCCTCGACAAGCGCGGCCTTGCCCACAACGCCAGCATCGCCACCATCCAGACGCCCAAGCTGCCGCGTTCCGTGCCCAAGGCGCTGAGCGAACGCGACATGGGCGAGCTCTTGGACACCGATCCGGCCGAGAAGGAGCGCGAGCCCTGGATCGACCTGCGCGACAGCGCCGTGCTGCTGCTGCTCTATGGCGCGGGCCTCCGCATCGGCGAGGCGCTCGGCCTCACCAAGGCCACCGTCGAGGGACTGCTGAAGGCAGGCCAGGACACGCTCTCCGTCACCGGCAAGGGCAACAAGACCCGCCTGGTGCCGCTGCTGCCGCAGGCGCTCGACGCCCTCATCGCCTACCGCGATGCCTGCCCCTGGCTGAAGGCGGCCGGCCCGAACGACGCCTTCTTCATGGGCGCCCGCGGCGGCGCGCTCGATCCCGCCATCGTGCAGAAGCGGGTGCGCGACATCCGCCGCCATCTTGGCCTGGCCGACAGCGTGACGCCGCATGCGCTGCGCCATTCCTTCGCCACCCACCTCTTGGGCGCCGGCGGCGACCTCCGCACCATCCAGGAGCTCCTGGGCCACGCCTCGCTCTCGACCACCCAGCGCTACACCGATGTCGACTCGGCCCGACTCCGCGAGGTCTACCGAGAGGCCCACCCGCGGGCGAAGGTGCGGTAGGCACGATTTTCCGAACACGAGTTGTTCGGGATGTGTCTGTTCGGAAATTCGCAAAGCGGCGGCCGGCTTGAACCGGACGATTCTTTTCAACGCAGGCCCGAATCGCGGACCTGTCCAACAATTCGACCCTATCTCCGCCAATAGGTCTGGGCCCGCACGCTCGTACCCGGGCCGATCTCGGCCTTCACGAACAAGTCCCCGTCGGGTTGACAGAAGTAGTCGACCACACCGCTACGGCTCAGCGTACAGACGAAGTAGTCAGGGCAGTCGCCGCCGGGCTTTGGGGCACACTCGAAGCCATATCGAATGCCGAGCCATTTCACGCCGTTTTCTTTGACATAATCAGCGATAAAGACGGCCATCTTGGGATTGTCGACCCAGGTGTTGTCCGGCTTGTCATAGACGTGAGCACCGGTTGCGAAAATATCGCGGGTGTAGGCGTTTTCAATCCAGACCTGATTCTTCTCCTTCAGGCAAGGAATTGACTTGCAGCCCGAGGCGCCTGAAGCGAGGAGCAGGATCGCGGCGACGGGCAGGAGGCAACGTCGAAAGAGGCTCGGCATGTTCACATCCATTGGCGGACAAATCGGCCGAAAAGGAAGCGCCTATCGACTCCAGTAGGTCATGGCACGCACATTGGAACCGGGCCCTACGTTGGCCTGAAACCGCATGACGCCATCGTTCACGCATCCGACGAGGCTGTAATAGTTGTCACGAATCCTGGGCATGGTCCGGGTACAGGAGGAGCAATCCAGGCAGTCAGGTGTTGACGCTGCCTTACATTGAAAGCCGAAGCTCCAGACAAGAGCCGACTTGCCTTCTTGTTCCACCACCTTGCGCAGAAACGCGGCCACCGTCGGATTGTCGACCCAGGCGTCGAATGGTACCGTATGCTTCATTGTCGCGTTGCCGTCAGGTCCAACGAACGACCTCTGGTGATACTGTGATGCCGAAGCCACGGTGAGGCCGTCCGGCTCGGGACAGAGCCCGCAACCGGAGAGTCCGGCCACGATCAACAGAGCGCCTACGATCGACCAAAATCCCGGCATGCCCGCCCTTTGGAAGCTCAGAGCGTGATCATGCCGAGAAATAGATAGTGTCTCTACATATCCATGGTTGTATGCATCAAGGTGCATTCGTCACGGGAAACGCAGGCGGCGCGACATAGCGCTTGTACTTCGGGTCGAGCAGGTCGCGATCCCAACCTGAAAAGGTTCGCGTCATCCCCGCCTCCCGCAGAGCAGCGGACAGGTCGAGCCCCATCGCCTTGCCGAGGGTGAAGGCGACAGAATTGCTGTTCTGGATCTCGCCGCCCCGGCCGCCGAATTCATAGGCTGGATCGTGCGCCTTGTAGTCAAACTTCTCGGCGTTGATTGCAGCACCCGTCTGTACGCCACGAGCCCAGGTCTTCTCGATCTGTTCCCTCGAGCCAGATGCCACGGTTGCAATGTCAGACATGTCGCCGTTCAAACGGGGCCCCAGGTCAATCTTGCCATCGGGTCGGCGGTCGTAGTCCTCGACTTTGAGGTCCGAGCCGTCCGGCGAGGGCGGCTGGTGTGGATTGGAACGAACAACAAAAAAGCCCGTGCCCGGCCCTTGCCAGTTACGGCGGACAGGCAGGCGCGCCGACGGCGACGCTGCCCGCCTCCGCGAGGTCTATCGCGACGCCCACCCGCGGGCGAAGGCGCGGTAGGGAGCGTGACGCGGGCAAACTCCCTGCCCACATCCTTGGCCCGAGTCTCCGGCCAAGTCCCACATGGTTTTTCACGGCCTGAAGGCCGTTCGATGCCGTGTTTACACGGCTTTCTCGCATTATTTCTGGACGCCTGAATGTAACGCGTTCTGTCCGGAAACCTGTCCGGAATCCGTCCGGAATCGCGCCAGCAATCCAGTCGTCCGGGCCGACGTTCGCCGTCGGCGCATTTGCTGTTTGGGTCTCGTTCTTCGGTGTCGAGGGCACGGTCAGGACCATGCCAGGCGCAGCGCTCTCTGAAGAGCTTTTGGGGCACGCCGGGGGGAGGCCCGGTGGCACGGAAGCCTTGGAAGCT
>JACPVT010000261.1 GCA_016191685.1 Rhodospirillales bacterium | reverse complement strand
GTGCGCGGTATGAACTGATGTCGCGTCATTTGCGGCGCCTCCCGGGACGGCCATGACGGGAAGGCATCGACTAGGTTCTTGATCGGGCGACGCCGTGGCGCCGCCCCGGTTGGCAATTCAGGCCGGGTCCGAAGACCCTGAAGCCCCTTGCATCACCCGGCGTGGAGTCCGGGCTGCCCCCGGCCACGAAAAAGGCCGCTCCGGGCAAGTGACCGGGCGGCCGCACAGACGTGCTCGTGGCGACGATAGCAGAAATTTAGCCCCAAACCTGCGGAAGCTGCAAGCTTTTCTTTTCAGGCCGTTTGCTGGCATTGCCAGCACCCGACCGGCAATAATTTCCTCACATCTCGGTCACATCGGGCACGTAGTTTGCAACGGCGTTTCGTCGACAATCTGCATTGCGAGGGGGACCCCATGAAAGTCAAAATGGCCAATTGCCTGGCGGCGATCGCTCTTTCCGCCACGGCGCTGCTCGCCGTTCATCCCGCCGCCGCGCAAAGCGCGATCGACAACAGCGCGCTCGCCTCGCCCGCGTTCCGCGAGCACAAGCGCACTTTCGGCCTGGTCTACACCCTGCCGAAGGAGGTGAATGACCTCCTCGGCCTCACGATCGGCGGGCTGCTGCGGGAAAAGCTGCTGAATGCCAAGCTCATCGACGAAGCGCTGCGCTTCAACATCCCGCACGTCACCGTCCTGCACATCCACAACCCCGACCCGACGACGCCCGAGAAGATGCTGAAGGCGATGCCCAAGCTGCCGCCGGTGCTGAACGTGACGCTGAAGAATTTTTACACGACCGAAGCCGCCAAGGGCGCCGGCCACCCCTGGTGGCTCGACCTCGGCATCGTGAAGGAAGGCCCGAGCTTCGAGGCCATGATGGCGTTCGACACCATCGCCACCGCGGCGCTGACGCCGCTGCGCGACGGGCCCCTGCCGCGCGTCACCGGTCCGGTCTACGCCGTCATGGGCGATGCCGCCAAGGAACTGGTGCGGACCGTCGGTGTCAGCGGCCTCAACACCGTGAAGGACGGCAAGGAACTGCGCCCGCACAATCCGCACAACACGCTGGTCTATTCGATGGCCAAGTTCACGCCGGAGATCCAGGCGGCCTTCAACCAGACAGCGGTGGAATTCAACCAGATCCTGCCGAACGGCATCCCGACGGTCTTCAAGACGGTGTCGATCGTCGAACTGGGTTTTGCCGGCAACGTCCTGCGCGAGATCTATCGCATCAGCCTGGAGGATGGATCGGTGCTCAATGTCGCCACCAACCAGAAGGTACCGAAATAGCGACAGTCGGCGCGCGTTTCAGGGACGGCCAAGCGCCCGCAGGCGGATGCCGACGATCTCCCTGGATCTGGAGGCCTCCCTCGAGACCTGGCGATGAACCGCTATCGTGCAGGCCACCCCGACAAGGGGAGCGGCTGCCAGCAGAAAGACCAGCGTGACGCCGACTTCGCCGGCTTCGACGCCGGCCGGGTCCCAGATGAGCACCGACAGCGACGTCGCCGCGGCGGCGATGACGGCCGCCACCGCAGCCGCGACGCCGAACAATGCCGCCTGAAAAGTCGACTGTGCCCAATGACGGCCCGCCTGCAGGCTCATCAGGATCAGCACGCCCAGCCCGATCGCAAAGCCCAAGCCTTCCATGACCTGCTTCCTTCGATGGCTATCTGCCATCCAAGGATACGCGAAGCCTCGGGGCTGTCACGGCATGGGTTGTATCAATTGAACGAGCACACGCATATGTGCTGAAGAATGTCTATACTCTCTTGCAGGCTGTGTGACCCCGAGCGCGACGCCGATCGACGTCGGGGCCGCGCTTGCACAAGTGAAACAACCCGACTCAGCGTGAAACGATGATCACCGTCGCAAAGTATTCCGTAATGTATGCCGTTACGTACCTGATCTTCGTGCTGATCAGTCTTGCCATGTTCGGCGAGCCCCGATGGCTTTATTCCGCAGCGTTGCTTTTCACAGCGGAAGTGTTCCGCGTCTTCATCGCCCTATTCAATCCAGGGTACGAAAAGCGCCTCGTTGAAAAGTACGGGTCGGCGGGCATCCGCTTCGCCGAGAAGCTGCGCAAAGGTCGCCGCTGATGAGCAGGCCGCGGGTTCCGACCAGAGTGAGGAATCCCGAGAGAAAACCGCTGCAGTCGGGACAATCGACGGAAACGCCGTCGACCATGGGTAGTGCCCTTCAAACCAGCCGGTAGCCGACGCCGGGCTCGGTGAGAACGTGGCGCGGCGTGGCGGGGTCGGCCTCGATCTTCTGGCGAAGCTGGCGGACATAGACCCTGAGATACTGCGGATCGACCGCTTCGTCGCGCCACACCTCGCGCAGCAGGTGCTTGTGCGTCAACACCTTGCCGGCGTGGATCACGAGCTGTTCCAAGATGTCGTATTCCTTGGGCGAGAGTTTTACGTCCTCGGCCCCGCGTCGCACCAGCCGGCGCACCAGGTCGACGCTGAGATCGTCGCTGGTGAAGCCGCGCTCGGCGCCCTGCTGCTGGAGACGGTGGCGCAGCGCCGCGCGCAGCCGCGCCATCAGCTCCTCGGCCCCGAACGGCTTGGTGACATAGTCGTCGGCGCCCGAGTCGAGCGCCGCCACCTTGGCCGCCTCGTCGCCGCGGCTCGACAGCACGACGATCGGTACCGGTCCCTTGGCCCGGATCTGGCCGATCAGGGCGAGGCCATCGATGTCGGGCAGGCCGAGGTCCAGCAGCACCAGATCGGGCCGATGATGGCGCAGCGCCGCCAGCGCCTCGGCGCCGGTCGCGGCCTCCAGGGTGCGATAGTCGTGGCCGGCCAGCGTCGTGCGCAGCAGCCGGCGGATCGGCGGCTCGTCCTCGACGATCAGGATCAGCGCGGCGTCGCCCGTCATGCCCAACTCGTCATGCCCAGCCCGTCATATCAGCCAACAGGATAGCTCACGACGAATTCCGCGCCACTGCGGCCGGCGCGGTTCTGCACCCTGATCGTACCGCCCTGGACCTCGACGAAGCCCTTGGCGATGGCAAGCCCCAGGCCGGTGCCGGCCAGGCGGCGATCGCCCTCGTGGGCGCGGTAGAACTTGTCGAAGATCCGGTCGAGGTCGGCTGCCGCGATACCGGGCCCCTCGTCACGCACGACAATCTCGGCGCATGTCTCCGCCCGCCGCGCCTCGACCTCGATGCGACCGCCGGCCGGCGAATACTTGGCGGCATTGTCGAGCAGGTTGAACAGCGCCTGCTCGGCCAGCACGAAGTCGAGCGACAGCGCCGGCAGGCCTGCGGGCACGATGCTGGCGACGGCATGGCCCTTCAGCAGCGGCTGGGCGCGTCGCAGGGCCGTGGAGACGAGGTCGCCGATCTCCACGGCCTCGCGCTTCGGGGTAATGGCGCCGGCGTCGAGCCGGGTCATGTCGAGCAGGTTGCCGACGAAGCGGTCGAGCCGCTCGGCCTCGCTCAAGGCCGTGCCCAGCAGCTCCTCGCGCGTCGCGTCGTCGTAGCGCCCGCCGTAGCTGCGCAGGCTCGACAGCGAGCCGATGATCGAGGCCAGCGGCGTGCGCAGGTCGTGCGACACGGACGTCAGCATGGCCGAGCGCAGCCGCTCGCGTTCCGCGCCCAGCCGGGCCTGGTCGATGTCCCCGGCCAGGGTCACGCGCTCGACGGCGACAGCGGCCTGGTTGCCCACGGCCTCGAGCAGGAGGCGCTCACCCGCCGACAGAACATGGCCCTCTCTCAGCGGCAGCACGCCGATGATGGCGACGGCCGCACGGCTGGTGCGGACCGGCACGAACAGCCAGCGGCCGCCCTGCAGTGTGTCGGTGCCGCGGCCGGCCGGCCGGTCGGCATCCCACGACCAGCGTGCGGCGGCGAGATCGGCCGCGCTCAACTCGCCGTCCGGTGGAAAGGCCGCGCGCGTGCCCAGCGTCCCCTGCTCCGGCATCAGGATGACGATCTCGGCCTTGAGCAGGCGGGCGAGGTGCGTGACTACGATCCACAACAGGTCGTCGAGTTCGATGACCCCGGCGATCTTGCGGCTGAAGGCATAGAGTTCGGCCGTGGTACGGGCCTCGCGCCGCGCCGATTCCGTCTGCGTGCGCGTCCGGACTGCGAGCGCGCTGGCCACGACCGCCACCACCATGAAGAAGAACAGCGCCACGACATTGGCGGGGTCGGCGATCGTGAACAGGTAGAGCGGCGGGATGAAGAAGAAGTTGTAGGCCAGCACGCTCAACCCGGAGACCCAGAGCGACGGGACCAGACCGTGCCGCACCGCCGCCACCAGCACCGGCACCACGAAGACCAGCGAGATGTTGGGCAGCACGATGAGCCGGTCGATCAGCACGCCCAGTGCCGTCGCCAGCGCCGTCGAGATTGCACCCTCGAGATAGGGGCCGGGCGAAAGCGGCACGTCGCGCAGCCAGTCCGTCGGGCCGGCCTGCGTCGAGCTGTCGGCCGACGGCGCCACCTCGATGGCGAGGCCCGAGTTGCTGCGCACCAGCTCGTCGACGATCGAACCGTGGCGCAGTTCGAACCAGCGTGAGCGCCGCGACTTGCCGACGACGACGCGCGTGGCGTTGCGCGAGCGCGCGAAGGCCACGACTTCCTCGACCACCGCGCGGCCCGGCACCGTCACGACCTCGGCACCGAGCTGGGCGGCGAGCCGCATCGCCTCGGCGAGCCGCGCATGCTCCTGCTCGGAGAGGCCGGCGTGCCGGTCGGTCTCGACATAGAGCGCGATCAGCTCGGCGTCGAGCGCCTCAGCCGAGCGCTTCGCCGCCCGCACGGCATTGGCCGCACCCGGCCCGGGATCGAGGCAGACGATCACGCGTTCGCCGGCGGCCCACGGGCCGGCGATGGCGTGCTCGCGCATGTAGCTGCGCATCTGTTCGTCGACACGGAGCGCGGTGCGCCTGAGCGCCAGCTCGCGCAGCGCCGTCAGATTGCCCGGCGAGAAATAGTGCCTGAGCGCGCGCTGCGCCTGGTCGCGAACATAGACCTTGCCCTCGCCCAGCCGGGCGATCAGGTCGGCCGGCGTCAGGTCGATCAGCTCGACCTCGTCGGCGGCATCGACCACCCGGTCGGGCACCGTCTCGCGCACCCGGATTCGGGTGATGCGCGCCACCACGTCGTTCAGGCTCTCGACGTGCTGGATATTGAGCGTCGAATAGACGTCGATGCCGGCCGCCAGCAGTTCCTCGACATCGAGATAGCGCTTGGGGTGGCGGCTGCCCTCGGCATTGGTGTGCGCAAGCTCGTCGACCAGCACCAGCGCCGGACGCCGCGCCAGGATGGCGTCGATGTCCATCTCGTCCATCGCACGACCGCGGTATTCGACTTTGCGGCGCGGCACGATCTCGAGGCCCGCGAGCTGCGCCTCCGTCTCGGCGCGGCCGTGGGTCTCGACGACGCCGACGACGACATCGATCCCCTCGCGCCTGCACCGCTGCGCGGTCGACAGCATCTCCCACGTCTTGCCGACGCCGGGCGCCGCCCCGAGGAAGATCTTGTGCTTGCCGCGCGACTCCTTCTCCGCCACCTTCAGGAGCGCGTCGGGCGAAGGCCGGGTCTCGTCAGCGGTGTTGGCCATGCGCCCGAATCATTGTCACCGCTTCGCCAGCGCGTCGAGGGCCAGATTGAGCTGAAGCACGTTGACCCGCGGCTCGCCCAGCAGGCCGAACGCGCGGCCCTCGGTGTGTTGCACCACCAGCCGCTGCAGCTCGGCCTCCGGCATGTTGCGCGCCTTGGCGACCCGCGCCACCTGCCACGCCGCCGAAGCCGGCGAGACGTGCGGATCGAGGCCGCTGGCCGACGTCGTCACCAGGTCGACGGGAACGCCCCTGCCGAGCCTTTCGGCGTCTTCCTTGACCCGCTCGATCAGGACCTTGGACGTCGGGCCGAGGTTCGAGCCCGACGAGTTCGCCGCGTTGTAGGGCGCGGGGACCGTCTTGGTCGCGTCGGCCGGGTCGGTGCCGCTGGTCGCCGAGAGGCGGCCGTGGAAATACCTGTCCGCCGTGAAGTTCTGCCCGATCAGGCTCGAGCCCACGATCTTGCCGTCCTTCTCGATCAGCGACCCGGCGGCCTGGCCGGGGAACGCCGCCCCGGCGACGCCGACCATGGCCAGCGGATAGGCCAGACCCAGCAGGACGGTCAGCAGCAGCAGGATGACGACGGAAGCGCGGATATGGCGAAGCATGACTTAAGCACCTCGACTGTTGCTCATCCTTCGAGTGAGGCCCATGTGAATGCGCCGGGGCCGCTTCGCGGCCTCATTAGGATGAGGCTTTCTGTGACACCCGCCGTCCTGAGCGGCGCCGCCCGGCGGGCGGCGCAGTCGAAGGACCTCTTTTTGGATGCCCGATCGAGGAAAAGAGGTCCTTCGACTACGCTTCGCTCCGCTCAGGACGACGCAGAGGGACCACAAACGCGCCATCACGCCAGCCCCGCCGCCGCGACCACGACATCGATCAGCTTGATGCCGACGAAGGGCACGACCAGGCCGCCGATGCCGTAGACCAGCAGGTTGCGGCGCAAGAGCGCCGCCGCGCCGCTCGGCCGGTACTGCACGCCGCGCAGCGCCAGCGGGATCAGGGCGATAATGATCAACGCGTTGAAGATGATGGCCGACAGGATGGCGCTCTGCGGCGTGGCGAGGCCCATGACGTTCAGCACGCCGAGCTGCGGGTAGAAGGCGATGAACATCGCCGGGATGATGGCGAATTATTTCGCGACGTCGTTGGCGATCGAGAAGGTGGTGAGCGCGACGCGGGTCATCAGCAGCTGC
>JACPVT010000260.1 GCA_016191685.1 Rhodospirillales bacterium | reverse complement strand
GGTACGACACGGCGTAGGCGTAGATGTAGCTGCCATCGCTCTTGTTGGCGCCGGGCATCCACTTGTCCATCCAGGCGCTCCAGGTCTTCATGTCGGCGTTGTTGTCCCACTGCTTGTCGGTGGGATCCATGAGATACAACGCCGTCAGGATTCCCTGGCTGTTCTCGAGGCCGGCCGGCTTCAAGGTCGAAGCGACCGAGGACGAGACGTTGTTCAGGTAGTGCGCGGGCTTCCACCCCAGATCGGCCGCCTTGCGGATCGCCTGCGCCGCGAACTTGGGGATCGAGATATTGAAGAAGACGTTGGCGCCGGAGTCCTTGAGCTGGATGATCTGCGAATCGACCGTCGGGTCGGTCGTCTCGTAGGTCACATGCTTGACGACCTTGTTGGCATCCTTGCCGAGACCGTCCTTGAAGCCGCCCCAGTAGTCCTTGCCGTAGTCGTCGTTCTGCATCAGCACGCCGATCTTGGGATCCTTGACGTTGGCCAGGATGTGCTTGGCGTAGATGACGGCTTCGGTGTGGTAGTCGGGCTGGAAGCCCATCGTCCACGGGAACTCCTTGGGCTTGCCCCACTTCGAGGCGCCGGTCGCGACGAAGAGTTGCGGCACCTTCTTCTGGTTCATGTACTTGTGGATCGCCGTGTTGGTCGGCGTGCCGAGCGTCTGGAACATCGCCAGCACCTTCTCCTGCTCGACGAGCTGACGGACCAGTTCGACGGTCTTGGGCGGCGAGTAGCCGTCATCCAGCGTCACGAACTTCACCATGCGGCCGTTGATGCCGCCGCGGTCGTTGACGCTCTTCCAGTAGGCCTCGATGCACTTGCCGATCACGCCATAGGATGACGCCGGCCCGCTGTACGGGTTGGTGTTGCCGATCTTGATTTCCTTGTCGGTCGCGCCGTCGTCGTACTTCTTCTGCGCCAGTGCCACGCCGGACGCCGACAGCATCGCGACGGTCGAAACGCCGCCGACAAAATTGCGCCTGGTAGTCTTCAAGGTTGCCTCCACTGCTTGTTATTTATGATCGATCAGCGTCGCGCGAAATCCGCTTGCTGAAAAGGGAAAAACACGGCTTCCAACTATACAAACCTCCAATGTTGCGGCGCACCAAAGGGCCGGGAGCCCGACTGCATCAGCCCCGCACACCGCGCAGGCGGCGCAGGGCGATATAGACACCGCCGACGATGCCCATCGGCATGGTGTACATCAGCACGATCAGCAGGATGCCGAAGACGGTGTAGGCCGACAGGTCGAACTGCAGACCGAGATCGTTCTTCACGAACATCGACAGCGCCTGGGCCGAATTGTCGACCAGCACGTAGAAGATGCCGCCGACGACCGAGCCGGCCAGCGAGCCGACGCCGCCCACCACCAGGCCGATCAGGAACTTGATCGACAGGAAGATGTTGAAGCTGTCGGGCGCCACGAAGGCGATAGCCGAGGCCGAGAGCGCCCCGGCGATACCGGTGTAGGCGGCGCTGATGCCGAAGGTGACCGTCTTGTAGAGGGCGGTGTCGATGCCCATCGTGTCGGCCGCCATGTACTGGTCGCGGATCGCCATCATCGCGCGGCCGCTGCGGCTGTCGAGAAGATTGGCGGCGGCCCAGTACAGCACCACCATGATGATCAGGCAGTAGTAGTAGAGCCACTGGTCTTCGGTGAGCGGCAGGCCGAACGGAACCTCGGGCTTGGAGAGCACGATGCCCTGGACGCCGCCGGTCAGGCCCTCGAGCCATCTGTATTTCAGGATCTGCGGCACCGCGAGCGCCAGGGCGAAGGTGGCGAGTGCCAGGTAGTGGCCCTCGAGCCTGAGCGCCGGCAGGCCGAACAGGTAGCCGACGATGAAGCAGACGACCGCCGCGCACGGTAGCGTCGCCCAGTACGGCATGTTCAGATGGTCCATCAGCACGGCCGCGGTGTAGGCGCCGACCGCGTAGAAGGCGCAATGACCGAGCGAGATCTGGCCGTTGAAGCCGGTGAGCAGGTTGAGCCCCAGCACCGCGATCGCGGCGATGATCATGGTGCTGACCAGGAACAGCCGGTAGTCCGAAACGACCTCCGGGAACAGCGGCCGCAGCAGCGGCACGAGGAAGGCCAGTGCCAGCAGGACCCAGAGCAGCTTCTTCGGAAATGTCGGCATCTCAGACCCTCTTCACGACGACCCGGCCGAACAGGCCGGCGGGCTTAACCGTGAGCACCGTGATGACGATGATCAGCGCCACCGTGAGTTTCTCGCCGTTGCCGATGATGTAGACGCCGGTCGCCTTCTCGATCTGGTTGCCGGCGAAGGCCACCATGTTCTCGAGCACGCCGACGATGAAGCCGCCGACCACCGCGCCGCCGGGGTTGGAGATGCCGCCGACCAGGGCGCTGGCGAAGGCATAGAGCAGGATGCCGCCCATCATGTTGGGGTCGAGGTAGACGATGTGGGCGACCATGATGCCGGCCACCGCACCGACCGAGGCGGCAAGCCCCCAGCCCAGCGCCAGCATCCAGTCGACGCGGACGCCGACCAGCCGGGCCATCTGCGGATTTTGCGCCGCCGCGCGCATGGCAAGCCCGAGCGGCGTGTAGCGGAAGAAGACGAACAGCAGGCCGAGCACGATCAGCGTCACCATGACGACACCGAGCTGATGCGGCCCGATCACGCCGGCGATGCCGAAGCTCGACTTGGGGAACGGCGTGGGGAATTCCTTGATCAGGTAGCTCCAGATTGCGCCCGCCACCGAGTTGCAGATCGCCAGCAGCCCGATGAAGACCACGACGATCGACAGCACCGGCGCGTTGTGCAGCGGTCTCAGGATCGCCCGCTCGATGATCACGCCGAGCACGAAGGAGAACGCCACGGCCGCGATGAAGGCGATCCAGAAGCTGAGCCCCCAGCTCATCAACTGCCAGCTGATGTAGGTCGAGAACATCGCCATCTCGCCCTGGGCGAAATTGATGTGGTCGGTCGAGACGTAGATCATCACCAGCGCGAGGGCGACGCAGGCATAGATGGCGCCGCTGGCGAGGCCGGACGCGACTTGCTGGGTGAATTGTTCCATTTCCTGCCTCAGTACCCGAGATACGATTTGCGGACGTTCTCGTCGTCCTTGACGACCGACGAGGGCCCCGACATGACGACCCGCCCGGTCTCCAGCACGTAGGCGTGCGTGGCGAGATCGAGCGCCAGCGCGGCGTTCTGCTCGACCAGCAGGATGCTCACCTTCTCGTCCTCGTTGATGCGCCGCAGGATGCGGAAGATCTCGACCACGATCAGCGGCGCCAGGCCGAAGGACGGCTCGTCGAGCAGCATCAGGCGCGGCTTCAGCATCAGCGCGCGGGCGATCGCCAGCATCTGCTGCTCGCCGCCCGACAGTGTGCCGGCCTGCTGCTGCAGGCGTTCCTTCAGCCGCGGGAAGTAGCCGAACACCCGGTCGAGATCGGCGTGCACGGCCGCCCTGTCGCGGCGCGTGTAGGCCGCGATGCGCAGGTTCTCGTCGACGGTGAGCGTGGTGAAGGTGCCGCGGCCCTCGGGAACGTGGGCGATGCGCAACCGCACGACTTCCTCGGTCGGCTGGCCCGCGATGTCCTTGCCGGCGAAGCGGATCGTGCCCTCCGTCCGCACCATATTGCAGATGGCCCTGAGCGTCGTCGTCTTGCCCGCGCCGTTGGCGCCCAGCAGGGTGGTGATGCCGCCGTCGGGGATCTCGAAGCCGACGTCGTACAGCGACTGCGTCTGGCCGTAGAACGCCTTCAGCCCCTTCACTTCCAGCAACGCTGCCATCACGCGGTCCCCAGATAGGCGCGGATCACTTCGGGATCGCGCTGCACTTCCGCCGGCGTGCCGTCGGCGATCTTCTTGCCGAAGTCGATGGCGACGACCTTGTCCGACACCGACATCACGAGGCTCATGTGATGCTCGACCAGCAGCACGGTGACATTCTGCGTATCGCGCACCCGCCTGATCTGGCCCTTCAGGACCTCGATCTCTTCATGGTTCAGTCCGGCGGCGGGCTCGTCGAGCAGCAGTAGCTTCGGGCTGGAGGCGAGCGCGCGCGCCAGCTCGACACGCTTTCGGATCGGGAACGGCAGGCCGCCGGCACGCGCCGCCGTGAACGGCTGGATGTCCATGAACTCGATCAGCTCGAGCGCACGCCGGGTGATCTTCTCCTCTTCGCCATGGACCTTCGGCAGCCTGAGCGCGTTGTCGAAGAAACTCGTCGAGCTGCGGCTGTGGCAACCGACCTTCACGTTGTCGAGTACCGACATGTTGTCGAACAGCGCGACATTCTGAAAGGTCCGCCCGATGCCGATATGCGGGATGTCGTGCCGCGGCCGCTTGAGGATCGACTGGCCCTCGAACAGGATATCGCCGCTGTTGGGCGTATAGAGCCGGCTGAGGCAGTTGAAGAGAGTCGTCTTGCCGGCCCCGTTGGGGCCGATGAGACCGGCCACCTGGCCCGAAACGACGTCGAATGTGACGCCATCGAGGGCGACAATGCCGCCGAAGCGGACCGACACATCGCGCACGCTGAGCAGCGGCGATCCGCTGGATGAGAATTGTCCTGCCATATTCCTGCTGGTTTCGTTGATCGCCGCGACCGCTGCGGCGATTCCGCGAAATTACCCTTGCCTCCCAAGCACTTGCGACCCTTCTCCGGGGCCGGCATATTTGGCCACGATGGCGTATCCGGCCTGAAGGCGCAACTCAAATGGCAGTGCGCCATGCTTTGGGCGTGTTTATCGCCGAGGGTGAAAAGGCCGCGCGGACGTTGACAGATGGCCCATGGCAACCGATACGAATCACCCCTCCTAACGCGGGCCTACCGCCGATGAATCGTTTTCTAGCTCCGATCCTTCTTGCCACCGCCGCGATGACGCTGCCGGCCTCGGCCCAGACGCCACCTCAGACGCCGCCGACCCAGGGCTGGCCGGCCAATCGCCCGGCACAGTCCGCGCCAGTGACCGCACCACCTGCCGCCCAGCAGAAGACACCGCCGGCCGCGCCGCCCGCGGCAGGGGCGCCGCCGGCCGGGAAACAGGCCGCCACGGGGGCCCCGCCCGCCGTTCCGCTGCCTTCATGGTTCGCCGAGATCGACGTCAACAAGAAGGGCGAGGTGACGCGCGCGGAATTCCTGAAGTACCGCATGAAGTCTTTCGAGCAGCTCGACGTCAACAAGGACGGCAAGCTGACGATCGAGGAATTCCTCAAGGTCGTCGAGCCGCCGCTGTCGCCCGATTCGCCCAATAAGCCGCCGATCGAGGAGCTTCGCAACCGGGCGCGCTCCGAATTCCAGAACCTCGACACCAACCGCGACGGCTTCGTCGAACGGGCCGAGGCGGAGGCATTGGTGCATGCCGAATTCAACCAGTACGACACCGACCGCGACAACAAGATCACCGAACCCGAGGTGCGTCTCATCGTGCAGCGCACGCTGCAGCGCGAGGCCGGCGAGCGCCAGCAGATCGAGGCGCGCCGCCGCCAGGGCATGGTGACCGTCAACGAATTCATCGACATGCAGCTGCGCAACGCCGACCAGCTCGACAAGAACAGCGACGCCAAGGTGAGCCAGCAGGAATACCTCGCGCTCGCCGGCCCGGCCGACGGGCCGCAGGCCAAGAACCTGCTGCCCTACGACCTGCGCAAGCAGATCGCGCTACGCAAGTTCGCGGAGGTCGACACCAACAAGGACGGCCAGCTCGATCGCGTCGAACTGACCGCCTATGCGGTCAAGCAGTTCCTCGAAATGGACCTCAACAAGGACCGCTTCCTCAGCGAGGAGGAGTTCAAGAAGGCCCAGGAGGCCGAGAGCAAGAAGATCCAGGCCCTGGTCCAGGCCATGCAGCCGGCGACCCCGCCGCAGCCACGCCCGGCGCCGGCCCAGCCGCGCGGCGGCCAGCCCGCGCCGCAGCCCGCTCCCGGCCTGGCGCCCGGCCTGCCGCAAGGCACACGTTAAGAGGGCACGCGCCAGCCGGACTGGACGCCGGAGTCGCGGTCGCTACTCGACCGTGACGCTCTTGGCGAGATTGCGCGGCTGGTCGATGTCGGTGCCTTTCGCCAGCGCGGTGTAATAGGCGAGCAACTGCACGGCGACGGTGTAGAGGATCGGCGCCACGATCGGATCGATGTCGGGCAGCACGATCGAGGTCTCGGCCTTGGCGCCCAGCCGCGCGACGCCCGTCTTGTCGCTCAACAGGACCAGCCTGCCGCCCCTGGCGCTCACCTGCTCGAAGTTCGAGGCGATCTTGTCGAAGAGCGCATCAGTCGGCGCCAGCACGACGACCGGGACCGCATCGTCGATCAGCGCGATCGGCCCGTGCTTCATCTCGCCACCGGCATAGCCTTCGGCATGAATATAGGAGAGCTCCTTGAGCTTGAGCGCGCCTTCGAGCGCCACCGGGAAGGATGAGCCGCGGCCGAGATAGAGCACGTCGCGCGCGCCGGCGAGCGTGTTCTCGGCGATGCGGCGATAGTCCTCCTCCATGTTCAGAGTTTCGTTGACGCGTGACGGCAGCTCGATCATGGCAAGCGCCAGACGTTCCTCCTCTTCGCGCGACAGCGTTCCGCGCGCCCGGCCGGCGAGATGAAGCACGGGCCGATCGCGCTGATCGACCGTGATATGCCGGTGTTTGCACTGGCACCCAGGGACGGCCTGCGCGAGAAGATGATGAGCAACAGCGAGCAGGTGCGGACTCGCGAGGGTCCGGTGATCG
>JACPVT010000259.1 GCA_016191685.1 Rhodospirillales bacterium | reverse complement strand
GGCTTCCTTGCCGACCTGCTGCTGGTCGACGGCGACCCATTGCAGGACGTGCGGATGCTGCAGGACAAGAGGCGCCTCGCCCTGATCCTGAAGGGCGGCGTGCGGTATGTGCCGTGCGAGGGGCCGCCGCATGTAAGGCGGTTGCACTGAACGCAATAGGGAAGCTTGCCGGTCGCTGGCGCTCCGCGGATTGCTCGCCTGCGGAATTCGCATACGCCCGGGGCGAGCAAGGGGTGGTACCCTCGGCCAAAGTTTCTGGGAGGAAACGATGAGCTACGACCTCGTGATCAAGAACGGCACCGTGGTCGATGGCACGGGCGCCGCGCGCACCCAGGCCGATGTCGCGATCGTCGGAGGCAAAGTCGCCGAAATCGGCAAGGTGACGGAGGGCGCCAAGCGCACCATCGACGCCCATGGGCTGGTCGTGGCGCCGGGCTTCGTCGATCCGCACACGCACTATGATGCCCAGATCTGCTGGGACGGGGCGGTGACGCCCTCGTCGTGGCACGGCGTGACCTCCGTGGTGATGGGCAATTGTGGCGTCGGCATCGCGCCCTGCAAGCCGGAGACTCGCGAGATCGCCATGAAGGATCTGGTGAACGTCGAGGGCATCCCCTTCGATGTGCTGAACAAGGGTATCACCTGGGATTGGGAGACCTTTCCCGAATTCATGGACGCCGCCGCCGCCCGCAAGCCGTCGCTCAATCTGGCCTTCATTGCGCCGCTGACTCCGTTCCGTCACTACGTGATGGGCGAGGCTTCGATGGAGCGTGCCGCTACCGGGGAAGAGACAGCAAAGATCGCTGCGCTGATCGGCGAGGCGGTGGACGCGGGCGCGCTCGGCTTCTCCTCGACGACGCTCAATCAGCACATGGGCTTCGAGGGCAAGCCGCTCGCCTGCCGCAACGCCAGCCGCGAGGAGATGAAGGCTTACGCCAACCAATTGAAGAAGCGCGGCAGGGGCGCGATCGAGATCGCGCTCACCCGCCAGGTCGGCGTACTGGAGCAGGACCAGTGCGAACTGCTGGATTTCCTCCTCGAGGAGAGCGGCCGGCCGGTAACCTTCATCGCCCTGTTCGATCGCGACGACATTCCCGAGGCGGTACGCGATACTCTGCGCCGGGCGGCGCCGATGATCGCCAAGGGTGCGCGTCCACAGACCTCGCCGCTGCCGCTCACGCGCGAATGCAACATGGACAATCCCTTCGCCTTCGCAGCCTTTCCGGCGTGGAAGCGGGTGTTCGCCGACACCTCGAAGGCGGCGCAGAGGAAGGTCTATGCCGATCCCGCCTTCCGCGCCCAGTTCCGCGCCGACCTCAAGAACCCGACCGGCTTCAGCGACTGGCGTCGCGTCGTAGTGCACGACGTGCGCAATCCGGCGCTGAAGCATCTCGAGCGCAAGTCGATCGCCCAGATCGGCGAACTGCAGGGCAAGGACGGCGTCGACGCCTTCCTCGACACGGTGCTGGCCGACGATCTCGACACCGAACTCACCATCTCCTCGTGGAACACGCGCGAGGACCGCATGCGCGAGCTCCTGAACAATCCCGCCATCCTGATGGCCTTGGGCGACGGCGGCGCGCATGTCGACATGCTGTGCGACGCCGGCTACCCGACCTATCTGTTGGGTACCTGGGTTCGCGAAAAGCAGGCGATCACGCTGGAGGAGGGTGTGCGCAAGCTCACTTCGGATCCCGCCGATCTCTTTGGGCTGAAGGACCGTGGTCGCCTCAAGACGGGCGCGCCGGCCGACGTGGCGATCTTCGATCCCGCGGCCATCGGCTCTTCCAACCACGGCGAGCGCCGCCACGACCTGCCGGGCGGCGCCAAGCGCATCGTGATGCCGTCGCGGGGAGTCGAATATACGGTGGTGAACGGTGCAATCACCTGGGAGCAGGGCCGACTGACCGAGGCCA
Organism: Rhodospirillales bacterium; assembly: GCA_016191685.1. Lineage (GTDB taxonomy): Bacteria > Pseudomonadota > Alphaproteobacteria > Reyranellales > Reyranellaceae > Reyranella. The sequence continues at coordinate 963 of JACPVT010000259.1, read as the reverse complement.
AGGCCGGAAGGGTGTTGCGGGGATAGGGCTTCGATATTGCCTGACGATCTGTAAGATCGCTGGCAGGCCATGAAGCATCCGAATCCCGTCGAATCGCTGAAAAGGGACGTGCCGCTGCGTTACGACACGCGGCTGCTCGGCCGTATTCTGGGCGATACGGTGCGGGCCCAGGAAGGCCCGCAGGTCTTTGACCTCGTCGAGCACATCCGCCGGACCGGCGTGCAGTTCCGCCGCAACGCCGACGAAGGCGCGCGGCAGGAGCTGCAGGCGGTGATGAGCAGCCTGCCGATGGAACGGGCGCTGCGAATCATCCGGGCGTTTGGCCACTTCTCGCATCTCGCCAACATCGCCGAGGACCAGCACCAGATCCGCCGTGCCCGCGCCGACGCCAAGGCCCAGGTTCCGCCGCGGCCGGGCACGATGGCTCATGCCCTCGGGCGTGCCGGTGAAGCCGGCATTTCACGCACGCAGCTGAAGGCGTTCTTCGACAACGCGTTGTGCAGCCCGGTGCTGACTGCCCATCCAACCGAGGTCCGTCGCAAGAGCTCGATCGATCGCGAGATGGAGATTGCCCGGCTGCTGGACGAGCGCGACCGCGTCCAGTTCACACCCGAGGAACTGACGGACAACCGCGACGCCTTGCGCCGCGCCGTACTCATCTTGTGGCAGACAAACCTCATCCGGGGCACGCGGCTGCGCGTCATCGACGAAGTCGCCAACGGACTCGCCTACTACGACCATACCTTCCTGCGCGCATTGCCAGCGTTCTATGCCGACCTCGAGGATCGGCTGGGTGCCGCCAACCCGGCATGGCAGGACATCGGCGTGCCGTCCTTCCTGCGCATGGGCAGCTGGATCGGCGGCGACCGCGACGGCAATCCCTTTGTCACGGCCGAGGTGTCGCGCGAGGCGCTTGCCCTGCAAAGTCAGCGTGCTCTTCGATTCTATCTCGAGGAACTGCAT
>JACPVT010000155.1 GCA_016191685.1 Rhodospirillales bacterium | reverse complement strand
GCTCAGGTAATTGTTCGGGTGATTGTGGGTGGGGTGGTAGCTGCCGGGCGGATTGATGTTGGCCCAGCAGCCGGTGATCATCAGCGGAAATTGCTCGACCTGCAGATGCTGCGCGACGCTGCGTGCGACCTTTTCGACCAGCATGGTGAAGTCGGCGAAGGCCGGACGTGTGTGCAGATCCTGCGGCGTCTGCCAGTTGCTGCCGCTCGGTACCTTGGGGCGCGGCGCGATGATGGCTTCGATTTCGGCCTTGAGCTTGGCATTGAACGCTACGGCGTCCGCTGCTGGAAGGTCGACGACCCAGAGCGGCGTCGGGAAAAGCTCCTGGATTTCCTGCTTCACCTTCATGTTTCTTACTATCCCGAAACTTCAGTTGTTGGATATGCGCTAGAGGCCCGTCAGCGGAAAGCCGCCACCCTTGCCGTTCTGCGGCCGGCGCATCGAGATCAGCGATCGTGCCGCCTCGGCGCGGCCGGCCCGCACCATCGCCGACGTCACGGTATATTCGAGCAGGTCGCGCTGGGCGCGGCTGCCGCCCAGGCGTTCGTGCGTGACGAGCAGGGGCTCGATCTGTTCTGCGGCGCGCGCCCAATCGCCGCGCGCATAGGCATCGAAGCCCTGGCTCAGCGGAGCCACCATGTCACCTGCCGCGCCGCGCGGGCTTTCGGTGAACCTCGTCAGAGCCTCGCTATCGCCCGCCATGGCGTAGGCCAGCACCGTGTGCATGTCGACGAAGCTGAGCCCGGGTCTGCCGAACCACTTGGTTGCGTATTCGCCGAGTTCGCGCCACAGCTCGGGCCGGCGGGGCTGTCCCGCCATCTCCGCGCGCAGCAAGAAGGCCGGACAGTCGGTGGCGACGTTGACCTGCGGTCCCCAGGCCGCGCCGGGGCGCAGCGCATCGTCGTAGATGCGCCAAGCCTGCGCGTGCCGGCCGGTTTCCATCGACCACAGCGCGAGATGCCAGCTGTTGTGGCAATGCATGAGGCCGTCGCGCGGATAGTCCTTCATCCAATCGATCATGAAGGCGAGCCCCGCCTCGCGCTCGCCCGTCTCGTAGTACAGGTGGCCGCGGATATGCGCGGCATGGGCGCTGCGCGGAAAGCCGGCGAGCGCAGCCTCGATATTGCGCGAACCCTCGTCGAACATCTGCAGCTCGATCTGCGCGAAGGCGAGCTGGGTGCGGTACCACCAGTCGTCGCCATAGTGCTTCTCGAGCGGGGTGAGGATTGCGAGCTGGTCGACCTCGCGACCGACCTTGCCCGAGAATCCGATCAGGCCGAACACGCTGGTTGCCGGTGCCAGCGCCATGGCGTCACGAGGCCAGCTCTTGAGGTGCTCGCGGATCGCCTCGAGCGCGGCGGCGCCCTGGCCGGTCAGGATCTTCTCGAACATCGCGATCTGGCTTTGCTCGCGCGGCGTTGCCGCCGCCGCCAACTCAAGCGCCCGGGCGAGCGGTGCCTTGGCCTCGTGGCCGCGCCCCAGAAGCTGCTTGGCGCGAGCCAGGGAAATGTGACCGAGCGCAAAGCCGTCGTCGGCCGTCACCGCGGCCTGGAAGGCCGTGTCCATGCCGGGTGTGGCCGCCATCAGGCTTTCGACGCCCGCAAGGTAGGCGTCGCGCGCCGCCGTCGAGGTCGTGCTCAGGTCATTGCCGTAGCGGTCTTGCAGCATGGCTCAGCTTTTCTCCTTGCCCGCGGTCGCGTCCCACAGCGGCGCCGCCATGGTCTCGCTGAAGTTCTTGAACATCAGGTTGAACGAGATGCTGATGCGCTCGCTCTTGCCGTCGTTGGCCGGCACGGTGTGCTTCAGCCAGGACGGGAAGATCACCAGCCGCCCCTCCTTGCTCTGGGCATGGGCGCCGTTGGCGGTGAGCCGGGTATATTGCTTCGGCTTGGGCATGATCATCGAGGCCTGGCCGCGCGGATCCTGGAACAGGATCTGCGAGCCGGGTGCCGGGATCGTCACGTAGTAGACGCCGCTCAGGTAGTTGTTCGGATGATGGTGCATCGGATGGTAGGCGCCCGGCGGATTGACGTTCGCCCAGCAGCCGGTGATGTCCATCGGATACTGGTCGATCTGCAGGAAGCGCGTGACGCCACGCGCTGCTGTCCCGACCAGCTTCACGAATTCGGCGAAGGCCGGCCTGGTGTGCAGGTCCTGCGGGGTCTGCCAGTTGCTGCCGGCCGGGATGTTGGGACGCGGCGCGATCAGACGCTCGATCTCGGCCTTTAGCCCGGCATTCAGCATCGCCGCGGCGGCGGGCTTCAGGTCGACGATCCACAACGGGGTCGGAAAGATTTCCTGAACTTCCTGCTTCTCGATCATGGCTGCCATCATATCCCGCGATTGCCGGAATGTCCTTTAGGTGGTCCAATCGGCGGAGACTATCAGGCCGGGAGGAATACATGGCCATTACCGTCCAGCCGACCACGCCGGACTTTGCCGCCGAAGTGGGCGACGTCGATCTTGCCGGGCCGCTTGCCGCCGCCGACCTCGCGGCAATTCGCGCCGCCTTCACCCGCTTTGCCGTTCTGATCTTTCCCGACCAGCATTTCGACGACGACAGCCAACTTGAGTTTGCGAAGCACTTCGGTCCGCTCGAGGTCACGGTGTTCAAGGCGCGCAAGGGGCACAAGCTTCGCCTGCACGAGAACATGGCCGATGTCGGCAATCTCGACGCCGAGAACCGCATCCTCGAGGCGAACGATCGCCAGCGCCTGTACAATCTCGGCAACCGGCTGTGGCACACCGATTCCTCGTTCAAGCGGCTGCCGGCCTATTGCTCGATGTTGCATGCGCGGTCGATCCCGCCGATCGGCGGCCAGACCGAATTCGCCGACATGCGTGCCGCCTACGATGCCCTGACCGATGCGACCAAGCGTCGGCTCGAAGGGCTGGTGGCGGAGCATTCGATCATGCATTCGCGCGCCAAGCTGGGCTTTGCCGACTTCGACGAAGGCGAGCGCCAGGCCTTCAAGCCGGTGCCGCAGTTCGACGACCAGCGCTACGCCCGCGACATGCGCCGTGCCACCGTGTCGGATGTGGCGCCGACCTGCGAGCAGATGGGGATGGCCGTCGCGGCCGAATGACGCCGCAGACCGGTCAGGGCGAGATCGGCCTTCCGGCGTCGGCCAGCACCTTGCCGCCAAGGCCGATGAAGCAGACGCCGGCCGCCCGCTCGATCCAGTGCCTGGCGCTCTGGAAGCGCCGCATCACCGGACCGGAGGACATGAAGAGGCTGACGCAGGAATACCAGGTGAGCGACGAGGCGGTCACAAGGCCGATCATCAGACCCATCAGCCACACCGGAGTGGAAGCGGTGACGGCGGTGGCGAACACGCTGGCGAACAGGACGATCGCCTTGGGATTGGTGAGGGTCACGAGAAAGCCGAACAGGATCGCACGGTGCCGGGAAGGCGGGTTCGCCTGATCGAGATCGATCGCCTGCGGCTTGGCCCGCAGCAGCTTGATGCCAAGGAAAATGAGATACGATCCCCCCAGGATGCGCACCGCCCAGGTCAGCCACTGGTATTTCACCAGGATGGCCGACAGGCCGAGCAGGCTCGCCGTCGCGTAGAGGCAGAGTCCCAGCGACACGCCGAGCGTCGTGAGAAGGCCGGCGCGCGTGCCGTGGGTCATGGACGATCGAACGACGGCCACGAAATCCGGTCCCGGAAGGATAAGAGCCGGGATGAAGATCGCGAAAACGCTGATCAGGACAAAGGCGTGGTCCATGGCAACTCAAATCTCCCGCAGGGTGAGCCATTCTTGAAGTGCCATGGCCTTACCTCGGCTGCAAGCACGCGCCCTGGGTGTCGCGCGTCATGACCACCCGTCGCCAGGATGGGTGGCCGTGGCCGATTTCGGTGAGCAGCACGCGGCGTAGCGACGGCGGGAGGTCGCCGCGCCGCATCTCGACAAAGCCGCGCCGCCGATAGAACGGTTCGTTCCACGCCACGCCGCGATAGGTCGTGAGATAGAGTGCCTGATGGCCCAGTGCGTGGGCCGCGGCGGCCGAACGGTCAATCAATGCCGCTCCGAAGCCGCGCCCCTGCCAGCGGTCGAGGACCGAGAGCTGCTCGATCCAGGCTGTTCCACCCTTGGTCTCCACCAGGACAAAACCGACGACGCGGTTCCGCGGCGACGTCGCCACCCACAACAGGCCCCTGCGGCGGCCGGCTTCCAGCGACGCCGGACTGTGCGGCGGCATATCGACGACAAGGTCGAGCCCGGTGCGGCGATAGCGCTGATCGGCCGCGTTTTCGATCTGCGGCAACAGCGGAATTTCATGACGACGGGCCGCGCGGATCATGGCGGGATTGGCTACGCTGCCGGGAAGCCTGGAGGAAGCGTCATGACGATCGACATCGAACCGCTGAAAAAGGAACTCGGCCGCAAGATCGAGGACCAGGATGTCGTCACCCAGGCGCCGCTCAAGGCCATGATCGCCACCTTCGACCGCCAGGACAAGCTGCCGGCGGAGGGCGAGCCGATCGCGCCGGGCTGGCATCTCTGCTTTCTCCATTCCTACGCGCGCCGCAACGTGCTGGCCGAGGACGGTCTGCCGACCGAAGGCGGCGTACTGCCCAAGATTCCGCTGCCCCGGCGCATGTACGCAGGCTCGACCTTCACTTTCGAGGGCGACATCAGGGTCGGCGACAAGCTCCGGCGCGAGACCGAGTTCTCCGATGTTCAGCTCAGGAGCGGCGCCACCGGCAACCTGATCGTCACCAGCCAGACCCGCCGCATCTACACGCCGCGCGGCCTTGCCGTCACCGAAGTGGCCAACACCGTATTTCGCGAAGAGGTGAAGGCAGGCGAGAAGAGCGGCGTGCCGGTGCGCGAGGCCGCACCCACCGACGTGCCGTGGCGACGCACCTTCAAGGTCGACCCGGTGATGCTGTTCCGCTACTCCGCCATCACGTTCAACCCGCACCGCATCCATTATGACCGCACCTACTGCATCGAGAGCGAGGGCTATCCCGGCCTGGTCGTGCACGGGCCCTTCGCGCAGCAATGCCTGTTCGATCTGCTGCGCGACTCCACGCCCGGCCGCAAGGTCAGGACTTTCGCCATCCGCGCCCGCGCGCCGCTATTCGATACGGCGCCCTTCGACGCGATCGGCCGGCCGACGGCCGACGGCCAAGGCAAAGTGGGTGGCGCCGAACTTTGGACGGTGACGCCGCAAGGCACCATCGCTGCACAAGCCACCGCGACCTTCGCGTAAGCCAGATGCAAGCACCGCCCCTGCCGCGGTTCCTGATCCCGCGGCTGCCGTTCTTCTACGGCTGGGTTGTGTTGGGCTGCATCTGCCTCGCGGGCTTCGCGCGGCAGGGTCCGGCCGTTGCCGTGCTGTCGCTCTTCGTCGTGCCGATGACCGACGCTTTCGGCTGGTCGCGCACGGAGATGTCCGGCGCGGTGTCGCTGGGCGGGCTGCTGGCGGCCGTCATCTCGCCGATGATCGGACCCTTCGTCGATCGCCGCGGCGCGCGGCTGGTGCTTTGCCTCGCCGTGGCGGGGACGGGCATTGCCTGCATGGCGCTGTCGCTCATTCAGTCGCTGCTCCTGTTCTATGTTCTGTTCTGCTTCGCGCGCATGGTCTGGGCAGGGCCGTTCGATCTCGGGCTCTACGGCGCGCTCAACAACTGGTTCGTCGCCCGTCGCGCCGTCGCCACCTCGATCGCGACGCTCGCCCAGATGTCGGGCCTCGTGGCTCTGCCGCTGATCGCGCAGTTCGCCATGGGGCAGGCGGAGACCGGTGCCGACTGGCGCGCCGGCTGGATCGCGGTCGGCGCCACGGTGCTGATCGTGGGTTTCGTGCCGTGCTGGCTCCTGCTGGTGCGGCGGCCGGAGGATGTCGGTCTGCAGCCCGACCGGCTCGTCACCGGCAACGTCCCGCCGCTCGTCGAGCCGCGCTGGAGCCGGGCCGAGGCGATGCGCACGCCAGCCTTCTGGCTGCTCTCGCTCTACACCGTGCTGGTCTATCCTGTGCAGGCGGGCGTGAGCCTGCACCAGGCGCCGCACCTGATCGAACGCGGCATCCCGCCGATCGAGGCCGCGACGGTGATCGCGATCTTCTCCGCACTCTCGGCGGTTGCGAGCTTCGGCATCGGCTTCCTGCCGCGGAACTGGCCGGTGCGCTACCTGATGGCGGCGTCGGCCGTCTGCCTCTGTGGCGGCAGCTTCGGCCTGATCGGTGTTTCCTCGGCGCTCACCGCCATCTTGGCCGCCGGATTGTTCGGCGTCGGGATCGGCGGTGTCATGATGCTGCTGCCTATGGCCTGGGCCGACTATTTCGGCCGCGAAAGCTACGGCGCGATCCGTGGTGTAGTGCTGGCCCTCCAGGTGACGGCACAGGCAGCCGGCCCGCTGGTCTCGGGCATGTTGCGCGACTGGAGCGGCAACTACACCGGGTCGCTGATCCTGTTCGGCATCCTGGCGGCATTGGCAGTGGTCGCGGCGCTCCTTGCGCGGCGACCGCGCGCCTTGGCCTGAGAGCGGCCTTGGTCCGAGCGGAGCCCAAGCGGCTTGCGCGGTGCGGTTTGCTCCCGTACGATTCCCGCGGCTCGGAAGAAGCTGCGCCCGCTGGAAGGTTTGAACCGCGGCAGCGCGATAGGGAAGAAACAGGCTTCGCGGAAGGACATTTCGCCGGTGCATATACCCACAGGCTCTCTGGGGGGACCTGTGAGGCCGCTCGACAGCGGAGCGATCCGCTGCGTGAGGCCAGTTGCGTCGGTCGTCGTAGAGCAGTGAAACAGGCTTCACGGAGAAAGACTGCATGCCGCCATTGCTGGAGGTAAGGGGGCTCCATACCGAGTTCCGTACCGGCGCCGGCCGCGTGCCCGCGGTCGACGGCATTTCCTTTGCCGTGGAGCAGGGCGAAACCGTGGCCATCGTGGGCGAGAGTGGCTCGGGAAAATCGGTCAGCGCGCTTTCGATCCTGCGCCTTGTCGCCGATCCGCCGGGGCGCATTACCGCCGGCGAGATCCTGTTCGATGGTCGTGACCTGCTTGGCCTTGGCGAGGAGGAGATGCGCCAGATCCGCGGTCGTGACATCGGCATGGTGTTCCAGGAGCCGATGACCTCGCTCAACCCCGTGCTGACGATCGGGCGCCAGATCACCGAGACGCTGGAACAGCATCAGGGCATCGATCGCCCTTCGGCCGATCGTCGTGCGCTTGAACTGCTCGACATGGTGGGCATCGCCGACGCCGCCCGGCGTCTCAAGCAGTATCCGCACCAGCTTTCAGGCGGCATGCGTCAGCGGGTCATGATTGCCGTGGCACTGGCCTGCAACCCGAAGCTGATCATTGCCGACGAGCCGACGACGGCGCTCGATGTCACGATCCAGGCGCAGATCCTGGAACTGATGAAATCGCTGTCGCTCCGCCTCAATGTCGCGCTGGTCGTGATCACCCACAATCTCGGCGTGGTCGCGCGCTACGCCCACCGCGTGAACGTGATGTATGCCGGCCGCATCGTCGAATCGGGTCCGGCCGACGCGATCTATCACGACCCACGGCATCCATACACGATCGCGCTGCTGCGCTCGGTGCCGCGCCTCGACCGGCCGCGCCAGGCGCGTCTAGATCCCGTCGACGGGCAGCCGCCGGACCTGACCAGGCTGGACGGCGGATGCGCCTTCCGGCCGCGCTGCCGCTTCGCGGTCGAGAGCTGTGGCCAGGCGGTGCCGCCCCTGGCGCCGGCGGGCGAGGCCGATCATCTCTCCGCATGCTTTCGCAGTGCCGAGCTGGGCGCGGCGCGGAATGTCGCGGCATGAGCGGCGTCGGGAGCGCGTCTCCATTGCTGGAAGTCCGCGGCCTTGCCATGCATTTCCCGATCAGCGAGGGCGTCGTGTTCTCGCGCAAGATCGGCGACGTCAAGGCGGTCGATGGTGTCGACTTCACCATCGGTCGCGGCGAGACCCTGGGCCTCGTCGGCGAAAGTGGTTGCGGCAAGACCACGACCGGCCGCTGCATCCTCCGGCTCGAGCGCCCGACCGCGGGCCAGATCCTGTTCGACGGCCAGGACGTGAGCAGCATGGAGCGCAAGGACCTCGTCGGGCTGCGCCGCCGCATGCAGGTGATCTTCCAGGATCCCTACAGCTCGCTCAATCCGCGCATGAAGGTGGGCGATATCATCGCCGAGCCGATCAAGGTGCACGGCGTCGAGCCCGATGCCGGCCGGCGTCGCGCGCGCGTGAGCGAGCTGCTGTCGGTCTGCGGCCTCGATCCGAAATTTGCCGATCGCTACCCGCACGAGATGTCCGGCGGCCAGCGCCAGCGGGTCGGCATCGCGCGCGCTCTGGCGCTCGACCCGGAGTTCATCGTCTGCGACGAGGCGGTGTCGGCGCTTGATGTCTCGATCCAGGCACAGGTCGTCAACCTGCTCGAGGATCTGCGCGAGCGCTTCAATCTCACCTATCTCTTCATCGCCCACGATCTTTCGGTCGTGCGCCATCTCTGCCAGCGGGTCGCCGTGATGTATCTCGGACGCATCGTGGAGATGGCCGATTGCGACGAGCTGTTCGACAATCCGTTGCATCCCTACACGCAGGCCCTGCTGTCCGCGGTGCCGATCCCGGATCCCCGCGTCGAGGCGACGCGCCAGTTCCGTCCGGCCCCGGGCGAAGTGCCGAGCCCCATCAATCCGCCGTCAGGCTGCGTCTTCCATCCGCGCTGTCCCATGGCGGTGGAGGAATGCAAGCGGGCGAGACCTGTCCTGAGGGAGCTGCGGCCCGGTCATTGGGTGGCCTGCAGTGAAGTTAACTGAAAAGAGTTGGCGTGTGAGTGCGGAGTACGAAATCCGACCAAGAATAGGCTGAATAAGGAGGAAACGATGAGCCTGCGAACGGGACTATGGGCGGCCGGACTCGGCCTGGCGGCTGCGATCGCGGCGGGGTCCGCCGGTGCGCAAACGCCGAAGCGGGGCGGCACTCTTACCTACATGATCTCCGCTGACGCTTCGCCGAGCTTCGACGGTCATCGTGAGACGACCTTCGCCACCGTGCATGCCGTGGCGCCTTACTACAGCGTGCTGATCCGCGTCCCGCCGGACAATCCGGCCTCGACCACCGAATTCGTCTGCGATCTCTGCACCGAAATGCCGAAGCCGACCGACGGCGGCAAGACCTACGCCTTCAAGATCCGCCCGGACGTGAAGTGGCACGACGGCAGCAAGCTCACGGCCAAGGATGTGCTGGCGAGCTGGAACAAGATCGTGTTTCCGCCCCAGGGCATCACCAGTGCGCGCGTCAGCTACTACTCGATGGTGGAAAAGATCGAGGCTCCGGACGACAGCACGGTCGTATTCCGGCTGAAGTACCCGTCGGCGGCCTTCATACCGGCGCTCGCCGATCCCTTCACCTGGATCTACAAGAAGGAGACGCTCGACAAGGACCCGCACTGGTACGAGAAGAACATCATGGGTTCCGGCCCGTTCAAGTTCGTCTCCTATGAGATCGGCCAGTCGATCAAGGGCGTGCGCAATCCCGACTACTACCACAAGGGTCAGCCCTATCTTGACGCCATCGAGGGCATCTTTGCCGCCAAGCAGTCGGTGAGGGTCGACGCCATTCGCGGCGATCGCGCGGCCATCGAGTTTCGCGGCATGCCGCCGTCGGCGCGTGACGAGCTCGTGAAGGAAGCCGGCAAGGAGATCGTCGTCCAGGACAGCGACTGGAACTGCGGCAACATCATCACGGCCAACCACAAGAAGAAGCCGTTCGACGACGTTCGCGTCCGTCGCGCTCTGGCGCTGGCCGTCGACCAGTGGAAGGGCGCGCCGGCCCTGTCCAAGATCGCGATCGTGCGCAGCGTGGGCGGCATCGTCTTCCCGGGCTCGCCGCTGGCGGCGACCAAGGAAGAGCTGCAGCAGATGGTCGGCTATTGGCCGGACATCGAGAAGGCGCGGGCCGAGGCACGACGGCTCCTGAAGGAGGCCGGTGCCGAGAACCTGAAGTTCGAGCTGATCAACCGCAACGTCGACCAACCCTACATGCTCTACAGCGAAGACCTGGCTGATCGGCGAGTGGAAGAAGATCGGCGTGACCGTCGAGCAGAAGGTGGTGCCGACCGGTCCCTGGTTCCAGGCGATGCGCGGCGGCACCTTCGACGTGGTGGTCGATGCGAACTGCCAGAGCGTGGTCAATCCCGCCCTCGATACCAGCAAGTATCTGCCGCAGACGGTCTATCCCGAGAGCTACGGCGGTTATGACGATCCCAAGTCGGTCGAGCTCTACAACAAGATGCTGTACGAGACCGATCCGAAGGCGCAGCGCGTCGCCATGCGGGCCTATGAGAAGCATACGCTGGATACCATGGCGCATGCGATCATCACGCCGTACTGGTACCGGATCGTGCCGGCGCGGTCGTATGTGAAGGGCTGGAAGATCAGTCCCAGCCACTACCTGAACCAGGACCTCGCCAACATCTGGCTGGATAAGTAGCCCGCCGTTGGAGACAAGCGGATGTATCGCTACATCGTAAAACGGCTCCTGCTGGCGGTTCCCACGCTGGTAGGAGCCGCCGCGCTGGTGTTCGTGCTGATGCGGCTGATTCCGGGCGACATTTGCGTGATCCGTCTCGGTTCTGGCGGCGCTCACGTCGATCCGGCTTCGGTCGAGGCCTGCCGTCTGCAGCTCGGTCTGAACAATCCGATGATCGTGCAGTTCCTCGATTTCCTGTGGAGCTACATCACCCTGGATTTCGGCACGTCGATGTGGTCGGGCCACCCGGTGACCCATGAAATCGCAGCACGCCTGCCGGTGTCGCTGCAGATCGCATTGATGGCGACGGTGATCGCGATCCTGATCGCCATTCCACTGGGCACCATCTCGGCCCTCAGGGAGAACACCTGGTTGGATCACATTGTGCGCATGGTGGCGATCGCCGGCATTGCCACGCCGTCGTTCTGGCTCGGCATCATGTCGCTGGTCCTGGTGCTCGACATCACCTACCTCGCCACCGGCAAGCCGTGGATGCCGCCCATCGACTATGTGCCGTTCTGGCAGGACCCGATCAGGAATCTGTCCATGGTGCTGCTGCCGGCGATAACTGTCGGCTACCGCTATTCGGCGGTGACCATGCGCATGACGCGCTCGGCCATGCTCGAGGTGCTGCGCGAGGACTACATCCGGACTGCCCGCTCGAAGGGGTTGCTCGAGCAGATCATCGTCAACCGGCATGCGCTCAAGAATGCGCTGCTGCCGGTGGTGACGCTGATCGGCATCGAGTTCGCCTTCCTGATCGGCGGCCTGGTCGTGACCGAGCAGGTGTTCAATCTGAATGGCATCGGCCGGCTGTTCGTCCAGGCGGTGCAGAACCAGGACAACGTGCTGACCCAGGCGCTGGTCATGCTGGTCGTCGTCATCTTCGTCGTCACCAATCTCGTGGTCGACCTGCTCTACGCCTGGCTCGACCCGCGTATTCGGTTCTCGTGAAAGGCTTTCCGTAATGACGGTCGTCGCGCCCAATCGCGTTGCAGTGGCCGGGCTGGTCGAAGAGGCACCCGAGCGCAAGCGTTCGCTGCTGGGCGTTGCGCTCAACTTCTGCCGCCGCCAGCCGCTCGGCACCTTCGGCCTGGCCATCGTGGTGGTCATGTTCGTGGCCGGCATCTCGGCCGGCTGGATCGCGCCTTACGATCCCGAGGAGAACGACTTCAACGCGATGATGGAGGCGCCGAGCTGGGCGCATATTCTGGGCACCGACCAGCTTGGTCGCGACATCTTCTCGCGTCTGGTTTACGGCGCCCGCACGGCACTGATCGTCGGCTTCAACGCGGCCTTCATGGGCGGTGCCATCGGCCTGGTACTGGGCGTCTCCAGCGCCTACTTCGGCGGCTTGTTCGATCTGCTCTTCCAGCGCGTGCTCGACGTGCTGATGGCCTTCCCGCTGATCATCCTGGCCCTCGCCGTGGTCGCCGTGTTCGGCACCGGCGTCTTCAACGTCATCCTTGCCATCACCATCCCGCTCATTCCCCGGTGTGGCCGCGTGGTGAGGGCAAGCGCTTTGGCGGTCCGTGAGATACCCTATGTCGACGCGGCGCGTGCGCTGGGCTTCGGCCATGCCCGCATCGTGCTTCGCCACATGGTACCCAACGTGGTGGCACCGTTCCTGATCATGCTGTCGGCCTTCGTCGGCCAAGCCATTCTGGCCGAAGCCTCGCTGTCGTATCTCGGCCTCGGCGTTCAGGAGCCGGTGCCTGCCTGGGGCCTGATGCTGCAGGGCGGCGCTGAGGAATATGCGACGACGGCGCCCTGGATCGCCGTCTTTCCCGGCCTCGCCATCATGCTGACGGTGCTCGGCATCAGCCTGTTCGGCGATGCGCTCCGCGACGCGATCGATCCCAAGCTCAGGGATCGCTGATCCGAGGCTCAGTCGTTCGCCGCCCCGAACCGTAGCGGGCGGAAGAAGGCACGGATGTCCTCGACGAGGAGCCGGGGCTCCTCGAGCGCCGCGAAATGTCCGCCTTTGGGCATCGGCGTGTGGCGGCGCAGGTTGTAGGCGCGCTCGATCCATTCCCTGGGCGGCGGCGGGGCGAGATCGGCCGGGAAGGCGGCGAATGCCGTCGGGACCTCGACACGTTTGCCCTCGGGCAGGGCGCGCGGCGTCTGCTCGGCGGCGCCGCGGTAGAGCCAGGTCGCGGTGCCTGCCGTGCCGGTCAACCAGTAGACCATGATGTTGTCCAGCAGCAGGTCCATCGAGAAGCGGTTGAGCGGATTGCCGCCGCAGTCGCTCCATGCCTGGAACTTCTCGACGATCCAGGCCGCGAGCCCGACCGGCGAGTCGGACAGTGCCACGCCCAAGGTCTGCGGCCGCGTCGCCTGGATGCGCTGGTAGGCGGTCTTCTCGTCGAGCTCGGCCTGCATCCTGGCGAGCCAGGCTTTTTCGTCCGCACTGAACGCGGTCGTCTTGAGATCGATGCCGGGCCGCAGCCCCACCATGTTGAGGTGCAGGCCGAGTGTGCCCGAGCGCCAGTCGTCCTTCTCCTCCCTGAGGGGATGGTCGAAGGCGAGCCATGACGAGACGACGGCGCCCCAATCACCTCCCTGGGCGCCGAACGGACGGCGGTAGTTGAGCTTCTCGTGGACGAGCTTGTGCCAGAGGCCGGCGATGGCGCGAGGGCCGATCGGGCCCACAGTGCCGTCGGCGCGGACCGGTGGCGCCGAGAAGCCATAGCCCGGCAGCGACGGTGCGACGACGTCGAAGGCGTCGAGCGGATCGCCGCCGTGGTTCTCGGGATGGGCCAGGGCGTCGATGATGTGGAGGAATTCCACGATCGAGCCCGGCCAGCCATGGGTGATCACGAGCGGCAGAGGTCGCGGCGCGTCCTCGACCTCGGTGCCGGGCTCGCGGATGAAGTGAAGCCGCTGTGGGCCGATGTCGACCAGGTAATTCGGCCAGCGGTTGATCGCTTCCTGGCAGCGCTGCCAGACGTAGCCATGGCGCCAGTACTCGACCAGCTCCGCCAGGAATGCCGGATCGGTGCCGGAGGCCCAGGAGCCGTCGTCGGCGATGGCCGGTGGCGGCCGCCAACGGCGCAGCCGCTCGTCGAGATCGATCAGCGCCCGTTCGGGAAAGTCGACCTTGAAGGGTTCGGGAGTGTCGTAGCGTTCGGCCATGTCGTCAGGCGTAGCGCGGAAGTCACCCTTCCAGCAAATCCACCCGGATGCGCTCGCGCGCTGCGGCATCGATACCGAGCGCGCGTTCGGCAAATTGCTCCGGCCCGCCGAAATCGGCGCGCACGACCTCGAAGGCCGCCTCGAGATAGGGCGTGCGAGCCTCGACGATGGCGGCGCGGGTGTCGACATCGAGTTCAGGATAGCGGCCGATATGGCCGGTCCACAACTCGTTGGTGCGGAGATAGTCCTCCACCACGGTCTCCCATGGCACGCCCAGCAGCGTGAGCAGCAGCGCGGAAGCGAAGCCCGTGCGATCCTTGCCGGCGGTGCAATGGAACACCAGCGGCCGGTGACTGCCGTCGGCGAGCGTCGTGAACAGCGTACGGAAGCCCGGCGCGCAGCGGCGTGGATAGTCGCGATAGTGGTCGGTCAGGAAGCCCATCATGACGAAGGGCGTGGCGCTGCCATCGGCGACGGCGCCCCGGATCTTCTCGCCGACGCCGGGCTCGATGTGGGCGCCGACGATACGGCAGGAAAGGCCGTCGATGGCATGCGGCGTCTCGGCGGCCTCGTTGACGCCGCGCAGATCGACGATGGTCCGGACGCCCAGCCGATCGAGGGCAGCGCGGTCTTCGCCGGTCAGGTTGCCGAGGTGGGCGGAGCGGAAGACCGTGCCGGAGCGCACGACGCGGCCGTCGCCGGTGCGATAGCCGCCGAGGTCTCGGAAGTTGGAGCCGCCCTGGAGCGGTACGACACGAGGGGTGGTTTGGGTAAGCATGGCCCAAGGTCTATCACACCCGGCCCTGTCGGATCATGTCGGTTCGGCGTCAGAATTTTTGCGACAGGGTCACGAAGAAGGCCCTGCGCATTCCGAACTGCGGCGCGCCGACGCCGACGCCGGTGCCGTCGCGTATCTGGTAGACGCCGTCTGTCACGTTGATGGCGTCGAAACGCACCTGCGTGCCCTTGCTGACGCTGACCGGGACCTTCTGGGCGAGGGAGAGGTTGAGGGTGGCGTAGGCTGGCAGCGAGCTGTCGTTGGGCGTGACGAGGGTGGTGCGAAGGCCGCGGCCAAACAGCATGTCGGCCGAGACGCGCGTGGCCCAGTCGCTGTCCTGGTTGAACACATAGGCCGCGCCGGCCGAACCGGTCCACGACTGGTCATGGTCGGCGAAGATCCAGTTGTTCGCAATGTAGTCGAGTTCGGCTTGCTCGAAGTTGAACTGCGCCGAGTTGATGTTGGTCGCCACGGTTCGCGTCCAGGCCAGGTTGGCGTAGAGCGACCAGGGACCCTTGTCGTAGTTGGTGAAGAATTCCAGGCCTGTCACCTGGGCATTGGCGTAGTTGAAGGACACGAGAGTGATCGGCGCGCCGAACTGGCCTTTGTCCAGGTAGTTCTGGGCGGCCTTGTAGAAGCCGGCGAAGCCCAGCGTGAGGCCGTCGACCGGCTTCACCGTCAGCCCGATGTCGAAGTTGTCGGAGCGTTCCGCCTTGACCGGATCATTCAGGGACACCTCGGGTGCCGCTGCCGTCCCCGACAGCACGGCAATCGAGTTGGGGTTCACCTGATTGAGCGGGGCCGGCACGAAGTAGCGGGCGTAGCCGGCCCGCAGCGTGATCCTCGGATCGGGCTCCCAGACGACGTTGACCCGCGGGCTGAGCTGGTTTTCCGAGGTGACGCCGGAAATGGCGTCGAAGCGCGCGCCGAAGTTCACCGTCACGGTCGGGATCACCTTCCATTCGTCCTGCAGGTAGACGCTGTAAGTCCAGCCGACGAGATCAGAACCCTGGGTGAAGCCCGCGGTCTGGCCGGACGGGATGGGATCGCCATCCGGATTGTCCGGATCGGTGACCAGCGTCACGGCATTGGCGTTGGTCAGGCTGGTCACGCGCTCGCGCTGGACCAGGAAGCCGCCGCGCAGCGTATGGGCGCTCGCCACCTTCAGGCTGGCATCGCCCTGTACGCCGGCAGCCAGGCTCATCCGGTTGGCGTAGGGCTGAATGCCGTTGTAGAGCAGGTCGCCGATGACGTCGGGCTGGTAGGAGAGGTTGGAGTAGCGGGTGAATCCAGAGAGCTGCATGTTGAAGTTCTGGTAGCTTTTCTGCAGCGAGGCGATGCCGAAGTAGGTGTCCTCCCACTGCCGCTGGTCGAGGATCGAGCTGTTCCAGCCGGATATGTTGTTCACGGTGAAAGCCGGCGTCTGACCGGGCACGTTGGGGATCTGGTAGCGCGCGCTTGCCCCGCCGGCGATGAAGCTCAATCGTGTGCGCTCAGGTCCTTTTCATAGTAAATTCAAAGTTAAAATTAGTTTAATATTAATATTAATTAGTTTTATTATTCCAAGAAATCCTAAAGCCTCAGTGGCAAAAGCAAATTAATGCCAGGATTTCGTGC
>JACPVT010000305.1 GCA_016191685.1 Rhodospirillales bacterium | reverse complement strand
TCCCGCGCGGTATGCCGTAGGAGGCACAAGCGACCTGCGAGTCGGCTACGATTTGCGCCTCGCTGTAGCCCACCGACACCCGGCCGTAGCGGCGCTGGTCGGCGACACGCTGCTGACAGCGAACGTAGTCGGCCGATGATGCCGTGAACCCGTATGTCGTGCAGGGATCGTCTGCGACGACCACGGTCCGGTGTTCAACCGCGCAGCCACCGGCAAACAAGGCCACCAGGGCGAACGCCATGGCCTTCATCATGTTCGGTCTCCGTGGCGGCGCAGTGCCGCCCATGGCAACCAACGGCCCGAGCTGTTTCAGGTTCCCCCGGTCCGCTATACAGGGCGCCCATCGAGGAAGAGGGAGCAACATGAAGCTTTTCGATCTTGCCGGCCGCGTGGCCGTCGTCACCGGGGGCAATGGCGGCATCGGTCTTGGAATGGCGAAAGGCCTGGCGGAGGCCGGCGCCACGATCGTCGTCGCCGGGCGCGACGCGGCCAAGAACGCAGCTGCCGTGAAGGAAATTCAGAGTCTTGGCGCAACGGCGAGTGCAATTGCCGTCGATGTCCTGAAGGAGGATTCCTGCCGCACCCTGGTCGCCGATACGGTCAAGCGCCACGGCCGGCTGGACATCCTGGTCAACAATGCCGGCATGAGCGTTCGCAAGCAGCCGCAGGACTTCACGGCGGCCGAATGGCACCTCGTCCTCGACAGCAATCTGACCAGCGCCTTCCTGTGCAGCCAGGCCGCGTACCCGGCAATGAAGAAAGCCGGCGCCGGCAAGGTGATCAACATCGGTTCGATGATGTCGATCTTCGGCGCGGCCTTCGCGACGGCCTACGCTGCGAGCAAGGGCGGCATGGTTCAGATGACCAAGGCGATGGCTACCGCCTGGGCCAAGGACAATATCCAGGTGAACTCGATCCTGCCGGGATGGATCGACACCGCCCTCACCCGACGCGCGCGCGAGCAGGTGGAGGGCCTCCATGAATCGGTGCTGAAGCGCACGCCGGCGGGCCGCTGGGGCATACCCGACGATTTTGCCGGCATCGCAGTATTCCTGGCAGCATCAGCATCGGATTTCGTCACCGGCGCCGCCATCACGGTCGATGGCGGCTATTCCGTCCAGGGTTGAGGCAGCCCCTAGGGCGACTCGACCCGGCACTTGGCGCGATCGACAAAAATGCTCGTCTTCGGCCCGTGAACGGTCAGTCCCACGCGCAGGCCGGCGCCGACCGGCGGCAGCAGGACGCGCGTCTCCTCGACCGGCTTGCCGCCGTTGGTGAAGCTGCAGTGAAGCAACGGCAGGACGGTCTTGCCGCTGTTGTTGTTCAAATAGAGCACGACCTGCCAGCGCTGTTCCGGAACGGCACGCAATGTGGCGTTCTCGATACTGACGATCGGCACCGTCGGCCCGGCCGTGATCGGGACCGCGCCCAGAGGCGTGACCTTCGGTCTCTGAACGACCACGACGTCGACCCGGGCGGCCTGGCCCAGTGGGTCGAAAGCGCGGTCGGCCGGAGTATTCGGGCCCGGGACGAGGCCGACGTTGTTCGGTGTCCAGACCTGACCGGTCTTGGGATCTCGGAACTCGGGCATGCCGGCCGTCGCCGGCATGTCGATGGTGCTGCGTGGCGCCTGGGCGAGCGCTGGCGGGACCATCGCAAGCACCGCGCAACAGACGACGACCTTGCAGACGACGGCCTTCATTCCCGATACCCCGAATCCGCACATCGTCTCACCCTCCCTGATCTGGCAGCCTAGGCCCCGCCGCCGGATTGCGGAAAGAAGTTGGGGTTGCGTCGCAACTCGGCACTACGGGCTTCCGGCGGCAGGGCTTTGAGCTGCATGAAGTAGGAAAGCTGCCGCTGGGCGCTCTGTTCGTCGAGATCCTTGCGGCTGACCTGCAAGGCATTCTCGAGGTCCCCGGCCATGGCGTAGCTGAAGGCCAGGTTCTGGCGGACACGCCCGTCGGCCGCGCGGCTGTTGGCGAGCGGCAGGAGTTGGGCGATCGCCTCCTGCGGATTGCCCGAGATCGCCAGCGACAGCGCAAAGTTGTTCCGCAACGGCAGATAGTCCGGCGCCACCTCGATGCCCTGGCGATACTTCGCTTGGGCCTCGGCGTGTCGTCCCTGCATGTCGAGCACCACGCCGAACGCGTTCAACGAACGATAGTCGCGGCCATCCGCCTGGAGCGCAGCCTCGAGCTGGCGCTCCGCAAGATCGGGCTGGCCCATCGAGATCAGCGCCGACGCAAGCCCTCGCCGCGCCACCTGGTTGCTCTCGCGCTGCGTCAGCACGTCCCGAAACAATGCCGCCGCCTCGTCGGGGGCGCCGATCGACAGAAAAGACTGACCGAGGCCGAGCTTGGCCTCGACACCGTCAGGCTTCGCCTGCAATGCCCGGCCGTACAGCGGGATCGCCACGTCGAAATCACCCGCCTTGCGGGCCTGATCGGCTTGCTGCACCGAAGAATCGTAGCTGTCGCCCTTGGAACTCGAGCCGGCGAGGTCGGCACCGCAGGCCGCGACCAAGAGTGCCCCGATAAGCGCACGGCCCGCGCTGAAGATCGGCGCCAGCTTCATTCCAACCCCAAATAGGCGTCCCAACTGCGAAGGATTTGCCAGTAACGCCGTAGAGTATCAAAGTATTGGGGGTAACCGCAACCAAGCCCCCAATAATTGGGGACAACTTATTGAAATCGCCCCCAAAAACCGTGACCGTCTCTAAGACAGGCGCACCGCCTGGGCGGTCGCGCGCAGCGTCTTGCCGACCCCGAGATAACCAACAAAGAAACTGAAGGAATAAGTGGCGGTGATGGTCGTGCAGATCACGGAGCTCTTGCCGTTGCAGTTTGCCGTATCGGCGTAGGCGACATTGACGCTCGGCCCCATGCCGCCGGGCATCTTGCCCTGGAGCTGGGTGGTGACCGTGGAGCTCGCGGCGCTGGGATTCAGCATGTAATAGCGCGCCGCCTCCTCGGTCGCATACTCGAGACCCTGGCGGACATAGAACATGCGTCCGACGTCGATCGCGCCAAGCGTCATTGTCAGTAGGAGCGGCGCCACAAGGGCAAACTCCAGGATGGAGACGCCGCGCTGATCGCCCGTCAGCCGCGACAGGCCGGCCGCGGCCGCGCGCCTTCGTCCACGCCACGTCGGCATGTCAGGGCACGATCAGGGTGACGGAGGCCGTGGTCGACGTCGGGGGCGACCAGCTTCCCATGCCGGCAAAGCTGAGCGTCGATACCGACAGGATCGAACTGAACGCCTTGGTGGCCGTCACCGTCACATAGGTCTTGAGCGTCGCGCCGCCGCTGCAGGTGGTCGTGCACGCGACGGTCGTGCCCGAAACGCATTCGCAGAACTTGACGCTCGTCGCGGTGACGCCGGTCAACCCCGTGGCATTCTGCGCCGTCGTGTTGATGTTGGCCGACTCGTCGGGCGCCACGAGGGCGTATTGCCCGCCTGCCAGCGCGCCCTGCAGCATCGACGATTTCTGCAGGCCGTAGCGGCCGAGATCGAGCATGCCGACGAGCAGCAGGAAGAGCACCGGCATGACGAGCGCGAACTCGATCATCAGGTTGCCGCGGCGATCGAAGCCGAGCCGCCGGGCACAAGAGCAGAAGGAACGGAGCATCGTCTTCTCGCTACTCGAAGACCTTGCCTTTGGTGGCAGTCGTCGTCGTGACGATGGAGGCCGGCGTGGTCCCGTATGTGCTGCAGCCGCCTTTGTAGTTGTTGTTGTACGACGAGAACTTGATATAGCGGCCAATCCAGATCGTGCAGCCGTCGACCCCTGCGCCGACGGTGTTGACGCTCGAGATGTCGATACGGTTGTTGGGAAAATAGATGGCGCCGTTCAAGGTCACGGTATTGAGCGAGCTGATGGTGAAGATCTTCGAGGTCGACGTCATCGTCCCGGTCGTCGCACGGCGATCCTGGTAGAACAGCACGCCGGTGTAGGCGCCGGTATTCGTTTTGCCCGCATTGAGCGTGATGTTGTTGTCCGACGAGATCTTGACGCCGCCGATGTCGGCATTGTTGCCGCTCGTCTGGGTGAGGACGATGGCCACGCCGTTGGCGGCCGTGCAGGTCGGGCAGGTCACGTTGTTGACGCTGCTGAGGTAGAGGTCGCCGTTGGTGACATAGTAGATGCCGGGCGTGAAGTAGACGTTGCTGTAGCTCGTCACCGCCAGACCGCCGCAGTACGTCCCCGGCGAGAGCGTTAGGGTGCTGCCGCTGGAACGGCTGAAATTGGTATAGCCGCAGGTTCCCGGCGACGGCGTCGGCAGAGAGGCAT
>JACPVT010000042.1 GCA_016191685.1 Rhodospirillales bacterium | reverse complement strand
GTGGTGTAGCCCGCGCCGCCGTGGATCTGGATGCCTTCGCTGGTGACGCGCTCGGCCATCTCGGAAGCGAAGAGCTTCACCATGGAAGCTTCCTTGTCGCAGCGCTGGCCGGTGTCGATCTGCTCGCAGACGAAATACATGAGCTGGCGCGCCGCCTCGATCTGCGTCGCCATATCAGCGATCTTGAAGCGGATCGCCTGGAACTCCGAGATCGACTGGCCGAACTGGCGGCGCTCGCCGGCGTAGCGGATCGAATCGTCGAGCGCGCCCTGGGCGAGGCCGATGGCACGGGCCGCCGTGTGGGCGCGCGCCGTCTCGAGGCCGGCAGTGGCGTAGTAGAAGGCCTGCCCTTCCTCGCCGATCATGTCGGCGGCCTCGACGTGGAAATTGTCGAAGGCGAGTTCGTAGGTCTTCCAGCCGAAATAGCCGATCTTGGGAATGGGCGCGCCATTGACGCCCTTGGGCAGCTCACCGCGCTTCTTCTCGACGAAGAACATGGAGAGGCCGAGATGGCGTTTGCCTGTGGGTGCGTCGGAGGTGCGGGCGATGATGATCAGGAAGTCGGCGCCGTCGGCGAAAGTGCACCAGTATTTGTTGCCGCTGATCAGGTAGCCAGTGCCGTCCTTCCTGGCGCGGCAGGAGATGTTGGAAATGTCGGAGCCGGCGTTGGGCTCCGACATGGAGAAGGCGCCGAGGAACTCGCCCTTGGCCATGCGTGGTAGGTAACGCGCGCGTTGCTCCTCGCTCATCATCTGCGAGCCGATCAGCAGATTGCCGCGCGCAATGATCGAGGCGACGCTCATCCAGCCGCGCGACAGTTCTTCCGTGACGAGGCAGTACTCGGAGCAACCCAGGCCGAGGCCGCCATATTGCTCGGGGATGAGGATTCCAAAGTAACCGAGCGCCGCCATCTTGTCGCGCAGGTCCATCGGGATGTCGCCCTTCTCGGGATCGAGCTTATTGGCGACGGGTAGCACTTCGTTCAGCGTGAACTCGCGCGCCTGCTCCTGGATCATGCGGCGCTCTTCGGTGAGGAAAGTCATCTTTACGGATTCCTGAGGCGAACGAGATTGGTGCGTTTGAAATCGATGGCGAGTTCTTCGCGCTGGTTGAGACCCCTGGTGTGCCAGGTGACGATACCGAACCCCTTGTGGGAGTCCGAGGTGCGCCGGTCGAGCACTTGAGATTCAGCGCGCAGCGAATCGCCGGGATAGACGGGCTGGTGGTAAGTCAGTTCGTTGACGCCGAGGAACGGGCCGCCGCCTTCGCTCAGGTCCTCGACCGTGAGGCCGAAGACGGTTGTAAAGACCAGCAGCGGATTGGCAACGATGCCGGGATGGCCGTGGGCGCGGGCGTAGTCGGCATTGAAATAGTGCGGATTGAAATGCAGTGTCAGCGTCGAGAAGAGGGTGCTCTCCGACTCGGTGATGGTGCGGCCCCAGTGGTGCTTGAAGATGCGCCCGACTTCGAAATCCTCGTAGCGGTTGCCCTTCGGCACCAGCCGGGCACGCGCCCTGAAATCCTCCGACATTCTGTCTCCGTTAGGCTTTGCCAGCTTGACTTGTGGCGGATGCGCGGACCAGTTCGCCCACGTCGCCCAGGCTGTCGATGCGTTCGATGGCATCGTGCAGGCGCTTGGCGCCGGCGGCCCCCAGGATCGGCGTGACCAGGCTTTCGTACTTGGCCTCGATCGCCTGGCGCTGCTTGCCAACGTCGGCCCAGGGGATGCCCGAGTCGTGCGAGGCCTCGATGGTCGTGCCGTCGTCGAGCTGGATCGCCATCTCGGCCAGCGAGTGTGCCCAGTCGGGCTTGAAGTCGATATCGACCTTTTCGCGCAAGGTCCGGATGCGCGGATCCTGCGTGATCGCGTCGTTGTAGGAGTCGAGGTTTGCCGTATCAACCCCGGTCAGTGCCATGGCGATGGTCTGGCGCAGTGAGAACTTGGCTTCGAGGCCGGTCGTGGGATGCGGGATGTTGCAGACCTTGTCCGAGCCCGAGTCGATGCGCAGCATGATCTTGCGGACCCGCTCGGGCGGAAAGTTGTTCTTCAGCCGGATTTCCTTGGCGCATTCGATAGGGGCGTGCGTCAGGTAGCAGGCGGCATGGTACTTGAAGAGGTTGTTGCGCAGATGCCAGCCCTGCGGCGGCTCGCCCAGGGCGGCATCGGCGTTCATGTGGTCGCTCTGCGAGGAGGCGAAGCCCTGGTCGCACTCCAGCGAATCGCCGCGCGCGGTGAAGCCCTTGGCGGCGAGGCGCGCGGCGCGCAGCCCATGTTCCGAGGCGGTGCCGGCGTGCAGCGGCTTGCACATGGTGCCGAAATTCGACTTCAGGCCGGCGGCCTGGGTGGCGGCGATGCCGAACGCCACTGCGAGTTGCTTGTCGCTGAGACCCAGCATGCGGCCGGCAGCGGCGGTGGCCGAGAAGGAGCCGACCGTGCCGGTGACGTGGAACCCCTTCCGGTAATGGCTGGGAGCCACGAGACGGCCGACGCGGCCCGAGGTCTCGTAACCGGCCACGAAGCTCTCGATGAACAGCCGGCCGGAGGCCTTGATCTGCTCGCCGAGCGCCAGCAGGGCGGGGACCACTGTCACGGTCGGATGGCCGCCCATGGCGAAATTGACGTCGTCGTAGTCGAGCGCATGGCTGGCGGCGCCGTTGATCAGGGTCGCCGCCGACGGCAGCACCCGTTCGGCGCGGCCGACCAGGGTTGCCGAGCCCTTGGCGCCGTCCTCCAGCGCCTCGGCCACCAGGATGTCGGTGAGTTCCTCCTGCGCGCCGGCGACGGTTACGGCGAACCAGTCGAGCAGGCACTGCTTGGTGCGCTCGATCAAATCATCCGGCAGGTCGTTCCAGGCGAGATGGGCAGCCCGCTTGGCGATCTCGGCAGTGACAGGAACGGCGGTCATGGAGCCTCCTTCGATCAGGCGCCGGAGTGTCGGACACCGGCTGCTGCCTTGTCCACTTCGGCAGGCGTCAGAGCTTCCGCGCAACGATATGGAAGATGTGCCAGTGCTTGGCCGCGCCGCGCGGCGTCACTCCATCGGCTTCCTCTTCCTCGAACATTTCGAGGTTGAAGCCCTCGAGCATCGAGAGGGCATTTTCGCGACTGAGAAAGGTGATGCCCGGCCGGCCCACCCAGCTGTCGCGCGGCCCGTACCATTGACCGCTGAAACGGCCGCCGGGCGGCAGTCCGTCCCGGATGCGTCCCCAGAGGTCGTGAAAGGCCTGAATTTCGCAGAGGGGCATCGCGAAGCTGGAATTGATCAGCAGAACACCGAGAGGAATGGGGACCTCTTCGAAGCGGGCGACGACTGAGGTCACATCGCTGCCGGGCGGCAGGTCCCGAGCCTGCAGTTGGCGCAAGGCTTCGGGTTCGGCGTCGACGGCGATCACCCGCCAGCCGCGACGCAGCATCTCGATGACATCGCGGCCGTCGCCGCAGCCGAGATCGAGGGCGAGCGCCCCCGACGGCGTCGCACTGAAGCCATCGAGCGCGGCGAGCAGCGTGCGACGCGGCGGGCGGTCACGCAGCTTGTCGTAATAGGCGGCCCAGTCGGCGGATCGCTCGTTTTCCGGCATACGCGCGCTCTTTCCGCCGCACGCTTGTCGCGTGACCTTGCATATGATCGTATCCCTACAACAATAAGACGGTCACGTCCTGGGAGGCAATCATGAAGGGCTTGGCGCGCTTGGCCGCCGTCATTGCGCTCGCCTTCGCGCCAGTCGGTGCGCGTGCGGAACTCGCGGTGCTCGCAGAAGCAGCCAAGAAAGAGGGCGAGGTCACATGGTACGTCGCACACTATGCCTCGGAGGGTGCCGAGGCGTTGGGACGGGGCTTCGCCGAGATGCATGGCATCAAGGTCAATGTCGTGCGCGCCACCGCGCAGGTCGCCTACCAGCGCCTGTTGCAGGACATCAAGAACAACCAGGCGATCTGTGACGTCTTCTCATCGAGCGACGTCGGTCACTTCGTCCGGCTGAAAGCGAAAAACCGGTTCGAGAAGTATGTTCCCGTGGGAGAAAGCAAGATCAGCGAAATCTTCCGGAAGGTCGACCCTGACGGCTTCTATCACGCGACATCGGCCGGGCTGGTGTTGCTGACTTACAATGCTGCGAAAGTGCAGATCGCGGATGCTCCCAGGAAGTGGCCGGATCTTCTGGACATCAAGTGGAAGGGCAAGATTTCGATCGGGCACCCCGGCTTTTCGAGCTATGCCGGCGCTTGGGCCTTGGCCATGAAGAACCTCTATGGCTGGTCTTTTTTTGAGAGGCTGGAGAAGAACAAGCCGCTGATAGGACGATCGATCAACGATACGGTCACGGTACTGAACGCCGGCGAGCGCCAGGTGGCGGCGGGCGCGGATGTCTCGACACTGTTCAGCGCAGCGCGCGGCAATCCGCTGGCCATGTCATACCCGACAGACGGTTCCGTGCTCATCATCGCGCCGTCGGCGATCATGAAGGGCGCCAGGCACCCAAACGCGGCAAAGCTCTTCATGGAGTATCTCTATTCACTGGAGGCGGCGAAGATCAGTGCCAGGCATTTCGCCATTCCGCTGCGCCCGGAAGTTTCCGCTGCTCCCGGGGCCAGGCCGATCAGCGAGATCAAGACCATTCGGCCAACTGTCACGGAGATCGACAAAGGCATTCCGGAAGTGATCGAACAGTGGCGCGACACCTTCGGCAAT
>JACPVT010000041.1 GCA_016191685.1 Rhodospirillales bacterium | reverse complement strand
GCAGACCGTCGGCCAGGCCGCCGCCCTGCTCGACAGCATGGACGAAGGCATCGACGGCGAGCTTGCTTGCGACGGCACCGCCAGCGTGGCCGCCCATGCCGTCAGCCACGATGGCCAGCAGCGAGCCGTCACCCAGCGTGACCAGCGCCCAGCTGTCTTCCTGGTAGGGCCGCTTGCCCTGATGCTGGCTGCCCTCTCCCCGCCACTGCGCCGCCATGCCTAGTGCCAGACCGCCGGCAGCTTGCTGAGGCCGCGCAGCGTGAAGCTCCGCCGCCATGCCGGCGCGTCCTTCTCCGGAAGTTTCAGGTTTGGCAGGCGTTCGATCAGCGCGGTAAAGACCAGTTCGGCTTCGAGTCGTGCGAGCTGGGCGCCCAGGCAATGGTGGATGCCGCCGCCGAACGACAGCGGCCGGATGTTCTGGCGGCCGACATCGAGCTTGTCGGGGTCCGTGTACTGCGCAGGATCGCGGTTGGCAGCCCCCAGCAACATCACGATGCTCTCGCTGGCCTGCAGCGTCACGCCGCCGACCGAGACCTCGGCGTTGGTGACCCGGCCGGTGAGCTGCACCGACGAATCGAAGCGCAGCAGTTCGTCGATGGCGTTGGCGATCAGCGACGGATCGGCCTTCAGGCGCTCCCATTGGTCGGGCTGGCGATGCAGAGCCAACAGGCCGTTGCCGATCAGGTTGGTGGTGGTCTCGTGACCGGCGCCGAACAGCAGACCGATGTTGGCCTCGAGCTCTGCTGCGGTGAGCTTGTCGCCCGCCTCCTCGGCCCGCACCAGTTCAGTCGTGAGGTCATCCCTGGGCTCGCGGCGGCGCAGCTCGCAAAGCTGGTTGAAATAGACCCCCGCCATCTTGGTGTTCATGTTGGCCTGGTCGAGCTCCTCGCGGGTCATCGGCACCGGCTCGAGGATGCGGCCATTGATGTTGCTGCCGGCCAGGAATGGCGCGCGGTGTTCCTCGGGGATGCCCAGCATGTCGCAGATCACGATCACCGGCAGGCGATGCGCGAGGTCGCGCATCACGTCCATCTCGCCCTTGCCCGCGACACGGTCGAGCTGTTCGTCGACCAGTGCCCGGATGCGCGGCCGCATGTCGGCGACGCGGCGGGCGGTGAAGGCCTTGGTCACCAGGCCGCGCAGCCGCGTGTGGTCGGGCGGATCCTGCACCAGCATGGTGTTGGCGAGGCTGGCGATCGCCGGCTCTTCCATCCGGTCGGTCCCGTAGCGGCGTATGTTGTTACCCGCGAAGTCCTTGCCGAAGCGCTTGTCGCGCAGCGCGAAGGCCATGTCTTCGTAGCGCGTCATCAGCCAGAAGCCCTGCGGCGTCTTGAAGACCGGCGCGGTCTCGCGGAGCGCGCGATAGAACGGATAGGGATCGGCGATGAACGCGGGGTCGAGCGGATTGAAGGTGGGCGGCGCCCGATCCTGCACCGGCGGGGTCATGTCATTCATGCCATTTTGTCTAGCACGAACTCCCTTGCCGCGCGACCGACCGCGACCCTAGCATCGGCCACTTTCCACCCGCTCGCGTCGTGCAGAAAGACCGTTGACATGCTTGGAGTGCCCGCCGCCTACGACTGGATCGCCCACCACGCCGGCCGCCGCCCGGCCACGCTCGCCATCCACGACCTGCAGACGGCGCGGAAGTTCACCTACGCTCAACTCGATGAGCGCACCGATCGACTCGCCGCGGCGCTGTCGGCGCTCGGCATCGCCCGTGGCGACCGCGTCGCGCTGCTCGCCCCCAACTGCGCCGAGTATTTCGAAGTGCAGTTCGCTTGCGGACGGCTGGGCGCCATCATGCTGCCGCTCAACTGGCGCCTCACCGTACCCGAACTCGAATACATCCTGGGCGACTCGACACCCAAGCTGCTGATCCACGACAAGGCCTTCGCCCCGCAGGCGGCAGCACTCTCGAAGCATCTGCTCGAGATCGATCACGAGCGGCCCGACAGTCCTTATGAACGCGCCCTCGACAAAGCGCCCGCCGCGTCCGCACCGGTGGCCCTCAGCCACGACGATACCGCCATGGTGATGTACACCTCGGGCACCACGGGCCATCCCAAGGGCGCGATCATCACCCACGGCATGGTGTTCTGGAACTGCGTCAATCTCGGCATCCCGGCCTTGATCACGCCCGAGACCGTGCAGCTCGTTGTGCTGCCGCTGTTCCACACCGGCGGCCTCAACTGCTACGCCAACCCGGTGCTGCATGCCGGCGGCACGATCCTGATCATGCGCGCCTTCGATCCCGGTCTGGCACTCGACTATCTGTCCGATCCCAAGCTCGGCATCACGCATTTCTTCGCCGTCCCCGCGCCCTATCAGTTCATGATGCAGCACCCGAAATTCCAGGGCGCCGATCTCTCGCGTCTCAGGATCGCCGGCGTCGGCGGCGCGCCCTGTGCACTCTCGATCCTGGAAACCTGGACCGGGCGCGGCGTGCCGCTGGTCCAGGGCTGGGGCATGACCGAGACCAGCCCGGCCGGCACCATGCTCGATGCCGCCGACGCCATCCGCAAGCTCGGTTCGGCAGGCAAGGCGCTGATGCACACCGCCATCCGCATCGTCGACGATGAAGGCAACGACGTGGCGCCGGGCGGCATCGGTGAACTTCTCATCAAGGGCTCCAACATCACGCCGGGCTACTGGAACAAGCCCGAGGCCACGAAGAGCTCCTTCACCGGCGACTGGCTGCACACCGGCGACGCCGCGCGCATGGACGAGGAAGGCTTCGTCTACATCGTCGACCGCTGGAAGGACATGTACATCTCGGGTGGCGAGAACGTGTATCCGGCCGAGGTCGAGAACATCCTGTTCCAGCTTCCGCAGGTGGCCGACGCCGCCATCATCGGCGTGCCCAACGAGCGCTGGGGCGAGGTCGGCATGGCCATCATCGTGCGCAAGCCGGACCAGGCGCTGGAGGAAGGCGACATCATCCGCCACTGCCTCGCCCGGCTCGCCAAGTTCAAGGTGCCGCAGTCGGTGGCCTTCGTCGATGTGCTGCCGCGCAACGCCACCGGCAAGGTGCTGAAGCGCGAGCTGCGCGCCCAGTTCATCTCCTAGACCAGCGGCACATAGTCGTACTCGCCGACGCCCTGCAGGATCAGGAAGGTGAGCGACCCCTCGCCGGCATTCGTCACCAGATGCGGCCGGCCGGCGACAGCCACGAAGCTCTCGCCGACACCCAGCCTGACGTCCTGCTTGGGATTCTGCAGGAAGAGCCGCATCTGCCCTTCCAGCACATAGAACGTGTCGCTGATGTTGGTGTGGTAGTGCCACGGCACCGTCTGACTTGGCGAGAGCTGCAATTCGCTGATCCGGAAGCCGGGACGCTCGGCATGGCGCGCCCGCCGCTCGACCTCGTAGAGGTGGCTGGCGTCCTTGACCGCTTCGAACTTCCTTTCGGCCTTCATTTCCGCCTCCTCCGTGGGACACCGGTTCACGTCGATGAACGACCTACGTCACACTCCGTAACCTCTTGAAACCGCGCAATTTATGCCGCCCGGTCGGCCTTGTGTCGTGGGACACCAAACGGCGTTTTTAAAGTCGCCCTGTTTTCCCCATCGCGTCTCTCGAACGCGCTGTGCCGCCGGCACGCAAGGCCTTATGAACGATATGCACGTTTCAAACAGGATACTAGTAGGATATAATAGGAAAGTCAATGCTCACGATTTATGGCGTCTACCGTTCCCGCGCCTCGCGCAACATCTGGCTGGCGAACGAACTCGGCCTCCCCTTCAAGCATGTGCCGGTGATCCAGCACGACCGGCTGCCCGACGCCAAGGCCCCCGGCGCGCCGCTCAACACCCGCTCGGCCGAGTTCCTGAAGGTGAACCCCAACGCCCGTATCCCGTCGATCGAAGACGATGGGCTGATCCTCCACGAATCGCTCGCCATCAACCTCTATCTCGCGAAGAAGCATGGCGGTCCGCTCGCGCCCGCGAACGTCGGCGAAGAAGGCGAAATGGGCATGTGGGCGCTGTGGGCGGCGACCGAAGTCGAGCCGCATTCGATCAACATCGTCTACCATCGCGTCGGCAATCCCAAAGGCCCCAAGGATCCCAAGATCGCCGATGCCGCCGTCGTGGCCTTGCGAGGACCCTTCGCGGTCCTCGACAAGTCGCTGGCCAAGGACGGCCATCTCGTGGGCGGCCGCTTCACCGTGGCCGACATCAACGTGGCCGAGATCGTGCGCTACGCCCAGGCCGCACCGGAGCTGTTCGAGGCAGCCCCCAGGGTGAAGGCCTGGCTCGCCGCCTGCCAGGCGCGGCCGGCGTTCAGGAAGATGTGGGAGGCGCGCGACAAGGAGCCGGCCTGACGCCTCAGGCCAGCGCCGCCAGGATACGTTCGCGGGTCAGCGGCATGTCACGGATCCGCACGCCGAGCGCGTGGTTGACGGCGTTGCCGATGGCGGCCGCCGTCGGGCCCACCGTGCATTCACCGACGCCGAGCGCGGGATTGCCGGCGGCGGCGACGAACTCGACCTGCATTTCGGGGATCTCGCTGAAGCGCAGGATCGGGTAGCTGTCCCAATCGCGCGACGCGATGCCTTGGTCGTCGAGGCGGACCTGCTCCTTGAGAGTCCAGCTCACCGCCTGGACGATGCCGCCCTCGAGCTGGTTGCGCGCGCCGTCGGGGTTCACCACGAGGCCGGCGTCGGCCACGCACCAGATGCGATCGACGCGCACCGTCTCGTCGACAGTGACGGCGGCGATCACGGCGGCATAGGCGGCGCGGTTCTTGTAGCGGGCAAAACCGAGACCGAGGCCCTTGCCCGCGCCCCCCGCTCCGCGCGACGTCCACCTGGCGCGGTCGGCCACCATCTCGACCAGCCGCCGGGCGCGTGCCTCGGAGAGGATCGACAGACGATAGGCGACAGGATCCTCGCCGGCGCGCGCCGCCAGATCGTCGATCAGCGATTCGATGGCATAGACATTGGGCAGCGCCCCCAGGCCACGCAACGCCGAGGTGCGGACCGGGGGTCGCATCACCAGGTGATGCACGATGCGGTGCGCCGGCACGTCGTAGATCGGCAGCGCATTGCGCGTGCCGCCGCCGCCGCGCGGCTCCGAGGGATCGAACGGCGCCACTTCTGGTGGCGGGTTCGCCATCGCCTCCGACGCCAGCAAGAAGCCGGTGCCGTTGCCCGGTCGCTGGACATGGGTCGGACTCCAGATTTCCGTCGTCCAGTCCGCCGGCCGGCCACGATCGTCGAGGTCGACGTGCAGGGTCACCAGCATGGCGGGGCCTACCGGCTCGAAACCGAACTCCTCCTCGCGCCGCCATTGCAAGCGGATGCACTTGCCGGGCAGGTGTCGCGCGATCAGCGCCGCGTCGAGCGCCGCATCGTCGGCGCCGTTGTGGCCGTAGCAGCCGGCGCCGTGCAGATGCTGGCATGTGATGGCTTCGATCGGCAGGCCGAGCGCCGCCGCCAGATTCTGGCGCAGTGGATGCATGCCCTGGCCATGCGAGCGCACCGTGAGATGGCCGTCGCGGAACTCGGCCAGGGCACAGGACGGCGCCATTGAGGCGTGTGCGATGTAGGGCCGCGAGAAAGTCGCCTGCACGAGATTCCTGGGCGGAGATGCCGGCGGCGGCGCGCCAATGTGCCTGTCGTCGCTGGGCTGGCCTTTCAGCCAGGCGGCTTCCTGCTGCTCGGGCACGAGCCGCCGCAGATTGCTCCACTTGGCATGCAGGGGCGCGGCAACGGCTGCGGCCTGGGCCACGCTCTCGACCGGACTGACGAAGGCCACGAAATTGGCCTCGCGCACGATCTGCAGCTCGCCCTTAGCCGCGCGCTGGATCGCGGTCTCGTCGAGCGACGCCAGGACGGCGCCGCGGTTGGGCTGGCGCAGCGTCCGGGCATGGAGGACATCGGCCGGCAGCACGTCGTGCACGAAAGCGGCGCCGCTCAGTTTCGCCGGCAGGTCGACGCGCGGCACGCTCCGGCCGACCACCCTGTAGGCCGCGACCGGCTTGGGAGGCACGGTGCCCGTCACCGCCTGGGTGAGATCGATCTCGGAGGCCACCGTCCAGTAATCCTGGCCGGTCGCCGCGCCATTCTGCAGGAAGCGGCCGTCGACGACCGACAACTCGTCGCGGCCGCAGTTGAGCCGGAGCGCCGCGCGTTCGAGGGCCTTGGCCCGCACCTCGGCGCAGACCAGCCGCACCGAGCCGCCGGACACGTCGACCGACAGCGACGACGTCGTGTAGAGCTCGTTCGGACCATCGGTCGTATCGCCCGAGAGCACAGCGATGCGATCGAGCGGCAGGTCGAGTTCCTCTGCCGCGATCTGGCCGATGGCGGTGACGATGCCCTGGCCTATCTCGACCTTGCCGGTCGCGATGCGCACGGTGCGGTCGGGCTGGAATTTGATCCAGCGATCGAGACGGGGGTTCTCGACCAGGCTTGCCGGCAGGACGGGCGCGGTCATGCCGGCCTCCCGTTACGGAGCGACGCCGCCGCGCGTTCGACCGCCCGCAGGATGCGCTGGTGCGCGCCGCAGCGGCAGAGGTGCTTGTCCAGCGCAGTCACGATATCGGCGCGGCTGGGGTTCGGATTGCGGTCAAGCAGTGCCTTGGCCGACATCAGGATGCCGGACAGGCAATAGCCGCATTGACCGGCCTGCTCGTCGAGGAAAGCCTGCTGCAACGGATGCGGCTCGGCCGGCGTGCCGAGCCCTTCGATGGTGGCGACCCTGCGGCCCGCCACAGTACCCAGCTCACGCGTACAGGCATAGGCCGGCTGATCGTCGACCAGCACCATGCAGCAGCCGCACTGTTCCAGGCCGCAGCCGTAGCGCGTGCCCATCAACCCGAGATGGTTGCGCAGCACTTCGAGGAGCGACGTCGTCTCCGGCGCGGCGATGGACCGGGCCTCGCCGTTGACCGTGAGGGTGATGTTCATGACCGCCTCCCTCCAGCGATCAGATCATCCCCGGCACCGGCTCGGCAAGCGAGGCGTCAGGCGGCCTGATCGGCGTTCGCCGCCATTCGCGCCTTGGCAGCGGCAATCGCGTCGGCGGAAAACTGCTCCGGGTATTTGAGCACAAGACTCTCGCCCGTCAGCCCGGCCAGGCCGTTGGCCATCAGCAGCTCATAGCCTTCGGTCGGCGTCTTGCTGAGTGCCCAGTCCTCCAGGCACTGGACCACGCCCTTGCTCTTGAGCTTGAGGCGGGTGCGGCTCGCACGGGTGGCACGGCCGTTCTTCTGGGTCAGCAACTGCTCGTAGGCCGCCAGCGTCTGGTAGAAGTCGCGATGCAACGGGTCGGTCTGGTCGGCGCCCTCGAGCGAGCAAAGCCGGCGGAACGCCTCGCGCCAGATATCGTCACGGCCCAGCCGCTTGGCATTCGTCATCAAGGTCCGGAGATCCGCCGGGTCGGTGTAGCCCGAAATCGGCTTGGCCATCGTCTGCTTCAAGACGGGTGGTGGCTTGGTGATAGCCGTCTGTTTTGTGTTGTTCTTTGCCACGGCAACTCCTGCACTTTTGTCCGGCACTGGGTGTGCAAGAAGGATGAGCATATCACATTGTACCCGGCCCGCCCTGATTGCTTATGCCGCCCGGCTCATCCAGTGCACCGACACGTTGAAGCCAAGACGCTCGTAGAACCTCAGCGCGTGGCGGTTGACGGCATGGACGCCCAGCTCGACATGACTGGCGCCCCGACCGCGCGCCCATTCCATCGAAGCCGCCACCAGCTTTGCGCCGACTTTCCGGTCGCGCCGATCGGCACGGACCACGAGATTGTCGAGCACCACCACCTTGCTCGGCACGGCGCCGGCAAACGGCGACGGCGGTCGCGGCAGCAACAAGGCGAGGCCGATGACGGCTGCCTCATCCCCGGCCCTATCCTCGGCTACCAGCACGGTCGAGTCGGGGCCGGCCAGCCATTTGCCCACCTGCTCCCAGGTCCGCGCCGGCCCGTCGAACGGACGAAAGAAATCCGGCCGGGCTCGGCACTGGACCGCGTCCAGCTCCGCGAACAGGGCGCCCAGCGCCTGCTCGTCGCCGAGAACAGCCGGGCGCACATGGATCGACATCACGCCGCCAACACCAGCCGATCGTTGGCCGCCAGGAAGCCGAAATTCTCGTAGAAGCGCCGGGCGTCGCGGTTGACGTCGCCCACGACCGCCTCGACCTGGACGGCGCGGCGCTGGCGCGACCATTCGACGGCGGCTGCAAGCAGGCGACGACCGATGCGACGGCCGCGCAGGTCGGCACGCACTACAAGGTTGTCGACCTCGACGACCTTGTGCGCCCCGGTGCCGTGTATCGGCACGACGCGCGTCAGCAGCACGGCAACGCCCAGGATTCCGACCTCGCCCTGTGCCACCAGCAGCGTGGTCCCAGGGCTTTCCAGCCAGGTGAGTACCTGCTCGCGGGCACCGGCTGGATTGTCCAGCAGATCGCACAGCGCCTCGCAATCGCGCGGCCCCGCCAGCCGGACGCGAATCGGCAAGGGCTGCAAGGGCGGTTCTATCGCTTCAGGTTCGGCTTCGATGATCGACATGTCGTCCTCCGGTTGCGGTCCCGCCGCGGCCCGGAGGCCTATTCCAGAAACACAGAAGCCGCCGGGATGCGGCGGCTTCGTTGAGTCATGACCCTTCGCGCCGCCTATGTAAGGGGCGTAAAATACCAAGCGTTCTGGGACAGGGTCGTGCGCATGAGCATTTTATAGCGGTTCGGATGCGTCGATGTCAAATCGCTACGCGTGCACGATCGAAACGGCGACGTAGACGACGAGCAAGACCAACACGACGAAGCAGCATCGCCCGACGATCCGTGCGGTCCTGGGCGGCATCAGCCGCGCCACCCTTTCCGCAATCACGTCGAACAGGGCGCTGATTGGATCCATGACACCGAGGTCGGGCGGCTACTCCGCCGCGACAGCCATCGCCTGCTTGAGACCCGGCATGGTGAAGCCGAGCTTGTCGAGCTTGGCGATCATTTCCTTGCCGGCCTTCTCGTCGGTCTCGACCAGCGGCGGGCGGACCGGGCCCCAGGCGGGATCGGCGCCATAGTGCGCGATGCAGTACTTGAGACCGGGGATCATGACGTAGCCCTGCATGACGCCGCGCACGTCGTTGATCCAGGCCTGCAGCTTGTCGCCTTCCGGCGTGTTGTACTTGTGATAGGTCTCGGCGATCTTGCCGGGATTGATGTTGGCGGTGGCGCTGATGCAGCCCGCGCCGCCGGCCTTCACGTTCTCGATCAAGGGCTTCTCGTTGCCCGAGAAGACGTCGAAGCCGTCCTTGGCGAAGGCGTCGATCATGCTCTTGGTATGCGCCCAGTCGTCGGACGAATCCTTCATGCCGACGACCTGCTTCGGATAGGCCTTCATCAGCCGCTCGACCAGCTTGTGCGTGATCGGCACCGCCGACACCGGCGGAATGTGGTAGAGATAGACGCGGAGCCGCTCGTCGCCGACGCGCTGCACCACCTCCGAGAAGAAGCGGAACAGCCCCTCCTCCGGAACGCCCTTGTAGTAGAAGGGCGGCAGCATCAACACGCCCGACACGCCGAGCTTGGTCGCATGCGCGCTCACCTTGGCCGCCTCGTTGATCGAGCAGGCGCCAGTGCCCGGCATCATGCGCGCCGTCGGCACGCCGGCCGCGACGGCGGCTTCGAGCAGGCCCATGCGCTCGTCGGCCGACATCGAGTTGGCCTCGGAATTGGTGCCGAACACGGCGAGACCGCAATCCTGGCTGAGCAGCCACTTGCAGTGGGCGATGAATCGGCCGACATCGGGCGACAGATCGCGCTTGAAGGGCGTGACGACGGGCGAAAGAACACCTTTGATCCGCGCAGCGGCCATGATTTGATTTCCCCAAGGGAGTGGCGTGGGAGTGGCGCGCCTTTTCTGCAACGAAGCGCCGGAGACGTCCAGTGGCAGGTTTGTCGAGCGAGATTCTTCCCGAGGACGGCACCGCCGGCATCCTGATCGGCCGGGTGTGGCGAAAAGGCCCCCAAGCGGGTCCGAGCGTTGTCGCAGTGCGATCCGACGGGGTTTTCGACATCACCTCGGCCGCCCCGACCGTCGCCGATCTGTGCAATTCCACCGCCCCGCTGGCCCTGGCCCGCACCCCGGGCGAGCGCATCGGTTCGCTGGAAGAGGTCATGCCGGCCCTGCTGGCGCCCATCGACCTGCAGGCGATCAAGGCGGCCGGGGTCACCTTTGCCGTCAGCCTGCTGGAGCGGCTGATCGAGGAGCATGCCAAGGGCGATCCGGCGCGGGCCGAGACGGTGCGCGGCGAACTCAATTCCATCATCGGCGCCGATGTCAGCACCATCAAGCCGGGTTCGGCCGAGGCCGAGGCGCTGAAGAAGACCCTGGTGGCGCGCGACGCCTGGTCGCCCTACCTCGAAGTCGGCATCGGTCCCTATGCCGAGATCTTCACCAAGGCGCCGGCCATGGCCGCGGTCGGCTATGGCGCGGAGATCGGCATCCGGTCCGATTCCGATTGGAACAATCCCGAGCCGGAAGTGACCCTGGTCGTGAACGCCAAGGGCGCGATCGTGGGCGCTACCCTGGGCAATGACGTCAACCTGCGCGACATGGAGGGCCGCAGTGCGCTCCTCCTCGGCATTGCCAAGGACAACAACGCCTCGTGCGCGATCGGCCCGTTCGTGCGCCTGTTCGACGAGACTTTCAGTCTCGACGATGTGCGCAAGGCCAAGGTCGAACTGGAAGTGACCGGCCCCGACCAGTTCCGCCTGCGTGGCGCCAGCGATCTCTCCAAGATCAGCCGCGATCCGACCGATCTTGTGAAACACGCGATGGGCAACACCCATCAGTATCCCGACGGCATGGTGCTGATGACCGGCACGCTGTTTGCCCCTACCGAGCCGCGCACGCCGGGTGGATTGGGCTTCACCCACATGGTGGGCGACCTCGTCTCCATCCGTTCGCCGAAGCTCGGCACGCTCACCAACAGGGTGAACCATTGCGACAAGATCCCGCCCTGGACGTTCGGCGTATCGGCCCTGATGCGCAATCTCGCCAGTCGTGGACTTCTCAAGTGAGCTCCCGTCGCCTCGAGCGAAGCGAAGCGAAGCCGAGAGGCCTTCTTTCCACGTCTAAGCCCTTTATCGTAGAGAGAAGGTCTCTCCACTCCGCGCTACGCGCTCCGGTCGAGACGACGAAGCAATGAGCGACGACCTCACTCGCCTCCCCGCCTCCGTGTTGCGCGAACGAATCGCGGCGAAGGAAGTCTCACCAGTCGAATTGACCGAAGCCGTGCTGGCGCGCGCGGAAAAACTGCAGCCGGTGCTCAACTGCTTCATCACCCTCGTTCCAGAGCACGCCTTGAAGATGGCGAATGCGGCCGAAAATGCCGTCATGCAAGGTGGGAAACTCGGCCTGCTGCATGGCATTCCCTTCGCCGCCAAGGACCTCGTCAACACCGCCGGCGTGCGCACGACCTTCGGCTCGTTGCTGCACGAGGACAACGTTCCCAAGGAAGACGCGGTCGCCGCCGCGCGCATGAAGTCCGCGGGCGCGATCCTGTTCGGCAAGACGACGACGCCGGAGTTCGGGCACAAGGCGCTGACCGACGCGCCGCTGTTTGGCCGCACACGCAACGCCTGGAGTGCCGAATATACATCAGGCGGTTCGAGCGGCGGTGCCGCGGTTGCCGTGGCGGCGGGGATCGGGCCGATCGGCATCGCCACCGACGGCGGTGGCTCGACCCGCATTCCGGCCGCGGCCAACGGCATGGTGGGCCTCAAGCAAAGCAACGGCGTGATCCCGCACAGCCAGGTGGCCGACGCTTTCGGCAACTACACCTATGTGACACCGATGACGCGCACGGTGATGGACACCGCGCTGATGCTGCAGGCCATGGCAGGGCCGCATCCGTCGGATCCCTGGTCGATCGGGCTCGCACCGCAGGACTACGTCGCCGCCGCCCGGCCCGAAGGCACGCTCGAGGGCAAGCGATTCCTCTTCAGCGCGACATTCGGCAGGACGAGGGTGGCCAGGGATGTCCGCGCCGCGTTCGAGCGCTCGCTCGGCAAGTTTCGCGAGTTGGGCGCCGAGCTTGTCGAACTCGACGAGGATCTGCCCGACATGGAGCCGATCTGGAAAGTGATCAACCACACGACCTGGAAGGCACGCTTCGACGATCTGATCCGCCGCGACGACAACCGTATGTCGCCCTCGCTGGTGCGCCAGGTCGCGATGGCGGCCGAGTGGAGCGGCGCCGACTACCAGCGCGCCCAGTTCCAGCGCACCGATCTGTTCCGTCGCGTGCAGCGCTGGTTCGAAACAGCCGATTATCTGGTGACGCCGACCTTGTCGCGCACCGCGTTGCCGATCGACCAGGACCTGTTCGAGCCGATCCGCATCGACGGCATCGAGGCGGGCGAACTGCGGCGCAACTGGTTTCCCTACACCATGCCCTTCAACATCACCGGCCATCCGGCGCTGACGCTGTGCTGCGGCTACGACACCGAGGGCCTGCCGATCGGCCTGCAGATCGTCGGCCGCTTCCGCGACGATGCCTCGGTGCTGCGCGCCGCGGCGCTCTATGAGAACTCCGAGGACTGGCTGTCGCGATGGCCGGAACTTTGAAGCGGCCACCACCGCTGTCGGCCGAGGAGATCCAGGCGCGCGTACTGCATCGCGACGGGCTGATCCTGGTCATCGACAAGCCGGCCGGCCTCGCCGTCCATGCCGGGCCAAGTCACGCGCCCAATCTCGAGGAATGTTTCGACGCGCTGCGCTACGGCCTGCCGCGGCCGCCAGCGCTCGCCCATCGCCTCGATGCCGACACCTCCGGGGTGCTGGTGCTGGGCCGTCATCCCAAGGCGCTGGCCAAGCTCGGCCGTCTGTTTTCCAGCCACGCCACCGAGAAGACCTACTGGGCTGTCGTGGAGGGCGCGCCGCCCGCAGACGAAGGCGTGTTCGACAAGCCGCTGCTGAAACTCAACAGCAAGACCGGCTGGACGGTGAAAGTCTCGGACAAGGGCCAGACCGCCGTGACGCGCTATCGCACGCTCGGCCGCGCGCCGGGCATGACCTGGCTGGAATTGAAGCCCGAGACCGGCCGCACGCACCAGATCCGGGTCCATTGCGCCGATGCCGGCTGCCCGGTGATCGGCGACCGTTTCTACGGCCGGCCCCAACCCGGCCAGCAGCTGCATCTGCATTCGCGCGCGATCGTGCTGGCGCTGTCGACGAACAAGCCGCCGGTCACGGTGACCGCCCCGCCGCCGCCGCACATGATGGCGGCGCTGGAGGCGTGCGGCTTCAGTCCTTCGACCTGACCCAGACGCGCAGCCGGTCGCCGCGCTCGAAGCCCGCGGCTTCGGCGGCCTCCAGCTCGCGGCCCGACTCGTAGCCGATCAGCGGCAGGCGCGGGAAGGTCTGGGCCGCCAGGAGCGTCAGCGAATGCCAGACGGCGGCAGCATCGGTCGTCTCGGCGACGACATTGGAGAGGCCAACCACCTCCTCGGCGCGGTAGAGCATGAAGCCTGCCACGACACGAAATCCGCGGCGTCCCGTGAACATCGCGAAATCCGGGTCGTCGTACGGCAGCAGGGCCGTTCCCTTCGTCTCCCGCTGCCAGGCGATGTCGGTCGAGGGACCCGAAGCGGGCATCATGTTCCGGATCCAGCGGGCGTCGAACAACAACTCGAAGCCACGGCGCGACAGGTCGAGCGTGTTGAAGCTGTCCTTGACGGACCAGCGGCCCGGCAGGTTCGACTTCTGGAGAATCTTGATCGTGGAGCGCTGCTCCTCGAGCGCGGTGTTGCCCACGGCCAAAGTGACGGCGTTGGGATAGAAACGCGGCACGGTCTCGGCATTGACCCAGACGTGTGGCAGGAAGCGGCCCGGATGGCCATGCGCACGACAGACCGCGTCGCACCAGCGCGCGTTGTT